>JACMNL010000083.1 GCA_014378525.1 Bacteriovorax sp.
GGCCCTTTTGATTATTTAAAAGAAGCGACATCAAATCTTTTATGGCTCGCTGAAGGCTTAACTTCATTAATGGATGAACTCTTTATTTATAGAATGGGATTGATCTCATTAGATGAATATTTAGAAATGCAAAAAGAAAATTTAAACCGCTACCTATCAGTACCTGGAAGAAAATTTCATTCACTGGATGAATCATCTTTCAATTCCTGGATTAAGTTATACAGGCCGGATGAAAACTCAAGTAACTCAAGCGTGAGTTACTATTTAAAAGGTGGAATTGTTTTTTTCGCCTTAAATATTCTTCTCGCAAAGAAAGGAAAGAGCATCAACGATCTTCTGAAACTTCTATGGAATGATTATACAAATCATCCTGAGCGTGGAGTAGATGCCGAAATGGTTTATTCCATGGTTGAAGAAATCGGTGGAAAAGAAATCAGAGAAAAGTTTGAACTGATGACCTCAACTACTCAGGAAATAGATCTTGAATCAATCTGCAGTGAAGCGGGACTAAAGTTCGATTGGGATAAATCGGAATCTCCATGGCTCGGATTTGAACCGGAATTTTTAGGCGACCGCGTTCTGGTTCGCACTGTGACGCTCGACGGTCCAGCTTATAAGGCCGGCCTTAACGCCGGTGATGAGATTCTTGCCATCAATGGAATGCGCGTTTTAAAAGACCGCTACAACGAGTATCCAAAATATTTAAGAGCAAACGAGTCATACACATTTACTATTTCAAGGCTCGCAAGCCTTGCCACGTTGACCATGAATGTGGGGATTGTCCCAATGAAACTGCGTGCGATTACTGTCGTTGATAAAGGATTGGCAGAGAAGGTTTTAAACCCCTAAAGTAAACCATATTTGACTTGCTGAGTTTAAAAATTTTTGGCATAACTGTTAACAGATTTTAATTTCAGTCAGGAACTAACAATGATGCCAGAAGAACTACAGGCAACAATAGGTACGCTACTCCTTTTTTTCGCCATGATCACTCTAATGTGTTTAAAAACTCTTTAGGTAAAATTACTACAAAACTTCTTTAACATTTAGGTATTTAAAATTACAATCTCCGCAGGCCCAAGAAATTCATCGGGGAGGATGTAATATGACGACTGATTTGAGAGAGTCTGTTTCTAGTTTGCGTAACCGTGCTACTTCAAGAAATCCAAGAAAATTCACAATTCCATTAGACAACATGGGACAAACTAAAAAAGTAAGTGATTACTATGGTGAATTAACTTTTGATTTCAAAACTTCTGAAGACATTTCTGATGCTGTAAAAAAAGAAATCATCTCTGCCCTGGACGCCGGAAGAGGAATTAAAAAAGAACATGCTGAAGCTGTTGCTAACGCTGTAACTGCATGGGCAGTTAAAAATGGTGCGACTCACTTTTGTCACTGGTTCCAGCCATTAACAGGTGGAACAGCAGAAAAGCACGATGCCTTTTTCTCTTTCAATAAAGAAGGAAAAGCGATTGAGAGATTATCTGCTTCTCAATTAATGCAAGGTGAGCCGGACGCTTCATCATTTCCAAACGGTGGATCGCGCTCAACTTTCGAAGCTCGTGGATATACAACTTGGGATTTAACATCACCAATGTTTTTAATTGAAACAGTAAACGGAAAAACTCTTTGTATCCCGACGGCCTTCGTCTCTTACTTAGGTGAGTCACTGGATATTAAAACTCCTCTTTTAAAATCAATTTCAAAGCTAGGCCCTGCTGCGACTAAATTTTTACAACTTGCAGGTCACAAAGATTCAAAATCAGTAATCGTTACATGCGGAGCCGAGCAAGAGTATTTCTTAGTTGATAAAGCATTCTATTACGCTCGTCCCGATTTAGTGATGACTGGAAGAACTTTATTTGGAGCTCTTACAACCCGTAACCAACAGCTGGAAGATCATTACTTCGGATTAATTCCTGATCGCGTTTTAGCTTTCATGCAGGAATTTGATTACGAACTTCACCGTTTAGGAATTCCTTCAAAAACTCGTCACAACGAAGTTGCTCCAGGGCAGTTCGAAATGGCGCCGATTTTTACTGAAGCAAACGTGGCCTCTGATAACAATCAAATGGTCATGACTACGATGAGAAGAATTGCTGAGAAACACGAAATGATGGTTCTACTTCATGAGAAACCATTCGCTGGAATTAACG
Source organism: Bacteriovorax sp. (assembly GCA_014378525.1). Classification (GTDB taxonomy): domain Bacteria; phylum Bdellovibrionota; class Bacteriovoracia; order Bacteriovoracales; family Bacteriovoracaceae; genus Bacteriovorax. Next base: position 2,160 of record JACMNL010000083.1, read on the forward strand.
GTTCTGGTAAGCACGTGAATTGGTCGATGAGTGACAACACAGGATTAAACTTATTAGAGCCAGGGAGCGAACCACAATCTAATTTAAGATTCCTTGCAACTGTTGCAATCATCGTAAATGCTCTTGATAGAAATGCAAAACCACTTCGTATGGCCATCTCTGGTGCAGGTAACGACCACCGACTTGGAGCTAACGAAGCACCTCCTTCAATTATTTCTGCCTACCTTGGTGATACGCTTGATAAAATTTTCCACGCTATCATGGAAGACAAATCATTCACGCCAACAACAAACAATGTTATCAACCTTGGTACAAACCAGTTGTCACATTTATTAAAAGACAACACAGACAGAAACAGAACGTCACCTTTTGCTTTCACTGGAAACAAATTTGAGTTCCGTGCAGTTGGTTCTTCCCACGCTATCGGTTTCCCGATGACTGTACTAAACGCCGCTGTTACTGATGTATTCGTTGAAGCTAACACTTACCTTGAAGCTGAACTTGGAAAAGGCCAAACTGTAGATCAGGCATTGTTGGGACTAATTAAGAAATTAATGGGTGATTCATTAAAAGCTGTTTTCAACGGAGACGGATACTCGAAAGAATGGGTAACTGAGGCTAGCCGACGTGGACTTCCAAATCTTCGTACAACTCCGGAAGCTCTAAAGACTATGACGAATAAAGAGGACTACTCGTTCCTTGTTCGCAATGGAATTTTCCACGAAACAGAAATCGAAACTCGTTACAACATTCTACTTGAGAGATACATCAAGATCAGAGAAATCGAATTCGAAACGATGATCGACATGATTCACCAGTTCGTTATTCCTTCAGCACTTGAATATAAATCAGTTCTTGCTAACCTTATCAAAGGTCAGAAAGAAATTGGTGGAGCTTCAAACTTCGAACTTGATGCTTACAAAAAAGTTTCAACTAAGATCGATGAAGTTCACGCACTTTCTCAGACATTACATAAAGAGCTTTCTGGAGATCACACTGATCACCAGAAATATGCAGAGAGAATTGCCACTGAATTAATGACGACTGTGACAACTATGGCCGGTGTTTGTAATGAACTTGAAGAATTGATCCCAAATCAGTTCTACATGCTTCCGAAATACTACGACATGCTTTTCTTACGTTAATTTTTAATTAGGCCACCTTCGGGTGGCCTTTTTTTGGTCTAAAGTGGAGAGCTAGGAGACATCTAATTATTAGATTGGATAAGCTGAGCCTATCTTGATACTCAGGTTTAAATTTAAACTTTGAGGAATCGATATATGAAAACTTTATTATTACTGGCGCTACTTACAACAACTCAATTATTTGCACGCGAATCAACTCCACTTAAGGCCTGCGGAAACTATGCTTCTCAGGATTTAACTGAAGAGCATGATGAGTGGGAACACACTTATTATATGTTAAATGCAAAACAGGAAGTGGTTGGTGCATTTTCATTTAAAGAAGGTGAGATTCACGCTCAGGTTTGTGAGTACATCGAAGCTGATAAAATTACTGTCGCAAACGAGTGGTACTACTGGCAAAACACAGAACTATCAGCGAATCCATCAGACTGGACTAATAAAAATCATTACTGGTTAGCTCAAGACGAAGGTTCTGTTTTTTTAACTGTTTTAAAAACTTCGGCCACTGGCGAAGTGACAGTTAAAATGAGTATCATGGGTTATGATGAAGAAGGTGATGATGTTGAAATGCGTACTGATGTTTTAACTTTCAAAAAATTTAATTAATTTTCTTTTTGAAGCGCAAGTATTCCGAGATTTCTGGGAGAAAGCGCTTCTTCAAAATACTGCTCAAGTTTGACTTCAAAACCATTTGCTTCCAGGTAAAGACAGCGGTCTACCTGCAGATAAATTTCCAGAACACGACCTAGTTGCCATCTGATCACATTACATAAAAACATTTCACGAAGATCTTTTTGTATTTCTGTCGATTCATAAAAATGATCAAAATCTTCATTGGTAAAATTGTGTTCCAGTTTCAGGAAATTTAATTTTTCTGAAATATAAACATGGAAGGGTTCCCAGTAAGTACTTAAATGACATTCACCAACTTCGATGAAAGATTTTTTACCAAAATTTTTCATGAGAAATAAATGAAGTGCATAACGATATTTTTTTACACGCTCTTTGGTTTTATAGGTCTCTAATGTCGTTTCAGCATGTGAGCGTGTGGCCAGCGTAAATCCATACAAATTGAGAACAGGAAAATGTTGTTCTTTGTAAAAAGTTGAAAGGGGAAAATCTACATTTGCTTTAAGTGTATGATAACAGCATCCAAAACTTAACAGGCCCATAGTGTGATGATCGATTGTGTTTTGAATGAGAGTGTTGGCAAGAGCTCCACACGTATGAAGCCCCAATCCCAGTGAATGCTCATTAAATATTTTTCCAAGCTCTGGATCATCTTCTTTTTTTCCGAACGTAATATTCATAAACGTTACGTCCTGAGCACCTTCAATTTTTCTGAATTTCTGTAAACGACCGCGGCCGATTTCCTGAAACTCAACATTCTGGTCAATGGAGATGGAAGGAATCGCATGGTAATGAGAAAGAACGCGGGACAAGTGGCCGACACCACCGCCGATATCAACGACGTAATCGAATTTTTTTTCATCGCGGACTTTTTTTAGTACCGGAACTATTTTTTGAATCTCATGGCGCTTTTTCTTTTTTACGCCCTGAAAGGCCCAATCCTCGAGAGGAAGTTCCGGGACGGGAGTTATTTTAGGAATATCAGAGAGGGTCTTGATGGTCTGCACGAAAGTTTCGAAGCTGGTGCCTTTTAATTTCTCAACGGGGCGTTTGCAGTCCACATCAAAGAGCTCATCGTCAGTGAGTGAGTCAAGTAAATCAATCCATTCACGTGGGTAGTCATCAATGGACTCGGGGTATTCATTCATGATCTCTTTATTCCAAAGAGGAGAGTATTTTGAAGTGAATTCCGCGAGGCTTAATGCGTGACTTTTAAAGTTCATTGGCTATACTTTTAGCATGTTTAATTTGAAAAATAAAAGAATTGCAGTCTATGGTATGGGCGTTTCAGGACTCTCAGCGCTTCGTTTCGTGAAAGAAATGGAAGGTGAAATCATCGCGATTAACGGTGGTGAAGTTTCGACTTGGGCAAAAACACCAGGTGTTCTTGATTTCGTGAGTGTTGAAAACTGTTTTTCAGAAAACGATCCAGCTCTTCCTTCTAAATTAAATAATATTGATATCGTCATTTTGAGCCCGGGAATTCCCCGCGATCATAAATTACTTAGGCCACTGACGGATAAAAACATTCCAGTCTGGGGTGAAATCGAACTCGCTTACAGGTATCTTGAAGCGAATAATTTTTTAAAGCCGGTTATCGGGATTACCGGAACAAACGGTAAGACGACAACGACTACTTTTTTAGGTGAGATGATTGAAACCGATCACAAAAAAGTTTTCGTCGGTGGAAATATCGGTGTGCCTTTTTGTGATTATGCTTACGATGTTTTAAAAACAAAAAACCACGCTGATTTTATACTACTGGAACTTTCAAGTTTTCAATTAGAGAGTATTGATCATTTTCATGTGAACATCGCGATCATTTTAAATCTTTACCAGAATCACGGTGAGAGATATGCAACGATTGAAGAGTACGGAAGATCAAAATTTTTCATTACCAATAGATTCACGGAGAATGATGTTCTCATTTACCCTGAAGATTTTAAGATCATTAAAGACTGGGCCGTAAAACAGAAAGGAAAAAAACTTTCCATCGATACAAGAAAACCTGAAGTTAGTTACGATACAAAAGAATTTAAACTGCCAGGAATTCACAACCTTGTAAACCTTTCTTTCATTGTGAAAGTCGCTGAAGTTATCAAACTAAGTAAAAAATCCATCCAGGAATCCATCAATACATTTGGTGGTGTTCACCACCGTATTGAGTATGTTGCAAACGTAAAAGGCCTTCCAAAGTTCCGCGCCTACAACGACGCTAAAAGCACCAACTGGGACGCGACGATGACAGCAGTGAAAGCGATGGAGGATTTTAAACTTCCTATTCACTTAATCATCGGTGGAAAAAAACGCGGGCATGGCGATTCTATATTGCCGCACCTGGAATTCTTAAAAGATCGCGTAGCTAATTTTTATCTGATAGGTGAAATGGCAGCGGAGATTGAAGATGAGATTAAAGGGAAGATCACTTATACGAACACTGGAACTCTGGAAGTGACATTGAAGATGTTGAGAGAAGGTTTTGGTGATAAAGATGGTGTATTGCTATTTTCGCCGGGATTCCCGTCATTCGATCAGTTTCAAAACTATGCACGGCGCGGTGAGCATTTCGTTAAATTGCTTACTATCTGATTGACTGCTTAGTTACATCCACACTGGCGATATTTCTTTCGCCACTGTTATTTTTATGAAAGCGAATATTGTCTACGATTCCTACTTTGAAGAGGAAAAGGGCTATAATTATGAAGACAGGATTTACTTTTGATTTCATAAGCTCTCTACAATGGGTTATAATGTGATCGCTCTATCGGCATAAAGAAAAAATAACTTAAGTAAAAAGGTATAGTTTATGGCAAAGTCTGGATTTTTATCAAAAGACGCTTTAAAGGCGAACATCAACTCATTGAAATCTTTCATGAAGAAGGAAAAGCTGGACAGCTTTTACCTTTCAAGCTCGGACATCTTTTTAAATGAATATGTGCCTCTTGAAGAGTGCCACCGCTACTATTTATCAGGGTTCACGGGGTCAACATCTGAGTTGATCGTACCTCTTGATGGAAAAGTTATTCTCTTCGTCGATGGCCGTTATTATGAACAGGCCGATATTGAATGCGACGAAAGTCTTGTTCATGTTTTCAAAGTTCCCTACGGAGTTGGACTAAGGCAGGCAATGCGCGAAGTGATTACTGCAAAAAAATTAAAAACAATGGGAGTGGAAGGAGACCGCACAGATCTTTCTCTCTTCAATGATTTTAGATCGCAGTTAAAAACAACTGCATTCAACAATGCTGAACTTTCAAAAATTATTTCTTTCCGTGATCTTAAATTCGATAAAAAAATCCGCGAGCTTTCTTTATCACTTGTTGGTGAATCAACAAAAAGTAAACTGGAGCGCATCCTTCAACCGGGTGAAGCGTTTTTTATTTCTGCACTTGATTCAATCGCATGGCTTACGAACATGAGACGTCACGAGCTTCCAAGCCAGTCGACCTTCAGATCAAAAGCATTAGCAACGAGAGAAGGTGTTTATCTTTTAATGGAGCATATTGAAGGGGACATCAGGAACGAAGCCGTAAATCTTTGCATTGGAAAATTTTCCGAGCTGGAAAAATTCTTCGCACTGGTAAACGAATATGAAAGTGACTGGAAGAAAAAAGCGGGACTACCTGCTTACAACATCAACACAGTTTTTTATTCGGCGAACTCTACGAACACTGCTGATTTCTTAAAACTTCAGACTCACTTTGGGGCGAGTATTCTGGTTAACAAACCAGACGGTCTTGTTCCGTTCCACGCACTGAAAAACCCTGCTGAATTAAAATCTATGCAGGACTCTTTTAACAGTGGTGACACTGCAATCTTCCAGACCATTTCATGGGTAAAAGAAAACGTGAAAAAAGGGACGAAGTTCAGTGAGCTGGATTTTTATCACAAGACAAATGAGTTTTATAAAAACAACGGTGCTCTTGATCAGAGTTTTAATACTATCTCGGCGATCGGTGCAAACTCTTCGATCATTCACTTTTCATCTCCCTCAGCAGACATTCCGTTTAAAGCGGGTGAGCTGGTTCTGCTTGATTCAGGCGGATACTTTGAGTCTGGTTATGCAACAGATACGACAAGATCATTTTTATCGGGAGGAGAGGCGAGTGCCCGTCAGAAAGAAGTTTATACGCTGGTTTTAAAATCAATATTAAACACAATGAACGCTACATTCCCTGAAGGGTCATGGGGGGCCGTGGTTGACGGTGTGGCGAGACAGCCGATCTTTGCTGCCGGATTAAATTACAATCATGGTACAGGCCACGGTGTTGGTATCAACGTTCACGAAGGTGGATACAGACTTTCAACAACGTCGAATGTTCCGTTAAAAGAAAATACAGTCGGATCAATTGAGCCGGGAATTTATATTCCAGGGTTCGGTGGTGTTCGTTTAGAAAACGTTGCTGCAGTTGAACGTCATCCGGTTCATAAAAACATGCTTCACTTCAGAAACATGGTTTATGTTGGATTCGATCACGATTTAATTGAAGAGAATTTATTATCTGAGCAGGAAAAAACCTGGTTAGATGAATATGAAAGAGAATGCGCGAAACGCGGAAGATCGTTTAAGTATAAAGCTTAACTTTCTTCTTACGAAATAGCTCAGCTAATCCAATAATAGAAAATCCAATGAATAGTCCCGGCCACGTGCTGGGACCTTTTCCACTCATATCCACAGTCCCGCAACCACTTATCGGCTGTTGTTTGGGATAGAGGTAGCTGATTCCTGAAATATCATCAGCACCCAGAGCAACTCTCGAAGTCACAGTCGCATAGTACATTAAAGAATCCTCTACCGGCGAATGTCCAAGTCCAAAAGCATGTCCAAGTTCATGGGCAATAATCGCCACTTTTTCAGCGCGGCTTTTTGTATCAAACTGAGTAGCAGCAGTATCGTTAATCATGACGATTGATCCGAGAATTGTATTCCCGGAAATATTATTGGGAATTGTTACCCCTAAAATAGATGAGCTGCTAAAGTTTGTTGTGTTGTTATTACATGTAACAAGAATATCACTGGCAACAGCAATTGCCGGGTTCGGCGTACAATTTGTTCCAGCGGTACAGATTAAGTCTGTATGATAGGCAGTCGCAAGATTTACAATTTGTCCTTGTCTTAATTTTAAACGGCTTGTCGGGGCCTTATTCCAGAACTGGTCAACAGCATCGCCAACAATTGATAAAAATTCTGTATCGGAAATACCAATGTTGTTACAAAAACCACCGGCCACGTTTACGGTTACTTCATCCTGAGAAAAGACCAGCTTCGCTGAATTGTTCAAAGTGAATGCATGAGCATTGATTGTCATGAAAGATATTAGAAGTGGTGCTAAAAATTTCATAAGACTTCTCCAAAATGATAACTCACGCTGAATCCCACACTAAAAGCACGGTCTTCTTTTTTTAGCGCATTAAAAACATATGTATAAAGTTCACCAGAGATATCTTTTGAAAATACATTTTGAATTCCCAGGTTGACGATAAAATTTCTGGTGTAAACCGGGTCTTTTGGCAGAGGGAAAGAGTCACTGCTGTTTCCGTTATTCAAAGTTTCATCTCCGCCCGGTCCCCAGATTCTGGTGTAATAAAGACCCACTCCCGCAATAAGGTTTACTGATCCGGTTTTATACTTTCCATTTAAGAGAGCAAAGAGAGTCATTGTTTTGATATTCTCATCGCGGCCTGACTTAGGAAGTGTCGCGCCAATTTCAGGCGAGAATGCGAAGTCGCCGGTTGCGAAATAATCGTAATTCATAGACAACGAAGGCATAAATGAACAAATGTTCTTTCCACCATTGGCATCCGTCTGGATTTTACCTACATATTCGCAGAGATTCCCCAGCGAAACATATAAATCATTAGAGGATTGTGAAGATTTTGTTGCGCAAAAAGCAGGCGAACAAAAAGTCAGCACAAGGAATGTGACTACACAGAGTCTTATTGTCGGGTATTTTATTTTATTCATAATCGTTTAGTATTCTTTCGTATGTTGAGCTAAAATGTCTATGTAAATTTGTCTTAAAGTTCACTAATCCCATTCCAAGGAAATGTTATGTTTGATAATTTTGAAATTCCTAAAGAGCTTATTCCTTCAGACCCGCGTTTTGGTTCAGGGCCTTCACTTGTTCCTGTTGAATTCCTCGAGCGTCTTGCTAAGACTGGTAAAGACTACATGGGGACATCACACAGAAAACCTGGTGTAAAAAATGTTGTTAAAGAACTTCAGGAAGGAATTAAAAAATATTTCAACGTACCGGATGGATATTTAATCTGTCTTGGAAACGGTGGAGCCACTTTATTATTCGATATGATCGCACTTGGGATCGTAGAAAAAAAAGCAACTCACTTCACATGCGGAGAGTTCTCTGAGAAGTGGTTTAAATCTTCAAAGCTAGTTCCATGGATTACAACTGAACAGGTTGGTGTTGCATTCGGAAAAGGAATCAACGGTACTGCAGTCGCAGGATCAGACTTAATTGCAGTTACACTTAACGAAACTTCTACAGGTGTTCAGCTTTCAAAACTTCCGGTTGTAGACGCTAATACAATTTTAGCAGTGGATGCAACTTCCGGAGCAGGGCAATGCCCGTGTGATATTTCTAAAACAGATATCTTCTTTTTCTCTCCACAAAAAGTTTTCGCTTCTGACGGAGGACTTTGGTGTGCAATCATGTCACCAAAAGCTCTTGCCCGTGCAGCGAAAATCGGTACAGATAAATCCCGTTACGTTCCTGACATCATGAACTGGGCAAACGCTATTTCTAACAGCGAAGCCAACCAGACTTACAATACACCAGCACTTGCTACAATCTTCATTATGAATGAGCAGGTAAAATTAATGAACGAAACTGGTTACGCTGAAGTTCAAAAACTAGCTCAGAAAAAAGCTGATCTTTTATATTCATGGGCAGAATCTAAACCATACCTATCTTGCTTCATCGAAGAAAAAGAATTCAGATCAGTAGCGGTTGCTACAATCGACGTTGATTCAAAAGTAAACGTTGATGACGTGATTAAATTCCTCGAAAAGAAAAAAGCAGTTCTTGGAATCGATGGATATAGAAAACTGGGAAGAAACCAGTTCAGAATTTCTATGTTCCACGATATTTCTTATTCTGACCTTGAGAAGTTAACTAAACTTCTTTCAGTGATGATTGAATCTAAATTGTAAACTGAATTAAAGGTAACCAACTTGGATAGACAAGAAGTGCTAAAAGGCAGGCTCTATATATCCAGGTTGGTTTACAACCTAGCTGTCGGGTTTGGTCTTTTTTTATTATTTATATTTTTCCTGGAAGGCAACAGGTTATATAAACTCCAGAGAGAAGAGCAAAACAAAGCTCTATTTGAAAAATCAGCAACTATCTTTTCAGAAAAAATCGGGACATTTATCCATGGACTGCAAGGCATAGGTGGGCTCTACCATATTAAAAATTTCGAAGTTACTCCAAACGAAATTCATGATTACGCCATCTTTAGAAATAACTTTATTAATTTTAAAGGGGCCCTGGGATACGGTTTTATAAGAGTTGTTAAGGAAAAAGAAATTCCTGCATATCTAAAACAGCAAAAAAAGTTTTATCCCGATTTCCATATAAAAAAAATGGGTAATCTTGAAACAACAGATTTGTACATCGTAGAAACGATTGAGCCTATATCTACTAACTCCAGCGCTATTGGTTTGGTGATGAACTCAGAAGCTGGAAGAAAAAAAGCGGCCATTGATTCTATTGAATCCGGTCATGCAATGTTAACTTCAAAAATTCATTTAGTTCAAAATGTAAATAATGAATCGGGTTTCATTTATCTTTTGCCTATATACGAGACGGTCACAGTTCCAGAAAAAATAGCAGATAGAGTGAAGAAAATTAAAGGATGGGCCTTTTGTCCAATCACACTTTCAAGTTTAATAGGGCCACTGACAAATTTAACCGACAATTTATTCTCTTATGAGCTTTATGATATTACCAATCCCTCTCATGTCGATTTACTTTATAAAAATAAAAAAATTCTACTAAGTACCAAGGCATATCAAAGTGAAGTTATCATTGGCGGGCGTACTTTTTTACTAAAAGGTGAAAGTGTCGTTAAGGGTCTGCTGATTTTAGACATTTTAACCATAATCTTTTTTTTACTATCAGGTTTTCTCTATACATTTTTACTATATAAATTAAGATTTTTTTTAAATTCTCGTCATGTAATAGAAGAGCGAGTATCAATTGCCGAAAATTGGAATCGTGCAGTTATAGATAGCTCCACATTTTCTATAATTTCAACATTACCCAATGGCATAATTACTACTTTTAATTATCAGGCCGAAGTCATGTTAGGTTATAAATCTGAAGAGCTGGTAGGATTAAAAACTCCGCAAATTTTACATGTTGAAGAAGAAGTAATCAGCAGGGCCCAGGAATTAAGCAAAGAACTTGGTTTAATAGTCACTCCTGGATTTGAAGTCTTTACCTTGAAGGCGAAACTTCGCGGGCAGGATAGTAATTTATGGACTTATGTTAAAAAAGACGGATCTACTATTCCTATCAAACTCAATGTGAGTTGTATCAAAGGCGCAAATAATGAAATTTTAGGCTACCTAGGTCTTGCCGAAGATATTAGCTATCAAATTGAGTTAAATCAAAAAATTGAAAATCAAAAGATTCAACTTGTACATAATGCAAAAATGATTTCGCTCGGTGAAATGGCCGGAGGAGTAGCTCATGAAATTAATACTCCTTTAACCGTTATTTTAAATAAAACACGAAAGCAGTTACAAAATTTAAAATCAACTAGTGTCGATCATAACAAACTCATTGAGGATCTTGAAAAGATCGATATGACTGTTTTAAAAATAGCAAAAATCATAAACGGGCTTAAAACATTTTCCAGAAATTCCGAGATGGATTCAATGGTTGAGGCCAATCTGGAAAATATTGTTAGTGATACTTTAGAATTTTGCAAAGAAATATTTAAGTTTAAAAATGTGAACTTAAAAATCTCAGGCAGTTTAAATTATAAGATAAAATGTAGACCAGCTCAAATCTCACAGGTTTTTCTTAATTTGTTTAATAATTCACTTGATGCAATTGAAAATTTAGAATCTAAATGGATTGAAATTAAATGTGAGAAAAATTACGAGCATATAATTTTAAGTTTTACAGACAGTGGTAATGGTATAGAAAAAAATATTGTTGATAAATTAATGGAGCCTTTTTTTACGACTAAAGAAGTTGGAAAAGGTACTGGGCTTGGTCTCAGTATTTCATTGGGGATTATTAAAGAGCATGGTGGGGATTTTTATTTCGATGAGACCAGTCAGCATACCCGTTTTATTGTAAAATTTCCCGACCATGGGTTGAATTAACTCTAAAGTATTTCAACACTGTCAAAAATCTATACACCTAAGTAACAGCTAATCCACAGATATTACTCTTAAAAAAAGCGGAGAGGTTCTTGCTTTAAAAGCCTCTGAAGAGGATATTTTATAATGAGTAAACTGCTTACGCTTTTTATGTTTATGGTTTTTTCAAGTCTGCATCTGCAGGCCGCCGAGACAACTGTGCCTAAAATGAGACCAGTGACAACCAAAGAAATTCTTGACGATTCAAATGGCAATGAATTAAAAATTGCTCTAACAAAATACATAAATTTAAATGATGAACTTGAAGTACGAATTGAAGCTGCAGGCATTCCACGTTTTGCAAGCAAAGTAAATCCTGTACTGGGATTCGGCCGTGACATAGATGACGACGGAAAAATTGATACGTGGTTTTTTGTTACAAAAACCGGAATAGATACAACTCGTATCCAGGGTAAGGATGAACTCGGAAGGGACATCCTTGGAAATTTAATCATTAAAAAATATCAGTCGACATTGATGATGTATGTGACAAGTGCTGTGACAAGTATCACCAGTTATCTTTTTATTTCAGTCAATGAATCCCAAAATGTTATGGAAGATTATTACCGCGACTGGATGGACCTGGAAGAGGCACGCATTCAGTATGAAGAAGAATTCGACAATATGGCCACGGCCAATACTTATAATCAAATGCAGTATCATAATGAATTGATCTCGATGGGATATAAAGAGCTCGCAAACCGCATGGAGACCTTCGGGAAACAAACTTTTTACGGTTACGCTTTCGCTGATCTTGGATTATGGATTACTGGTGGAGTCGTATTCAACTGGGGAGCTAAAATTCTTGCACGTGTGGGATTGATTGCTTCAGAAACAGCTTTCATAACAGCAGTCAAAGATACTTTTTTTGGATTTTTAGAAAAGCAAAAAGCATTGGTTGAAAATAAAATTATTTTCCTTAGAGAAAAACTTCAGACAACCAAGACAAAGCTGGGAATGAAAACGGCCAAGACAGAGGTCACAGCGGCCTTGACCGTTGCTACATGGAAAAAAGCTCTATCTATAACAATCAAAGCTCAAAAATCAAAAAGCAAGATTTTAAAATTCGTAACAAAATCGATGAAGTTCCCAAAAGCAGTTTATCAGGGAGCAAAATCAGAATGGCAATACATCGCCATGAATACAGTTGTTCAAATTGGATCAGAAGCGGGTGCAAGATACGACGAGATCTATGATCCTAATCCGGTAAAGATGGCAAAAAATCTTTTATCGAATCCTGACGTTATCCAGAACCTGACTTTCATGGCAACTGATACAGTTCTCATGACTGGTATTTCGAAAAATTTAAAAACAACAAAAGCAAGATTCATGGCCAGTGGTGCAGTGGCGCTGACAAACTCTTCATTCACCAACCTGGTTGTCAAAGACGGAACGAATATATCAAGAGTAGCGCTAGATACAGGCTGGGAAGTTCTGATTGGAAATGCACAAGTACAATTTGATCTTAAATCACTCGAGTATTTTGAAAAAATGGCCTTAAAGAAAAATAATCCGAAGATAAAACTTGTCGGCTACGTAGTTGCCCTTGTTGATATGGGGGTAGGTTATGTTGCATATTCAAAGGCATCATCGGCCGTTGAAAAAATCAAACCTGCCGAACCAAAAGTTATGCTTGTACCAATTCTTGCAACTCAACCATAATTCCCGACTTAATTTATTCCACCAAAATTTACTCAAAAACTTCTTATACGCTGGGAATTTTGTCCTTGTAGAGTCTTTTTACACTCATAAATTCAGGCGTGAGCTTTGCATTGCCTAAAATAGGGATGGAAGCTAATCAACCAAAGGGAATTTATGAAAGCTATTCTTTTTACAATTATCACTGTAACAATATTTTATTCAGCTATTCAGACAGACAAAATAAAAACAGTAGAAATTTATCAAGGAAATGCGATTGATCAACTTGATCCTTCCTGGCCTAAAATGGCGTAAGGGGGCGTGGCCATGAAATTCCGTGAAATAAAATTCTTAACTTTGGCCTTATCAATTTTTATTTTGTTTAACTACAATGCTTTCGGACAATCACTTCCAAATATTCTTGATGATCTGGATCCGCGTGATCCTAACATCGAAGCAATCCTTCAATATTATGATGAACAATATTATGAGGCCACAGGGAACTCTGCCATTATAGATGATGGCGCTCAAATGAAAGGGTCTTGTTACCGGGATAATTGTCCGGTGTGGTTGAGTATTAGCAAAGATCAGCAGCTTGCTTATCTGTATATTGATGGTGAAGTAAAATATGTATGGAAAGTTTCGACAGGACGACGTGGATATACTACTCCTAATTTTGACATAAATCCTAATGGTAGAGTTTACGATAAATACAGCTCAATTACATTTCCAGGTGGTGACTATAATGGGCTGGGAAATATGCCTTATGCAGTTTTTATCAGCGGCGGGTATGCAGTTCATGGAACAACGGCCGGTAACTGGCCAGACCTCGGAAAACCAACTTCTCATGGCTGTGTAAGATTGCATCCGGATAATGCCTTTATTTTTAATCGTCTTGTGCGTGCAAATGGGGTCGGTTCTGTGTGGATTACAGTTGCTCAATAGTTGATAGATAGACTTTTAAAATTAATCAAATTTAATTAATAAAATTAAACAATTTAAACTTTCTTCCGAGAAATCCTTTAGGAATATAATCCCGGAGATAAAATGAAACTATTACTAAGTTTTTTAATTCTAATAAATATTTCCCATGCTGAAAAATTAATGCCAGGGCATTCAACTACAATAGTAGATAACGAAGCTTATGTGGCCGTAAAAAAATTATCTTTAAGTGATCCGGTTATTGAAAAATTTTTTAACGAAATTAAAAATTGTGTTGATAAGAAAGATTCAGATTGTCTGACAAAATTGGCAGTAAATCCCGATCATATAAAAAATATGCTTAAATATATTGAAATCGCAGAGACTCCGAAATTCTGCAGGTTTTTTTTAAACAGGCAGTCTGGATATACTGATGTACAAAAAATGGATGAGATTATAAATGAGTATACAGTTAAGGAGTCACCGCTTGTCTGGAGAAAGATAGGAGAGCTCACTCAGTTGTATAAGAAAGATGTAAATATCGTTTATACAACAGATCAGTTTCAGTCACCGGAAGAAATACTTCTTGAAAGAACATTTACCAGAGAACTACCTTGCGAGAACTCTGTCGATTTAAAAATGAAGTTCACCAGGATTAATAGTCAGTGGAAGATTACGGATTTTGTGACTTATCAAAGAGCTAAAAAATAGGTTTGCAAGAGCATTTGAATACTTAATTCAAATGCTGTTACAGGTATTTTTAAAAATAGTAAACCAGCGATACACGCTCTCTCATCGCAGAAGATTTTCCTGAACCAAAATCCTGAATACTTCCAGCACGGTCAATTCTATCAATTGCAAATTTAATTTTCAAGCTCGAGTTGATTTTACATTCAACAAACAATTCTGTATCGAGTGACTGATCGTTAATGTTCAATTGTTTTAAAACAATACCCAGGTCACGTTGTCTTGAATTTGTATTTTCTGCACTTGAATAAGTCTCACTGATGCCTGCAGTCCATCTGCCATACTCAACAATGACTTGGCCTTTACTTGTCGTGCCCCATCCGTGATAATAATCCGATTGTGCAAGATTTTTTACAAGACCTTCTTTGCCATTTACACCTTCATACTTTTCAATCATAAATGATTTCATCATAACTGAGTCACCCCAGAAGTCGAGGCTTGAAGTAATCTTAAATCCCTTATAAAAGTTTACAATTTTTGCACTCGTTCCTGCGAAATGAACGATACCCATAAAGTCATTGTTAAAGTTCTGGTTGTTTTTTATATCAAGAGCAGCAGATGGCCCTACATAAAATGAATACCCCTTTAACTGATTGTTCGAATCAATTTGAATTTTTTTATTATAGTAGGCGGCCATAACAACTTTTGCGAAAATATCGTACTCTTGCGCAATCGCAGTTACAGGAGCATCCATTGAAAACTGGGTTTCAACTACGTTCTTGATAAATTTTACTTCGTGTCCCGGTTCTACAAAAAATGGAATCAGGTCAACTTCATTATTTAAGGCAATTCTTTTTTCTGATTTTCCATCAGTCACTTTTGCGATACCAATTTCAAATTCAAACTTCCCTCCGATGATTGGATCATCGTGGTCGAGGTCAGAGTTATCACCGCCCAGTACAGCACTATTGTAACCCTGGATGGCCTTCTTTGGTCCTTTGTATGCCCATCCAATGCTATTCTTAAACCATGATGGTGCTCTCTGATCAATATAGACACCCATCTGATGCATAGACTCTGCTAAAACAGCTCCACCAGTTGAAGTGAAGATTGTATCGTTGATAGAAAAAACTTCGCGCCATTCAATTAGATTTTCCCATGCAGTAGATCCAGCGATACTGCAAAGATACGATTCAAGTGCTGTGAAGCCTGAACTTCTGCATTCAAGATAATAAACAACACCTGCGTAAACGTGATTGCGGTTAACACCCCAGCTGTTATCGTCGTATCTGAACATTGATCCAAGCTGGATTTTATTTTCAAGGGAATTGATTTCTCCTTCTTTAACATAGTCCCAGTCGGCAGTATTATCTGAAAGATAGTTGTAGCCGAACCAGCCTACACTTAAAGTAGCAAGAAGCTCAGAACCAACAGTTAAGAAACGTCTTGTTTTTGGAGTCCAGTATTTAGATTTCGTTAATTTTTTATAAAACTCTTCGCGAGTCCCGTCTCTTTTAGGGTCGTAATTAACCTTAGAATCCTTATAGATTAAATCGACCAGAGTATCCCTGATAAGAGAAAGATTGTTGATTGAATAAGCAGAGCCCAGTAAATATTCGCGAAGATCAGTTTGAAATGCAGAAGAATACTTAATTATCATGCCAACTTTATTCGCAAAATTTGTATCGGCCTGTTTCAGGTTTGTAAGTTTAACTGAAACTGTGTTGTTCAGGTTTCTTGTGAGGTCCAGTTCAAAGTCTGCTTTGATCACTGGTTTTTTTGATTCAATTAAAGCTTCTGTATCCTGATGGTCATTATCTTTTAAAAAACAATGTGTCTGAGTTGAAGAACCATAAATAGCAAGAAGTGATTCTGAAGTTTCTCTGCAGATTTTTTTTGCCCAGTTTTCTGTCAACATCGAGCTGTGTTCAATCTTTAATATAAAAGAAAATTTTTTATTGATTTGATTTTCTATTGTATCGCTTTCCGCACTCATGGCCTTTTTAAGCGTCTGCGCGTTTACAATATTGTAATCCAGAGGTCCCTGTGAGAACGCCTGTGAAGTGTATAAGAGAATCATAAGCGTCGTTAGAGCATGAATAGACTTCATAATAAACCCTGGTCATAGTTTTAATGAAATATGAATTGCAATAATAATACCATACTCAAGTGATGGATTTAAGAGAGAGTCCAATGCTTTCCATGACTAAACTATCGACAGAGTCATAAAACTTTGGCCAGCACGGGACTTACAGTTTTGCTGCCACCAAAGTCTGCCAAATGAAGAAAGAGCTCGTAAGTGAAAGTCACCTTTTTTTGAAGACTTAAAAAATGGTAGATTTTTTAACCTACAGGTATATCAGTAAACCCTTAAATTAGAGCATTGAAAAAAATTATCACACTTTATAATTAAAGAATGAAAACACTAATGACTAATTTCGCTCCAATAAAGGACAAAGAATTATTCTTTAAAGTTGTACTTCTTTCCACGCTCACATTTGGTGTGTGTTCCAGCATGAAAAAACGTCAAGGTGCTCCGGAATACGACATAAAAATTAATAGCGTTGTTAAAGATAATTTCAGCGATTTCGACAGAGCAAATGTTCCCAACAGGTCTTCAATCATTGCGAAGATGATTTACACATTGAAACCGGGCATGGGGTATACCCATGGTCATGAAGTTGCAGAAAAAATCCACCAGGTTTTAAAGAAACATAATCTGCCTCCTCAAGTCGTGCTCGCCATCATTGATACTGAAAGTAGTTTTAAGCAGGATATGATTTCATCAACCGGGGACCTTTCGATGGCCCAGGTAAATGTAGAAATATGGAACAAAGAGTTTGTGAGAATGAATCTTAAGGAAATCGACAGTAATCGAATTTATACTGATGAAGTTTATTCACTGGAAGTCATGGCCCAGATTCTGGATATTTTAAAAACACGTTACGAAAAGAAAGACCGCAGATGGTATGCACGTTACCACTCAAAAACAGGCAAACATAAAAGAGTTTACCTGGCCAAACTGGAAACGAGAATGAAACGTCTCGAAAAATTAAATCTTGCATTGATTAAAAAAGTTAAAACGAAAAGGTTAATTGCCTTATCCAATTAAAAATTCTCTGTTCCAGCTGTGATTTTAGTCCTCACCGCCAGCATCATCACCGTGGTCATCTTTTTTATAATTCGCGAAGAATTCTTTTTTATAATCCATGAAACGATCTTCCAAAATCGCTTTACGTGCATTTTCAGCTAGACCTTTATAAAAAGCAATATTGTGTGTGGTCGCAAGAACTTGTCCTAAAATTTCGTTTGAATCAAAAAGATGTTTAATATAAGCGCGTGAAAAGTTTTTACATGTATAGCAGTCACAAGAATGGTCTAACGGATAAAAATCTCTTCTATAATTTCTATGACGGATTCTGATTTTTCCACGTGAAGTGAAAAGTGTCCCGCCGCGGGCAAATTTAGTAGGAATGATACAGTCGCTCATATCAATTCCGTTTTCCCATAACATGAAAAGGTCTTCAGGATTTCCAATCCCCATTGCGTAACGTGGTTTATTTTCCGGCATCAACGGAGCAGCGTAAGAAACAATTTTTTCCATCCACTCAGCACCTTCACCAACCGATACACCACCAATAGCGTAACCTGGAAGATCACGCTTCACAAGTTCATCGATACACTCTTTGCGAAGATCATTATAAGTTGAACCCTGAATGATTCCGAAAAGCGCCTGCTTTGGATTCACCCATGTTTCGATACATCGGTCTAGCCATCGGTGAGTTCTGTCCATTGAGTTTTTCGTATACTCGCGTGTGGCCGGATAGGGAATACATTCATCGAAGGCCATCATGATGTCTGATCCAAGATTTTGCTGGATCGTGATCGATGTTTCCGGTGATAAAAGAATTTTTTTACCTTTCTGGTCAGCGAACTCTGCACCTTCTTCTTTGATGCTTTTCTTTTGAAGAGAAAAAACCTGGAATCCACCCGAGTCAGTAAGAATCGGACGTGGCCAGTTCATGAATTTATGAAGTCCGCCTGCTTTTTTGATCAGGTCTGAACCCGGAGTCATATGTAAGTGGTACGTGTTTGAAAGGATAATTTTTGTGTCCATCTCTTCAAGAACTTTTGGCTGAAGAGCTTTGATTGCTCCGTGAGTTCCTACGGGCATGAATACCGGAGTCTGGATTTCTCCATGCGGAGTTGTGATAGTTCCGGCGCGTGCCTTTGAATTTTTATCAGTGTGCTCTAATTTAAATTTGAAATGTTCTTTGACTTGGTCTTGAATTCTATCACTCATCGTTTTACTCCAGGATTTTCCATTGGTGTGAGTTGTTTTTTTATGTCGTCAAAAGATTTATAAACGTTTTTATTTTTTATAAATTTTTGTACCGCTTCGATGTTTTTAATGACAGCACTTCGTGCTTTATTCGTTAAATCCATATCATTGCTAAGTAACTTTACTGTACCGAGACTATTAGCAACGCCGATGTAATAAGTCAAAAGGGTATGCTCATCACCGTGTAAAAATGCATCCTGTGCTTCGAGGATTTCAACCCTCTGGTTGTTTTTTATATCGATAATATCGGGATCAAATAGCAGCCTTGCAAAGATCTCATTTTCAAAGACTGAAACCATCGGGCCTCGTTTCGTAGAATCAACGACAAAGCGGTCGAGGCCATCAGGAGACAACAGATAAAAGAAATCTTGTTGAGCACTGCCGATAAAAAACATGGGTGTTTCAGGTGCGTAGAATTTGGCGACAGTATCATTTCCGGTTGTAGCATCCAGCAATCTCTTCTTTAGAAGAATCGTACTTCCGAAAAATGGCCCGAACTTCGGAGCTGTGTCTTTTAAGTTGAAAGGAGAGAGAGTCAGTGCCTCAGTGATCAGTTCTTTTCTGTTTTTAATCGTGAGATTTTTAAGAGGAGTACCATGTAATAAATAATAAAGCGGGTTTCCATACTCAAGTTGTTTATCAATATCGTCATAAAGAATTTTTTCGTTCTGATAGATTATAATTTCCTTATCATTTTTTAAATCGATTAACTGAAAACTTCTCATGTCCGGCGATTTTAAAACAAATGGCAGCAGCAAATATCTGGTTGAGAGATCTGTTCTCAAACTCATCTGCATTGTTATCGATGATGAGATTATGGTTTTCGTATGAACATCTCTTTCAGAAACTGGTGAATTCTTTATTATGGCCAATGATTTACTGTAGGGGGGAGGAAGTAAAAGTGGGGAGGCAACTATAAAAATAAAGATAATTACGATTCCTGCTTTTCTGAATCCCTTGAAAAAAAGTTTTGTGCTCACGATATTTTGAGCAGGCAACAGGAAAAGCGAAAAAATAAATGTTTTTAATCTGAAGAGGATCAGTTTTCCATAAGTCGAATCATTTTTATTTCGAAGTCCCAAAAGAAACTGGCCTACGGTTGTTCCAAAAATCATGGTCTGTGCAAAACTCAGGAAGTACCAGGCCACAAAGAATTTTAAAAATGAGTGATCACCTTTTTGAAAGATAAGTGAGACAAGAAATTCAAGAATAGTTTTTGCATATGAGTCTCCATGAATTAAAGGCAGAACTGTCGCAAGAAAAAGATAAGTCAGAAAAAAATCTGTCAGCATTGCATAGATTTTCACAATCCATAGGTTGATGAACGTTCCGGTTGAAGCAGGAGTTTTTTTTGCGGGCGGAGCTTTTAAAAATGGAGGTTGAACATGTTTATGCTCACGCATTGAACCAGTCGGATTGTCCTTAAAAATAAGTCCTTCTTTTATCGATTCAGGTTTTAAGTCATCAAGTGAATTAAAAACAACCGGCTTCACTGTGTGATGGCCTTCTGGAACATGAATCACTTCATGTCTGATTATTATTTCCACATTTGGGAGCGCTAGTTTATCACCTGGCTCAAGTAAGTAAACCTTATCTTCTTCCAGTGGTATTGAATTGAGGAAAGTCTGGTTCGTATTTCCCAGATAATGGAGAGCAAGATTTTCCCCTTTTTTAGTAAAAACTAAATGCCGGTTTTTAATTTTTGGGCCATTTAGAATAAGGTCACAACGGGGATCGAGACCGGCCGTAACCGTATCGATTACGTCGATTTTCATCGGTGCCATGTTTTCTATTCGGACGTCGAGGCGGAAGTGATTTTTTGCAATAGTCATATTGAGAATTATTATTTAGAAATTCTCCGACTCTTGCAATCAAAAGTTAAAACAGAGGAAGTTACTCGGACATAAGGCCCTTTACAATTTTTTGGGATTTAATAGCATTGAAGCTATTACCACACTTAATTTTCAATCAAGGATGATGAAAAAATGAAACCTAACAGAGCTCTTGCCCTAGGAACTTTGATTGCCATGAATCTGTCTGCAGCGCATGCATACGACGTTGTAGAGCGCTACAAAATCATCGATGATAAATTGAAAACTTCGCAAATGCTGGAGCCGATTGGCCACGATTTCTTTTTTGATGTTTCAGCGGCCTTTAACAAAAATATTAAAGATGTTATTAAAGATGTAAGTGACGCTTCTAAACTTCAGGGAACAGACACTGAAAAAATTAACAATGCCAACATAGTACTTACGAAATATGACAGAACTGAACAAACTGTAAAAGTTAACGTAGGCCTTGGGTTTCCACTTCCATCTTTCACAGCATGGGACGTAAAGTTCAAACCGAATTTCAGAGCACTGGTTGATGTCGGTGCCAACATTGGAATAAGAAATCAGAGATTAACAAACCAAAACTTAATTGACTTGTTTAAGGATTCAGTTCCTGCTGAACTTCAAAGTTACATTCTGACTCTTGATCTGGTTGCATTACAGGGACAGGATGTTAGAACAATCTGTCTTGCACAATTCCCTTCAGCAGCATCTCCAGCTAACGCTTACTGTACTTCTCTAGAAGTCGGAAAATATATCATACCATCGACACAAGATCCGACGATGACAGTTCTTGCAAAGGCCGACGCTAAAGTTGGTTTTTTCAATGAATATACTTCAGGTGAGCACTGGTTTGGTAACTGGAACCTGTACGTTTTAGGAAGAGCAGATCTATATCAATTCATAACAGGAACTCAGATCGCTAAAGGTGATTCGATTGATACACCTAAAACTTTAAACACTGAAACGACAGTTCAAACTGATTATCGTTTAGGTTACAGAAACACGAACTATAGTATTTTTGGAAGTGTTGAAGAGTTAAAACTAACAAAGTTAAAAGACGCTAAAACCGGTTCAAAGGAACATACTTACGGTTACGATCCATTAATGAGATTTCAGGCCGACGCTACTTACAGACTAGGCGGACTTTCTTTACAGCCTTTCGTGGGACTGCACAAAAGGTCTGGCTATAGTTTTAGCGAAGGGTATTACGTCGGTGTTTCCGGCGGAGCTCACGTTTGGGGAGACCGTTTAGGGCTTCAACTGCGTGCAATGTTTGATAAAGAATATATTACGCTTTCGCCAAGAATTAAGCTGTGGTTGATTCAGATGGAGTATACGCTTAAAAAACCAGTTAAATCGGAAGTGGACGACGTAAGATTAACTGCAATTCAGAGTATCGATTTCCGCATTTTCTTTTAATAGCATAATTCTCATGGTAGGCTAGCGTTAATTATTATTAGCTAGCTTACCTTTACGAGAAACTTTTTATGAGCTTTGAAAAAATCCTTTCCCATCCTGCTGTCCTTTCTTTTTTAGCAGAACAAAAAATAAAAGAACCAACCCGCATTCAATCTTTAGTGATCCCGGATTTTCTTAAAGGAAAATCGGTGAACGTTATTGCAAAAACCGGATCTGGGAAAACATACTGTTTCGCACTTCCGATCATCGAGCAGTTAAAATTCGCTGAAGAAGACAGAGTGAAGGGTGACCCGAAAAAAGATCACGGTAAACCACGTGCAGTTGTTCTTGCTCCGACAAGAGAGCTTGCTCTTCAATTACAAAAAGTTTTTAAATCAATTTCTCACCACGCGAAACTTCGTGTTCGTATGCTTGCCGGCGGTGAAGCTGCAAAGACCAACCATTTACTTGCACGCGATAACATCGATATCTTAATTGCAACTCCGGGCCGACTTTCAAGTGCGCTGAAGAGAAAAGAAATTAATCTTAAAGAAACAAACTACATCATCATGGATGAAGCTGATCAGCTTCTTGAAATGGGATTCAGAAAAGATTTAGAAAATATTTACAATTCATGTGACCCGAGTTTAGTTCACGTTGGATTATTCTCAGCGACTCACTCAGAGTCTCTTGATGAATTCTGTAAAACAATTTTTTCTGCCATCGAATTCTCAAGTTACAACAGTGAAGATAAAAACAAGCTTGCTCACTCTGTTCGTACTTTCAATATTTACCTGAAAGACGAAGAAAAGATTTCAATGACAGAGGCCTTCCTGAAAAATCAGGCGAAAGGGTCTGGGATTGTTTTCGTTAACAAGCACGACACTGTCGATATGCTATTTGCAGACCTTCCAGCGAAATTCCCGAAGTTGAAGTTCCATTGCCTCCATGGAGAGATGGAAGCTAAAACAAGAAAGAAAAACTACGACAACTTTTTAAAAGAAGGTGGCGTTCTCATTTCAACTGATATTACTGCACGCGGAATGGATATCGATAAACTCGTATGGGTTATGAACTACGATCTTCCGTTTGAAGCTGTTTACTACATCCACCGTTGCGGCCGTGTTGGCAGACGTCAGGAAGAAGGTTTTGCTTACAACCTGGTTACACCTAAAGACATCAACATCATCACTCGTATCAACGAAGCGATTCAGAACCAGTCTGCAATTCGTTTAACTTCATTTGATGAGAAAAAATTCTCTGCTGTTAGAGCAATCAAGGCGAAAGTTATCGGGACAAAACTTGATAAGAAAAAGAAGCAGCTTGAGACACTTGTGGATAAAGTTAAATCTGCACGTAAACCAGGTGAACGTAAGCACGTTAAGGTTGTTAAAGGCTCTGCGACTCCGAGATATAAACGTGAAGATGTGAGAGCTAACAAGAAAAAACCGGTTAGAAATACTGACGGGCGTACTGATAAAAATGCAAAACCTTACTCTAAAGGAAATGCAAAACCTAATGCACGTACAAACCCTAAGTCGAATACAAATACGAAAAAAAGATCGACTGAAGATACTTATAAACGCGTTGTAGGAAAAACCAGAAAATGATTTTGAAAGTATTGATTCTTTCTGTTTGTTTAATTTTACTTTCGGGGTGCGCTAAAAAGAAGCACGAACCGGAATTGAAATACACACCTGAAGAATTCGATGCGATTATGAATACAACCGGGGCCGCGCCGTCGAAAGAGAAATCTGCTGAAATTGATTTTACTGAATTTTCGCCTGGTGTGAATAAGCTCACTTCGAAGCCACTTGTTTATGAACGTCTTAACTTTGCTGTAATTGAATTTGAAACTGAAAAACAGGCCCGCGACGAAGCGCTTCGATTGAATCAATATTATTCTCGCAACTGGTTATTTGATAAAGTTGAAGGGGAGCCGATTCTAGAAGATCTCGTTCTCGTGAAATTTAAGGCCGAAAATCCTAAACGCCATTTACAAAGAAAGCCCGTTAACATTCCTCCTGAGCATGCGGCACCACCTGCTGGCGGCGAAGGTGGAGCTCACCACTAACAATTTATTTGAACATCGCTGGGTGTGTTTCAAAGCGGACTTTGAAGAAATCGATTCTCTTTTTCCATTCTTCTGTTATTTTTTTTATTTCAGGTAGGTCTTCCGGTGCCTGGGTTTGAAATTCATTTTCTAATTCTTCCAGTGTCTGATGAAACAAGACAATCCATCTTCCAAGTTCGCCGCGCTTAATTCCGAGTTGAAGGTGAGTGAATAATAATTGAAACTGTTTTCCTTCGATGGGTTTTGAGACTTTTCCTGTGAGTTGCATTTCCCAGAAGCCAGTGATGCGTTCTAGGTGTGGCCCTAAAACATTGGGGTCATTGAAGTGGGCGAAGTGATAGCCCAGCAGGATGTCGGTAGTGGCCTTTTTGTAAAAAGTTTCGATCACAATATAAATCAAGTCGCGCACGGCTTAAACCCTTAGAAATTAATAATGGAGTAAAAAAGTTAACTTATTTTTTTAATATCCGATAGGACTACTAAAGTAAACTTGAAAGCTTGGTAGTGTATGGGTGTTTTTTCCCACATTTTTAAAATGATCGTCGTATTCGCCATCGCCTCACGGGCCTTTGGAGAAGACACAAACGTTCAGTCCTTATCGGAAGGTGCGTGCTGGTATGAACAGGGTGAAATGGTCAAAATAGCGAGCTTTAATGACAGGGAATCTGCTCTCATAAGTCGCGATGAAATTGAAATGCAGGTTGAAGGCCTTTTATCCGGCAAAAAAAATAAAGCGATCACTAGTGACTTGACTCTGCATTGCGGAGGATATGGGTCGAGTCTGGTGATTAAATCCGAGATGGACGGGAAACCGATTTGTCTTTGGGTGAAGTTTAATAAAGGTAAACTGGCGGTCAGATCACTGGGTGGTCTTGAATCATCTAAAGTTGACGTGTGTGACGGGTATAAGTGGGGAGAGTTGATCGTTGGTTTGAAATCGATAGATCAGAAAGCACTGCTTGAGTCTGGGCATTTTCATGGAATGATTAAATCAGTGAGTGTGATTTCAGGGACGACATTAAAAATTGTGCTTGATGAATCGTATGTTGGTAAAGAAGTGGATGCGATGGCGGAACTAAAAAAACAAATCGAATTAAGATATATCGAACTCAATCTTTATCAGCATCCTGTTGGTGAAGCTGCTGCTATCAAATAAGTAAAAAAAAGGCCCGCATCATGCAGGCCTTTATAGTTATTAAATCAAAAGTATAAAATAAATCTGAAATAAATTGAAAACTAGCGAATAGTATCGTGAAGAGCGCGGCCTAATGACTTTGATTTTTTATCAAAGAAATTATTGTTCTCTGCCATTTCTGCTTCTTCTTTGCAGGCAATACACATTTCTGCAGTTAAGCGAGCGTTCAGACGCTCATATCCGATTTCACCGTCGCACTCTTCGCACAGACCGTAAGTCCCGCGAGTCATAGCATCTAACGATTTGTTGATTTTTTTAAGGTAGAAATTTTCACGATTAATGAATCTGATGTCGTGAGAAGTTTGTGTGTTAACACTTGCTTCATCTAACGGGTCAGATAACTCGTTTCTGTCGAGCTGGTATTGCTCTTCTTCCATTTTTTTATTGCTGATTCTTTCTTTCTCAGAAAGTAACTTGTCTTTAAGCACATTGATTTGTTTGTCTGACAGATAAGCATTCTCTCTCTTCATTTCTACTCCTGAAAAATTACTGCATCATCTTTTTCATTCCATGATTGAAGCAGTGGCAAACATTTTTAAAAGAACATTTCTTTTTTTAATTGGTTCTGGAAATTGACTGTACAGATAGGGGAGTAATTCAGACAAATACTAAAATCTAACAATGGATAACATCTTACTTTATGTTACCGGGGAACGAAGCTTCGCAGTAAGGGCAGAAATGCCAGAACTGAACATCGATTTCTATCTTGCATGATGCGCAAGTAAGCAGACACTCCAGGTCAATAAAATCTTCTCCACCCATAAACAATTCTTTTCTCATTGCTTTGATTGTCACTGGATGCGCACGAAATTTTTTTGAATCTAACTTATCCGGAATGAATTGCGCAGGAGAAATCGACATATCAGGGATAATATTTACCTGATGTGTCTCATGATAATCCGTCTCAAATAACTGCGTATTTGCTATATTCGTATAGCTCTTTAACTTCACAAGTTGTGAATGAGGATCGTGTTGATTTTGTAAAAATTTTCTGACTTCTACTTCGTTATAATTTTTTGTCATAACTTCATTCTCTTCCATTCTTTCTCGAGAAACTCAATAATCTGAGCACTCGCTTTTTGGTGTTGGTTGAATAATTTAATGAGTCCTGGTTTTGCTGCGAGAACTTCTTTTTGAAAGCGCAAAGAGAGTGGACCTAAGTTTTCAATAGTTCTTAACGTCCATTCTTTTACTTCAGGATTTTTATCCAGCAATAAATTTTTTAAGATTTCAAAGTACTCGTACGAAATCATTTTTCCAGTTTTAAAACTGTCTGCGATCACATGTTTTTGTGAGGCCGATAATGTGTAGATTAAAATTTCCTGGTCTTTTATTTCTTTGAGTGTTTTGAAAAATAATTCATTCAACTCACTCGTTGTCGTTTGTGTGTTATCTAAAATACACAGGATTTTTTTAATGGTTTCGTTGTTGGAAGAGGAGAGTGCTTTCTCCCATTCGGCCTTCAGTTCGGCCATAAGCTCGGCCGTCAGCACGATCTTCGGGCGCTGGTCATTCTTCAGCTTCTCGATAATTTCCTGGTATATTCGAAGATAGTTTTGATTCATATAAGTATTTTACCACTAATTTTGACCAAAAATACTGAAAAAACTACCCTGTTTGCTCTTATCAATTTGACGGTGCCGTGACCTAGGCGTAGAAATCGAGATTACTATGATCGAAAACCATCTCATAAATTCTATTTACCGTGCCACCGAAGGGGAAGGCGTCTTTTTAGGACGTCCGCAAATCTTCGTTCGTTACCAGGGGTGTGCAGTCGGTTGTATAAACTGCGATTCAAAAGACACATGGACTTTCGATAAGGACATGAACGTCTCGATCACAGAAATTCTTGAAAGAGTTTATACGGAAGGCAGAAACGGACTTATTAAAAACGTTTCAATCACCGGTGGAGACCCTCTTCATCCTTCACACGTTCCACATGTTTTAGAATTAGTAAAAGCACTTAAAGACAGACATTATTTCGTCAATATCGAAGCGGCCGGAACAAGAGTGGTCGACGAGATTTTTGAATTAGTGGACTATATTAGTTTTGACTTCAAGACGCCTTCGACAGGGGTAAAAACTCCCCTTAAGAACATCCAGAAAATGAATAAAGATTACGAAGGAAGATTTCAGGTAAAGGCAGTAGTCGCTGATAAAACTGATTTCGATGCCGTACTTGATGCTTACAAAACTCTGGCCGTTTTAGAAGACACTCTGGAGTTTCCATGGGTTCTGACTCCATGTTTTAACAATGAAGAAAAATTTCCTATGCAAAGATTCATCAACGTTCTTTCATGGAACGAAGAAAACGGCGGATTTTTCCGCGTGATCGGACAACAGCACAAGTGGATCTTCGGGCCTGACGAAAAACAGGTTTAAAAAATTCCTAAATAAGTTAACATTAACCAATGAAGAATCTGAAAGATGCTATGAAGGCATTATTCTATTGTGTTGTATTCACCCTGATTGCTTTAAGTCAGGTGTATGCAGATATCTGTGACGATGCCGTTATGGAATTTCAAAACAACACCAGCGAGATGTTAAATAAACACATGATCGCCTATGATAATGTAAAATTTTATTCAGAAAATTATTCGAAATTAAAATCGCAAATTGCAGGCGTTGAGTGTGCAAAAAATGCGATTGAGCAGACTAATGACGACCGTCAGACAATCAAAGAAAAAAGAATAGAAACCATTTCAAAATTTTTAAAGCTGGGAATAAAAGAAGAAGGTGGGAAAGACATCTCTCTTGAATACGATTACCTGACCGGGAAAAGTAAAAAATTTAAATATGAATTTGAAGATGTCTTCAACAATTCAGCAGGGAAACTTCCTGAACCATCAAAAAAATACGATGATATCGTTATTTCTCCACCTAAAAAAGTTTCTGTAGTTGTTAACCCGGTATCAAACGAGAAATGTTCAGATAAAATTTTAGAGAACGATGCGGTTAATCTACAGAACGTAAGAAACCAGGATAGTGTCGGCTGGTGTTATGCCTATGCCGCTTCTGATTTGCTGAGTTTTAAATTGAAGAAAAAAATTTCTGCCGTGAGTTTATATAATTCAGGACAGGAAATTGAAAATGATATCCGCGAGAGAACATCTTCAAACGGTGGAGACATCGAAGATAGCATTGAAAATTACATTAATAAAAAAGGCGGTCTGTGCCTGGAAGCAGATCTGCCTTCAAATGATTTTAAGTTCTGTACAAATAAAAGATACAACGATTTTTTAAATAATCTTCTGACGGTGGTCCGTGAAAAAAGACTGGATCAGGAATTAAATATCAATCAGTGTTTTGGAAATGATTTAAATGCGGCCTTTCCTGGAATCAATACCAACCTGATTAAAAATCACATAAACAGATTCGGAACAAGAAAGCTGGTTGAGTTTCTTTATGATCAGCAATGTAAAAAATTAAGTTTCCTGGGAATCAAATTAAATGTTGTAACGATGAGTGCTTCGAGATACCAGACTGATGTTTTAATGAAAACTCTTGATGATCAGATCACTAAAGGCGAAATGGCCGGCATCGGATATGATTATAATAAACTGAACGGTGAATCGGGACCAGGCGGTCACGGTTCTCTGGTAGTCGGAAGAAGAACCAATCCTGAAAGTGGTGCATGTGAATACCTGGTGAGAAACAGCTGGGGGAAAGATTGTGAACAAAAAGAAGGCGACGGACTTTCATGCCACAAAAACTGCGATGCTGATGGATGCAGATACAGCGGGCATTTCTGGGTGTCTGAATCACGTTTAAAGAACTCCATTCTTGGAGTGACGTACCTTCAATGAAAAAACTATTCTTTACACTTTTTATTCTGGCCTCAGGGAATCTGTACGCTAAACCTTGCAACGAAGTTCAGGTCAGGATTGTTTTTGAAGGCAGGCCGGCCGTCACTAAAGAAACTCTTTGTTCGATAAAGACTCCGGACAATATGCTTTTTTATATTTCAAAATCCTGTGAAGATAAAAAGTGTGAGATCTTAAAACGAAAAAAATCAAAATTTGAAATCAAGGACTACACTGGCAATTTGGGTTCACCCGGTTTTAAAATCTGTGATGAGCTCGGCGGTATCCCGCAAATTTTTGAATTCTCCCGCGGATCAGATTTGTGGCAAAGTACTGAACGCTGCCTGTTCAATAAAAACGACTTCGTTGAAATTTCTCTTCTCACACGAGAGTG
This sequence comes from Bacteriovorax sp., assembly GCA_014378525.1. GTDB lineage: Bacteria > Bdellovibrionota > Bacteriovoracia > Bacteriovoracales > Bacteriovoracaceae > Bacteriovorax. The sequence continues at coordinate 31,616 of JACMNL010000083.1, forward strand.
GAAAAGTTTTATCAAAAAAGACTGAGTATAGTTGTCGGACAATCGTCCCAACAGTACATTAAATAAAATCTCTAAAATTTATTTAAACTTTAAAAATTCTACACCGAATAATAATAAAATTATTAAGGAGTAAGTATGTTTGATGATGTCGAGATCAGTTCTTCAAAAACTAAAATTCATGATCGTCTGGTTTATTCAGGATCGGGAACAGAGCTGGCCATTATCATGTTCCAGAACATTGCACTTACTATTTTAACTCTCGGGATCTATTCTGCATGGGGAAGAACCAACACACGCAGATATGTTTGGGGAAAAGTTTCGTTTTTAGGTGATAGAGGATCGTACAGCGGATCAGGAATGGAATTGTTCAGAGGCTGGATGATCGTTGTCGCTTTTTATATGGTGATCGCCATTTGTCTGAACATCATCTCGAGAATTAATCCATTTCTTGTTGTTCTGGCCACTCCTTTATATGTCTATCTTTATGCTCTAGCGATCTATGGTGGAGCTCGCTACAGACTTTCACGCACATCATGGAGAGAAACAAACTTTTCAATGGAGCGAAATAAAGAATCAACCCAGACTTTTATCTGGCTGGTAGTTAAGGGGGTTCTTTTAAGTGGACTTACACTCGGTTTGTATTTGCCATATTTTCAAAATGAGAAACGTCGTTTTTTAATTAATAAAGCGAGTTTTGGTACTTCGAAATTTAATTTCACCGGCGACAACGGAGAGTTTTTCAAACTGGTATTGTGGAATCTTTTTTTGACTTTCATCACGCTGGGATTTTATGGTTCATGGATGATTTTAAATCTTGCAAAATATAAACTGAAAAACAGCAATCTTGATAACAAGCTATATTTTGATATTAAGCTGGAAGGGAAAAGTATTTTCTTTTTTTCTGTACTGTCATATCTTGCAACAATTTGTACACTGGGACTGGCACTTCCATGGGTGATTAATAAAAGTTACCATATTTTTATAAATGCAATTGAAGTCACAGGTGAAATTGATTTTGCAGCTATCCAGAATGTTGAGATATCTGCCAGTGCTTTTGGTGATGTGGCAGCAGTAGAATACGACCTTGATTTGGGATTTTAATGAACTCTGATGGAAAATATTACGACGGAAAAAGTCCGGTCTCCATTCCAGTCACTTGTATGGTTACAGCTGACGGGCTGGTTATTTTAAGAGAGTCCACTGATGAAATTATTGCTCAGTGGAAACGTGAAAATATTTTTCAGGATGAAAATCACAATACGGCCATTGTTTTAGGCAACAAGCTGGATAAAGCTAAAATTGAAATTCTCAATAACAACATCACAGGAATGTTAAGAATCGGCAGTAGCGAAAAAATTGTTAAAAATGGTCGCCGCTTTATCTTTAAGTGGATTGGAATTGTTGTTATCGTTTGTCTCGCATTGTGGGCCATGATTCCAATCGCTACAAATTTTATAGCTGTCAGAATTCCTTATAGTCTGGAAGTCTCGGCCACCAGTAATATGAACTTTGATACATATTTTAAAAGCTGCACTTTAAATCCGGAGCAGGAGCATGCGCTGAAAGTGTATGTTGATTTTCTCTATCCAAAAAATAAATTTGAAAAAGAAATGCCGGTCACTTTCAAAATCGGGAACAACCCGATGATCAATGCCCTGACTTTTCCAGGCGGGAGAGTTTATATTATGAAAGGGCTTCTGGATGAGGTAAAGAATCCGCAGGAACTGCTTGGTGTAATGGGGCATGAGATCGGGCACGTAGTTGCCAGAGACAGCGCCGGTTTTTTTGTAAGAGGTACATTGCTCGCAAGTTTTTTTGGATTTATGACAGGGGACTTTCACAGTTCATTTGCAGTGAGCCCGCAAATTTTATTAAGCACGGCCGCTTTAACATTTGACCGCGAAATGGAAAAGAAGGCAGATGCTTATGCGGCCGGGCGACTAACAATGCTGGACGTATCGACGAGCGGTCTGAGATCATTTTTCAGCAGGCTCGGAAATGAAAGCGGTAACTTTTCCGCACCTGAAATTATGATGACCCATCCGAATTTTGAATCGCGGCTTTCACTCATCAAAGAAACATATCCAAAATCTGAACTTCCTATAGAAATCACTTCCAACTGGAAGATCATCAAAGCAATTTGTAAGTAACAATACCCGATCATTCAGTTTCTAAAGTAAGAACTTGTCCAAACAATTTAATTGCGAAAGAAGTGCAAGAGGATTGGAATAAAGGAATGTGATTTTTAGTTCTCACCATTTCTCTTTCAAGGATGAATTATGAAAAAATGGATCTCTCTTTTTTTGGTGGCCGCTGCAGTTTCTGCACAGGCATCAACTATCAACGTTAACTCAATCAATGCTCTTATTAAAAAGAACAATGCCGGATGGATTGCCAGCGATAACAAAGTTTCTCATATGAGCGATTTTGAAATCAAAAGACTTTTGGGATCTAGTGATCAACCTGAAGGGAACGCACTTTTTGATGATAGAACAAAAGCTATGGACTCTATGGACTGGAGAAACGTAAACGGTGTGAACTGGCTTGGGCCGGTTTTAGACCAGGGTAACTGCGGATCTTGTGTTGCTTTTGCTTCTGTTGGTACATTAGAAGCACAATATAGAATCAGTTCGACACTTTCATGGTTAACTCCATCGTTTTCACCTCAACAGCTTTTTAACTGCGGTGGTGGAGCATGTGATATGGGATGGTATCCATCTGCAGCCGCTTCATTCTTAAAGAAGACTGGAATCGTAGATCTTTCATGTGCTCCTTATGAATCGGGATCAACAGGTGAAGACGTTCAATGTAAAAAGAACTTCTGCCAGAACCAGATTGAAAGAACTTTTAAAATCGCCAACTACAATTCACCAAGCACACGCGGTGGGATGTCTTCTAAAGTTAAAGAAGCTTTGAAAAAAGGTCCTTTAATGACAAGCATGACTGTGTATGAAGACTTCATGGTTTACAGCTCTGGTATCTATAAGTCAGTATCAAATAAAAGAGAAGGCGGTCACGCAGTTTCTATCGTAGGATTCAATGATACAGAAAGATACTGGATTGTGAGAAACAGCTGGGGCCCTGACTGGGGAGAAAACGGATTCATCCGCGTTTCTTACGATGATAAATCAGGTATTGGTGACAACACTTGGGCATTCGAAATTAATTCAGAAGACAGCTACATTTCAATTTCTTCTCCAACTGAACACGAATACGTAAGCGGTACAAAAGAAATTAAAGTAAACCTTTCTAAACCAGCGGCCAGTGAAGTGGTTGTGACTGGGGATACTGATTCATTAAACCTTGTTGCCTGTTCAGGTGCTTCTACACAAGAGTGTGGAATGAAAATCGATACAGCATCTCTAAAAGACGGCCGTTATGAAGTTTATGCAAAATCAGCGAACAAAAAATCTCAAATTCATGAGTTTTTAGTTGTGAACCATGAACCGCAAAGCACGATTAAATTTGCCGGCGCGAAAGGCGTAGATTTATCTAAACCACAAAAAGACAGAATTGAATTCGACATCGATATCAATGCTTCTCCGGTTATTCCTCAACGTGTAACTTTTTATGTTGAAGACTCATCAGGAAAAATCGTTGCAACAAGACTTACAACTCA
>JACMNL010000084.1 GCA_014378525.1 Bacteriovorax sp.
AATCCGGGTAACTCAGGTGGAGCACTACTTGATTCTTCCGGAAAATTAATCGGAATGAACGCTATGATTTATAATGGTGGTGGTTCGGGTTCAAGCGCAGGACTTGGTTTTGCAATTCCTGTAAATATTATTAAAGATGTTGTTCCGCAATTGATTCAATTCGGACGCGTGATTCGTCCAGGTCTGGGAGTTGCTATTCTAGAAGACTACCTTGCTGCACGTTTTGGCCTCAAAGAAGGTGTGATGGTTAAGTTTGTCGATCCTGAAGGGCCGGCAGCTAAAGCAGGACTGCAGGGGATTACACGCGACCGTCGCGGGCAGTATTATCTGGGTGATGTAATTATTGGTATCAATGCTGAAACTGTTAAAAATTACGATGAATTATTTTCTGCAGTTAATAAATATAAAATCGGCGATAAAGTCAGCGTGAAAATTCTTCGCGATGGAAAAGAAAAAAGTGTCGATGTTAAATTGATTCAGATTTAGATATTAAAGTTTTTTGTTAATAGCCCTGATTGAGTCATATCTTCAGGGCTTTTTTTATGAAGTGTTCCTTCCGAATCCACCAGCCAGATTTGATCCACAACATTTTTCACTAAATCCAGATCGTGAGTACTAAAGAGCACTCCCACTTTTTTTTCATGGCTGACAATTCGTAGAATTTTCATGAGTTCGATTTTCGAAGGGATATCGAGATAAGTTGTAGGCTCATCTAAAAATAAATAGCGGGGACCTTGAACAAGTGCGCGCGCAAGAAGTACTTTTTGTTTTTGTCCGTCAGAGAGGTCTGAAAAATATCTGTCGTAGATTGAATCTATTTTAAGAAGTTTAATTACGTCGTTCAAAACCTGATTGTCATTTTCCTCGAGGTCTCCCCAGAAATTTGTGTGAGGTGATCTACCGAGTGAAATGAGTTCTTCAACTTTCAGGAAATCAACCTGTACCTTATCAGTGAGAACAACTGCGAGATTTTTTGCCATCTCAAGATTGGTGTAATCTTTAAAAGATTTATTATCGATTTTGATTTCGCCGCTGATTGGATTAATTAATCCAGTCATGGATTTCAGGAAACAGCTTTTACCAACACCGTTTATTCCCATCAAAGCGATTAATTGTCCTTCTTCGATTAAGCCACTTAGATTTGAAAGTACTGGTTTGTTATTAAATCCAACAGTGAGATTCTGGAAATTAATCATAACATTCTCCTTTCTTTATATAAGTAGATAGCGATGACTGGTGCTCCGATTAATCCGAGAATAGAATTTGTGGCCAGCGAATACTGGCTGGTAAAAATTAAAATGAGTTCTGTAAAAAGTGCGAGGGAACTTCCTACTAAAAATACCGCCGGCATCACCCATCTGATGTCGCTGCGTTTAATGAATGACCTTGCGATATGGGGTGCAATGATTCCGATGAAACCAACCGGTCCGCAAAAGGCCGTCACTATGGCAACAAGGAATGAACATACGAGGATGAGAATTAATTTAAAAGAAGCGACGTCGACACCCATACTTTTTGCGTAGTTTTCGCCGATGATAAACTGGTTTAAACGTTTAGGTAAAAAGGCCAGTGAGATAATCCCTGCGACTGCTAAAATAACCAGCAGAGGAATGTCTTCTATAGCGACACCTTGAAAACTTCCCATCGACCACATTAAAAAGTTTTTCACCTGCAGGCTTGGAGTCATGTTTACAAGAACGCTGATGAAGCTCGAAGTAAAACTTGCGATCAGTAGTCCTAGAATTAAAAGGCTGATGCGGCTGAGATTTTTCTGTACTAAAAATGCCAGAAGAAAAAATACAGACAGAGCTCCCAGCATGGCCATCAGCGGAAGGCTTATGGTTGCAAGTGCTGATGGAAGATAGGCCCCGCCCATAATGGCAACCGCTACTCCAAGACAGGCTCCGGCATTGATTCCTAAAAGATCAGGGCCAGCGAGTGGGTTTTGAAAAAATACCTGCAGCAGCAATCCTGCTGACGCCAGCAGTCCGCCGGCAAAAAACGCAACGATGATTTTTGGAAATCTGATTTGCCATAAGATAGTCTGGTCAGTTGTCGTAAAACCGATGTCACCATATAAAAATAAAATCGCAGCTAATATTGCTGTAACAGTAAAGAAAGCTGCAATAGTTAATAGTGGTCTGGTTTTCATTTAAGTTCTTTATACCAATTAAGCTTCAATTGTGAAGACGGTGCGTGATTAAAAATATCAAAAACGTCTTTTAATAAAAGATCCGGTCTCGATATGCCGGTTTCCCAGTAATCGTTAAAGCCTTCGGCATTCAGAACATTATTATTGTTGTAGGCAGATAGTGAGATGAATTTTTTATAGCGTGAATCTTTTTTTGCAACTGATAAATCGTTCCAGGTATTTTGTGTAAGCCAGTAAGAAGGTTTATCTGTAGTCGATAAAACTTTTTCCAGAGACATGAATTGAGTTTCAGCACTTTCACTTTTTAAAAGTAACTCTGCACCGGCATCCTGAATAAGAATGGCCAGGTCACTCTGTCCGCCACACGTCGCCCACTTTCCATTTTGAATATCGCCTACCAGAATTTTGGGACGAGAGTTTTTTGTTTTGGCGAGACCTGCGAGAGTCAGGTAAGCATCTTCAATGAATTTGAATTGTTTTTTGGCTTCCAGGTCTTTTGAAAAGAAGACTGCTGAAAAGACCATCCACTCTGCTCTTGCCAACGGGTGTTTTTCTTCGAAGTCTCTGTTTAAGACTAATGGTATTTTTAATTTTCTTAAATCAGTCATTCTCTTTTCAGAAGTTAGATTTGCTGAATACGCCATAACCAGATCGGCCTTCGTTGAAAGCAGCTCTTCAGGATTTAACTGGTAATTAATATCCTTAACTTTTTGCGATCTAAGTTTTTTATTGTTGATGTATCGGACACCGGGAAAACCAACCAGTGTTTCTTCAAGATTAAATTGTTTTAAAAAAGGCAGATGTGTTGTTGAAGTCGCAACAAAACGTTTCGAGTGAGCACTTAAGATAAATAGTTTTGTATCGCATTTAAGTGGAAGTTTATCGGCGACTATAAAGCGGTCACTCCCCGACTCGACAATTTTAAAATCTTTATAATATTTGATAGTGAAAAGTTTTGCGAAATGCGGGATGTATGCATTTTCAACTTCCTG
>JACMNL010000085.1 GCA_014378525.1 Bacteriovorax sp.
AGCTGCAAGAGAAGGTATTGTTGAAGAAGTCTTGGTGGACGCGGAAATGAAAGCACCAAAAGTTGCGCCAGCTGCAAAAGAAATCGTAACTGAAAAAGACGAAGAGCAAATGGATGAAGCAATCCAGACTCTGTCTTCTACCGATAGAAAAAAAGCAGCTCTGGTAAAACAAGCGCTGGATAAAACTTCAAGATCAACTGCCAATGATAAAGAAATTGATCTGATCAATAACTTTACAGTTCCTGCTGATCAGGCCCAGGCCGGAGAAGTAGCACCGGATATCGATGAAGAAATTCAGACTTTAAACTAATAGAAAATAAAATTGATGATAAAAAAATGCAGCCTTTGAGCTGCATTTTTTTTAGCTGAAGAATCTGCTTAAAAAACCTTTCTTTTTTCTTTCGATGTTTTCCATCACGTTACCTTTCTCCAGTAAATCGCGGTGAAATTCTGTGGCCTGCTGGCTGTTTTCAAGAAGAGTATTATACTCCTGAACTGAAAGCAGACTGACTTGTGCTGCATTCAACTCTTCACAAAGAGCGAACGCATACTGATTTAATCTTTCAAGATTTACGAACGGCCCGATTGTATTCACTGGTGATTTTGTCCCCGCTTCTACACTGGTAAAACGGTCTAAAAAGAGTTTGACTGCTCCCTCTTTTTCCAGCAGTCCTTTTTCATCCAGCAGATAAAGCATGTAATAAAAAGACTCGTCTCCATCTTCAGGATACGGATTGAAGAAATTATAAATTCCTACGACGTAATCGATTTCTTTCATGAGAACACTCCAAAATCTACAATCACAGAACCTTCCGGAGAAAGTTCGATTTCAATTTCGTTGGGGTAAGTCTGGACGATAACATTAATCTCATCGAGAACTTTATAGACGACAAAATTTTTCGTCAGACTCATTTTTATTTTTTTTCTGTAGCTCGTAGGATTGTAAAGACTCAGACGTCTCACCTCTTCGAATTTTAATTCATTAGTTGAACTTGGTCTCGTTCTCCAGTAGAAATCGATTCCTTCCACATTTTGAATCGGCACATGTACCAGTGAAAAAGTTTCAACCAGTTTTTTCCAGAAGTCGTAAAACTCCTGCTTCGATAATGCCTTAAAGCCCTCGCCTTCAATGATAATCAGGCGGCCTTCACCCAATGAAATATTCTGAATCTGAGTCTGGAAATGAACTTTTTCTACATTTAAGTTATTTTCCAGGAAAAACGTTTCAAATCTTTTATTGAATTCATCTGATAAACCAGAGCGATTTAAAATGATTCGCCCGCCGTTCATAAACGTTTTTAAGATATAATTAAAAATAATTCTGTCGACATCATGGCCGTGGAAAAGATGAATATGTTCCTGATAAGGAGTTTTTGTCTCATGAAGTTTAAGTGTATCGCTCGATATAACTTTGTAACTCCAGCCGAAATTCCCTCTCAAATACTGCCACAGATTTAAATCCGACCAGTTCTGGAAAAGCGCGCTTACACCGTCAACTTTTTCATAAACTTTGAAAAAAGAAAGTGGCTGAAAAGTTGAAATATCTTCGTGATCGTAAGCCGAGCTTGCAAGTCTTGAAGGAAGATATGAATTTGCTACCAGGTCGTTTAACTCTCTCGTCAATACACCTTTTTTCAGGCGGTGAGAAAGAAGTACTGATGAAGGAATAATATCTTTAGCCAGGGCCTCATAAAGCTCGCTTGAATAATCTACTGTCGAGATTGTTCCTGATAAACGCTTTAAAAAGTTTTCTGTTGCAGCTCCTAAAAACGCTACATCGAGAGATCCTTCAAAATTTTCCTTGATGGATTCGCGTGCATTTGTTTCATAGAGATTCTGAATTGTTTTATTGAATTCAAACGACAACTGATTTTTTTCTATGGGTGAAAGATTTTCTTCCGGCACTCTTTTTGTCGTTAAAAAACGTGAGAAGGCCTGGTCAAAAGTTTTAGAAGTGTCTTCAAGAAAACTTCTGTACTGGCCGTCCTTAAAGTATCCGGAGCGGATTCCCCAGACGTCTGCAGTAATTTTGTTTGATAAAAAATACTGGCCAAGTTTTTTTACAAATTTATCGAAAGCTTCAAAAACTCTCGGATCAAAAAAAGAATATATTTTGACCAGATGGTCATCAGCGTCAATTACCCCATAGGCCATTTGTTCACTGTTTAACGCAAGACTTCTTGCGAGTAAATGCGGAAGTCCTCCGTTAGATAAAAACGGCGCTGGTGTTAAGGGAAGAAAAAATACAACGGATTTTCCCACTTCCTGGGCGATTTCCACTAATTTTTTTAAATTTGTCTCAGGTCTGTGATCATCAAAGTCAAATTGATCGCCCGTTTCCGAGTGAAAAGACCAGTTGAGAGGAATAATTATTTTTGTTCCAGGAAATTCCTGTAGTTTAGATTTCCACAGGCTCGCTGAGGTTTTCCAATAGAAAAACCAGTTTTCTCCGGGAAAAACTGTGTCTTGATCGCGTGGAACAGGGGTCGTGAGACTCACTACTAACACCTCATGTCTTACAGTGTAAGGAGAAATTTGTTATAAATTCCCATCTGTTTTATTAAAAAATTATACCCAACAAAAAGGTGGTTGTGCAATGTGGTTTTTCACTGACGAAGAAAAAGAGCTTCAAAATGTATGTAGAGATTTTGCAAGCAAAGAACTGGCACCCTTCGCCGAAAAACATGACCACGATGAATCTTTCAACATCAACGCATTTAAAAAAATGGCAGAGCTTGGAGTTTTAGGAATTACGGCTGATCCGAAATACGGTGGTGCAGGTCTCGGAGCTACTGCTGCAACTATCGTTATGGAAGAATTTGGAAAGGCCTGTGCAGGATCGACTCTTTCATATCTTGCTCATGCAATCCTTTGCGTAAACAATATTCAAAATAACGGCTCTGAAGAACAGAAAGCAAAATATCTTCCGAAGCTTATTTCCGGTGAACATATCGGTTGTATGGGAATGAGTGAACCGGAGTATGGTTCAGACGCTGTTGGAATTCAGACGAAAGCAACAAAAGAAGGCGATCACTACATCATCAACGGAACGAAAATGTGGATCACGAATGCTCAGTACGCTGACGTTGCTTACGTTTACACACGTACTGGTCCGGAAAGAAAAAATCTCTCTACATTTATCATTGAAAAAGGAACACCGGGTTTCCACGCTGGAAAACCAATTCATAAAATGGGAATGAGATCATCTCCGACAGGTGAACTTGTTTTCGATAAAGCAAAAGTTCCTGCTTCTGCTCTTGTAGGGAAAGAAGGCGATTCAGTTTATCACATGATGAAAAATTTAGATATTGAACGTATCACAATCGCCGGTATCTCCCTTGGAATCGCTCAGGCATGCACTGACCAGTGTATTAAATACGCACAGGAAAGAACTCAGTTCGGAAAACATATTGGAAGCTTTCAGTTAATCCAGAAAATGGTTGCTGAGATGGCGACAGAAACTGAAATGATGAGAACGTTTTTATACTCAATCGCAAAACAATACGACAATGGTTTCCGTGGTCCTTCAGTGGCAGCGATGGTTAAACTTCAGATTCCTAAAATGGCAACGAAGATTGCTCTCGATGCCATTCAACTTCACGGTGGATATGGATACTCACGTGAGTTTCCACTTGAGCGCATGATGAGAGACAACAAACTGAATGAAATTGGTGCCGGCACAAATGAAGTAATGATTATGATCATTGCTAAAAATTTGATGAAAGACATTAAGCACCTTCACTAACTTTGGAAATAAAATGAACGAACTTCAAACTGAACTAAAATCTCAACTAGAAAAATTCTGTCTTGCTAAAATCGAGCCCTTTATGGAACACGATGATGAAACAGAAGAATTCAGAATGAGTATTTTTACAGAACTGGGACAACTCGGATTTTGTGGAATAACACTTCCAGAAGAATACGGTGGAGCAGGATTAACTTATGGTGACTGTGCAGTTGCACTCGAAGAGATTGCAAAATACTCTGTCGCCTACTCTGTCACAACTTCAGTTTCAATCATGGTTCAATCAATCATCAACGATTTTGGAACTGCAAAACAAAAAGCAGCTTTCCTTCCATCTTTAACAAGCGGCTCGGAAATCGGTGCCTTCTGTTTAAGTGAATCTAGTGCAGGTTCAGATGCAGGTTCATTAAAAACGACAGCAAAAAAAGTTGAAGGTGGATACAACCTTAACGGAACAAAACTTTGGATTACTTCTGCAGGCATCGCTAAAACTTATATTGTTATGGCGAGAACTGGCGGCGAAGGAAGTAAAGGGATTTCTGCATTCATCGTACGTGATGGAGCAAAAGGTTTATCGTTTGGTAAAAAAGAAAAAAAGATGGGATGGAGAGCAAGTCCTACCCGCGAAGTTATTTTTGAAAACTGCTTCATTCCGGATGAAAATTTATTGATCGGTGAAGGCGAAGGATTTAAAGTGGCCATGGCCGCTCTTGATAAAGGGCGTATCACTATCGGTGCCATCGGTGTTGGTCTTGCTCAACGAGCTCTTGATGAGTCTGTGAAATACTCACTGACCCGTCAACAATTCAATCACCCTATTTTTGAATTCCAGGGACTACAATTCATGATGGCCGACATGGCCTGTGAAATTGAAGCTTCAAGATTATTGGTTCAGGAAGCTGCGAGACTTTACGATGCAGGAACACCGAATTCTAAAATCGCATCGTTCGCCAAATTAAAATCTACTGATACTGCAATGAAAGTGACGACTGACGCTGTTCAGATTTTAGGTGGTGTAGGTTACACTCGCGAGTATCCGCTTGAGCGATTTATGAGAGATGCAAAAGTTTTACAAATCGTTGAAGGAACAAACCAGGTTCAACGAGTCGTTATCGCCCGTCAGCTAAAAAAAGAATACACAACACACTAGGAATTATATGGCATTAAAATTTCAATTTTTTCCTGAACGTCCTAATGTAACTTCAGCTTTAGCAATCGAGAAGATCAATATATTTAAAAGTATTATCAACAATACGAGCACACAGTTTTTTTATACTTTTAACAGACAGGAACTTGAAGTTACCTCAAAGAATGTTTATCAGAAATTTAAAAACAGAAAAGTTTTTGTTCACATTGGTATTGGTGGTTCATCGCTAGGCCCTGAAATGATGGTAAACGCGCTTCAAAAAAATGATACGCGATTTATTTTCATCAACAACATAGACCCGGAAGAAATTTATTCTCAGATGGAGTCGCTGGCGAATGTTGAATTAAAAGACTGCTTGTTTTATTTCGTTTCAAAATCAGGTGGAACTGCTGAAACACTTGCGGCCCTTGCGATCATTACCCAGCTTTTTGAAGCTCGTGGCGTGAGACCTTCCGAATACAAAGATTTTTTCGTCTTCGCTACAGATCCTGTGAAAAGTGAGTTGCTAACTCTTTCGAAAGAATGGGACATCACGACTCTTGAAGTACCAAGTGATGTTGGCGGACGTTTCACTGCACTTACTCCGGTTGGATTTTTACCAGCTCTATTCGCAGGTATGGATCTGGATGCATACTTAAAAGGGGCCAAGGATCTTCAGGCCGATCTTTTATCAGAAGACGGGAAAAAAAATGAACTGGTTGCTGCTGCTGAATTTTTATACAACCTGAAACAATCAAAACAAATTTCTCAAACTGTATTCATGCCCTACTCTTCCAAGCTTCGCGCTTTTTCTTTCTGGTTTACACAATTGTGGGCAGAGAGTTTAGGTAAAAAGAAAAATAAAAAGGGTGAAGTTGTTAACGTTGGTTTCACACCGATTGTTGGATACGGGGCCACTGACCAGCACTCACAGGTTCAGCTTTTTATGGAAGGGCCGAATGATAAAGCGTTTATCATTATCGAAGTAGAAAATTTTGCAAAAGATTTTTCGTTAAGATCTGTTTTATCGAGCAATAACCTCCAAAAACTCTCAACTTTTAACTTATCTCAATTAATGAAAGCTGAAATGGAAGGAACAATTAAAGCACTTCGTGAAAACGGACGACATTTAATTCACCTTAAGATCGCTAAAAATGATGAATATCATTTGGGACAAATGATACTTTTTTTTGAAAGCTTAACAGCTCTTATGGGTGACTACTTAATGATTGATCCTTTTGATCAACCAGGAGTTGAAGCCGGGAAGATCTACGCATTTGAATTTTTGAACCAGTTGTAAAAAATCTTTCTCACAGCTAAAATTAGAGGCTAAGAAAATATAATTATAAGGATCTGAATAAATGAGTAATGATGACACAACCATTGTCTTAACTGACATAAGAGCTGCTTTGCAGGCTTCAGAAAAAGAAGCTCAACAAAAGCCGGCCGCGCTCCTGGTTGTAGGTGGAGATTTGAACGGAACTTTGTTCGACTTAATTGAACAAGTGATTGGTATTGGAAGAAATGCAGACAATGTTATTGCGCTTGAATTTAACGGTGTCTCTAGATACCACTTCAAACTTTTGGTAAATGGTGACTCACATATTCTAGAAGACTGTGGATCAAAAAACGGAACCTACTTAAATAACAAAAAAGTAGAATCGAATACACCACTTGCTAAAGGTGACATCATCAAAATCGGAAGTATCGCTCTTAAGTATCTTCCAAAGGGAGATCCTGAAAGACTTACTTACGATAAGTTAAATCTTGAAGCGAACACTGATAAGCATACTGGATGTTACAACAAAACATATTTCAACAATCGTATTGCTCTTGAAGTAAACAAATCAAAAGTAACAGGAGATCCTCTATCACTTGTACTTTTCGACTTAGACCATTTCAAAAAACTAAACGATGGTTTTGGCCACGATGCCGGTGACTATGTTCTGAAAGAAATGGCAGCAGTTATCCGCGGAAACGGAATCCGTGAGCAGGATGTCTTTGCACGTTACGGTGGTGAAGAATTCGTAATCCTGCTTCCAAAAACAAACTTAAAACAATCTTTCGAGATTGCAGAACGTTTAAGAAAATTAATTGAGAACAAAGAATTTTTATACGACGGGAAACGACTTCCCGTAACCGCATCTATTGGAGTTGCAGATTACCGCCAGGGTGTAGTCACAGGCACAGATCTTTTCAAAAGAGCTGATGAAGCAGTCTACAAAGCTAAGGAAGGGGGCAGGAATCAGGTACAATTCTATCGGGGCCAATGACATTAGCAACTCATAATAAAACCATCGAAATATTACCCGAGCATATTATTGACCAGATTAAAGCTGGTGAAGTGCTCGAGCGTCCGGCCTCTTTATTAAAAGAGCTGATCGAAAATTCTCTCGATGCAGGTTCAACAGAAATTTATCTGCACTTAATTGAAAACGGGATGGACCTGCTTTCAATTGAAGACAATGGCCACGGGATGAATTTTAAAAACCTTCCCTATGCATTTTTAAGACACGCCACCAGCAAACTAAAAACTTTTGAAGACCTATACCGTCTGCACAGCTTCGGCTTTCGTGGAGAAGCGTTAGCGAGTGTGGCAGCGTCTGCAAGACTGACTTGTACAACCCAGCCTGAAGACCTTACTCAAGAAGGCGGAAAAATTATTATCAACGGTGGCCATACCGAGCTTCTGATCGCTCAACGATCAAGCACACCAGGTACGTCGATTTATATTAAGGATTTATTTTTTAATACACCGGCACGATTGAAATTTATAAAGTCGAAGACAAGTGAAAAGTCTGCTCTAAAAAAAATTATCTATTCATTTGTTTTATCCAATCCGCAGGTTACTTTTACAATTAAGTGGGATGAGAAAGAAAAAGAAATATTTAAGGCCGTAGATACGCAAAACAACAGCGAGAGAATCGCACAGGTTTATTTTGCGAGAAAAAGTGAAAGCAACAATGTGGTTTTTGCAGAACAGACTTACGAAAATTACAATGTGAAAGTTTATTTCACAAGAGAGACTCACTCAACACCTCAGTACCGTCATCATTACCTGTTTGTTAACAAACGTTTCTTTCAAGATAAGTCGCTACACTCTGCCGTTCTAAGAAATCTGGATTCATTCTGGCATTTCGGTGAAAGCGGTCATTATGTAGTAGAGATCAACACTCCGGCCGAAGATATTGATGTAAACGTTCACCCGAATAAAACTCAAATTAAGTTTATGAGATCTGATGTAGTTTACTCTCTGCTTGTGACTTCACTTAAGGCAGGAGTTAAAAACCTTCTCGCTGAATCCCCTGCGACAATTAATTCAGAAAATCACGGTGGCATTGCACAGTCTTTTTTCTCGAGAGATGAAAATCAGAGTTTCGACCTGATGAATATGTCTCAGGATCTACAATCTTCAACTGGTGAGAGCTATAATCTTTTTAACAGAGAGTCTGCCAATAGCGCAGAGGCTCCAATCTTCCAGCATCTTCAGGATCAATACTTAATTGCTGATATTGGAAAACATTTAGTCGTTGATCTAAAAAAACTTATCATTCACTATTTTTCAGAAGAGCTACACCATTTTTTATTAAGTGATGAAAGTGCAGGGCCACTTCTTATCAGCGAGCCTTTTAAAATGCTGAAAGGAAAAATCGACTCACACCTGGAGGATTTAAAAAATCTGGGGTTTGAATTTGACCGTCTGAATGCAGAATACATTGTGCTCAGAACTATTCCGCGTTTTTTACCTCAGGTACTTTTATTTTCTTTAACTGAAACACTGGTGCATTTTATTTCCCAGCCAAAAGTTGAAACTTTCGAGAGATCGGCCTTTAAAAAATATTTTGAAGAGCACTTCCCTCTTTCAATGCTGACGAATGTTCCGGAACATATCATTGAAAAAGCACTGATGTCTGAAAACACTTCTGAGTTTGCAATCGAGCTAACCGCTGATCGCCTCAAGAGTTTATTTAAGTCATGAACAAGATCATTATTGTTTCGGGTCCGACGGCCACCGGAAAAACAAAAACCAGTATTGAGATAGCAAAAAAAATCCAGAACGACCTTGGAATGAAAGCTGCTGTTGTAAATTTCGATTCATTGGTTTTTTATAAAGAAATTTCAATTGGTACTGCTAAACCTACAGATGAAGAGATGGAAGGCATCGAGCATTTTCTTGTAGGATTTGCTTCAATCAATTCGCCGATGAACGCTTCCAACTTTATCGCGATGGGCGAGAAGATTATTACTGAAGCAATGAAAGAAGATAAAATTATTATCCTCGTCGGCGGAAGTGCATTTTATTTGAGAGCACTTTTAAAAGGCATGTACGAATCGACTTCGACACCTCAGGACATCAAAGATAAAGTTGATAAATGGTATGAAGAAGGCGGAATTGAAGTCATCAATGAATACCTGGAAAAACACGATCCTGAATCGCTGATTAACTATCACCAGAATGATCACTATCGTTTAATGAGAGCGGTTGAACATTTCGAAGCTGTCGGTACAAAAATTTCCATTCAGAAAAAAGTTTTTGATGAAATGAATCCCTATGACTTTTCCGAGATTGTTCACCCCTGGGAAGTCCTCCATATTTATCTCGATCTTCCACGCGATGAACACTTTCAGATTATCCTGAACAGAACAAAAAAAATGTTCGCAGACGGATTGATGGAAGAAATTGATCAGCTCGAAAAAGATGGTTTTACACTGGAAGAAAAACCACTCGCCTCTATTGGCTATAAAGAAACCATCGAGCTGCGAACAGGTAAAAGTGAATTTGAAAGCACTGAGCAATGCATTGAACGCATTTCCATCTCGACCCGCCAGTTGGCAAAGTCCCAAAGAACCTTTTTTAATAGAATAACTCCAAAAGAGAGTTTTAATCCCATTCATGATCAGGCTAAAATAATGGATAGAGTTGAAACTTTTATAAAGGCCAAATAATGAGTCGAGAAACACAACGTTTAAAAATTATCATCATTTCTGACGGTACCGGTGAAACAGCAACGGCAATTTCCCGCGCAGTAATGGCACAGTTTAAAGAACGTGAAGTTTTTTTTACTCGTTATAAAAACATCAGAACGACTGAACAAATCGATGCCATCTTCAACGAAGCGGCGATTCACCACGATTTAATTATCCATACAATTGTTTCCGGAAAACTACGCGAGTATATTTCTGAACTTTCACGCACGACCAGAGTAAGAACACTCGATCTAATAGGCCCTGCGCTGACAGCGTTTTCAAATTATTTCAACCAGGAACCCATGAGTGAACCCGGTCTACTTCACCAGGTTAATGACGAATACTACAGACGTGTTGAGGCGATGGAATTTACACTTAATCACGATGATGGAAGAAATATTGCTTCTCTTCATCTTGCTGATGTAATTCTTGTTGGTGTCTCTAGAACATCAAAAACTCCTCTTTCAGTTTATCTTTCTCAACATGGAATTAAAGTTGTCAACATTCCGATGATCAAAGATTCACCTCTACCAGCAGAACTTTTTGAAGTGGATCAAAGAAAAATATTTGCGCTTACTATTGATCCTGAATCACTTAGAGAAATCAGAAAAAACAGACTGCAGCGTCTGGGAGCTGAAAAGCATCAGGGCGACTATGCTGAACACAATAAAATAGTCGAAGAAGTTGAATGGGCAAGCGCTATCTTCAAAGAAAATAAACGCTGGCCGGTCTTCAATGTGACTGATAAGGCACTGGAAGAAACGGCAGCTGATATAATGAAGCTCTTAAGTATGAGAAAAAATAATATTTTTAAGCAAGAGAAGAAAGAAGAATCAGAAAACGAATAATTAAAGCATCTCGCAAAGATCGACAGACTGGTCTTCATGTTTAATTGTGACTTCTACCTTTCTTTCGATTTCTTCACCCGTTTTCTTGAAGAACAATTCATATTTCGCTGGAGCAAGCACCCCTTTATCATCAACACCTAACGGGAAAGCCACACCAAATTCCTGCTTCATTGGAATCGGACTTACACGTTTTTCACCATAGATTTCAAAACGTACTTCACCCGATGCTGAACAGTCATTTGCAGTATATACATATCCATAAGCTATCGCTGGCATTTCCGGGACCTCTTCTTCAATTGAAGAATTATTAGCTAAGTTAACTTCCTTAATAAAATGTTTGCGGCCTTCGATCTGCACCCTTAAAGTAAACGGTTTTCCAACCGGAACCAAGACAGAATTCATGATGTCGACATCTAATTTTTTACCATCAACGAAAACCTGCATTTTTTGTTTATCAAAATGAGTTAACGTCATTTTTGCTTCTCCCGCTGCCTGCTCTGTCTTGGCAATATCAGTTGCAGCTGGATTACGATTTGTATCATGTGGTTTTACAACCGGAGCGACTTCCGCGACAGGAGGGGCTACCTGTTCAGCAAAAAATGTTTGATAGAAATAAAATCCACCACCGAGAACGAATGCAAGCATTGCTGCATATGTACCCATCGATGTTTTTTCTTTTTTCTTCGTTTTGGTAGTCGTCTTTTCAACTTTAAGAAGCTTTGTCCCTTCTTTATTAACTTTAGAAGTGGTGCCAGTTTCTTTTTTAATATTAATCATCGTACTGTCATTAATATCAGCAATTCTTCTCGACATCGTATTGTCTTCGCTTGAATTGGTTTTATTAGACTGCACTGTTGCTTTTTTAACTGTAATTGTATTTTTCTTTTTCGCGTCGTTATCAAAACCGAAATCGAGTATCGCTTCTTTTTTTATGGCAGGAGTGTCACCACTATTAACCATACTACCACCGGCAGCTGCTGCTTCGGTAGCATTCGATCCTCTTTCAGTTTCTTTCTTCATATCTTCAAGGAAAGGCTTGATATCGATTTTACCGAATTCAAACATCTTCTCGCGGTCTTTTTTAATTTCGTCTCTGAAAAGTTCCTGAGCAAAATATGATAAGTCTGTCGCATTGAAGTCCGGGAATTTCGCGTAAAGGAACTTCATTAGTGCGCGGTTCATCTGATCAAGGTTATCAAAACGCTTAGATCTGTTTTTGCTAAGGGCCTTTAATACAATTTCATCCAGCTCTTTTGGAACATTCGGGTTGATTGAAGAAGGAACCGGAATTTTACATTCCTGGATTTTCTTTAATACAGCTAGATCGTTATTTTCTTTGAATAGTTTTCTCGAGCATAACATTTCCCAAAGAGTAATACCCAGTGCGAACTGATCGTAACGAGGGTCAAGCTCCAGTCCTTCAAGATATTCAGGAGCTAGATAAGACAACTTACCTTTGATCGTCCCTGCTTGAGTTGACTCAGAATTTGTTTGTGATTTAGCGATACCGAAGTCGATGATCTTAACCGCACCATCATATGTAAGCATGATGTTGTGTGGAGAGATATCACGGTGAATGATGTTCGCTTCCTGCCCTGTTAATTTATCTCTGAATGTGTGGGCATAATAAAGACCCTGACATGCCTGAGAAATAATATAAGTAGAAATCTCTACCGGGAAAACGAATTTTCTTTCTTTTAATTTATCGAGATATTCTTTTAAGTTACGACCGTCACAGTATTCCATAGCAACGTAAAGTTGCCCTTTGTTCATACCATAATCGTAAGTCTGAATAACGTTGGGATGTAGTAAACCGAAAGTTACACGGATCTCATCCATGAACATAGTTTTGAAAGCTTCATCTTTTGAAAACTGCGGCTGTACCATCTTAATGGCAACAACTTTTTCACCCTGCTCACCCAAATAGCGAGCACGACAAATTTTTGCCATACCACCGTCGACCAAGTGGTCGAGGATCAGGTAACGCCCGAAGCGTTCGCGTTTTGTTG
>JACMNL010000001.1 GCA_014378525.1 Bacteriovorax sp.
AATCGTTTCCAAACATTCTTTCTCCCATGAGAAATCCTCCGATATTGAAAGATTATAGCATATGGGGAGCAAAAGTAGAATCACTTCCTAAATTACAAGATATTGGAATTCTTAACCCTTATTAAAAGCATTTTAAATTTTTGTTTGCTGAAGATTAAAATTTATTGAACGATGAAAGAAGCGAAGAAAATATTTTTTACGACAGGCTTTTTAAGTGCCTTGTTAATTTCTTTTTTCAATCTATCTTCAAGAATAATTTTTCCAGTAAGTGAGTTGAGTTCGTCTGAGCCCATTTTGGAAGTGATGTCGATGATTCTATCTTGCACGACGGGCAGATATGCTTTCATTAATCCTGAGTCTTCAGCAGAAAATAAAGTCATATGCATTTCTACTTCAAGCCATTTCATGCGGGCGTTTGCTTGTTCGTTTTTTGGAACGAGGCTGATTGTCATTTTGTCGACTTTGAAGAAAGTAGGGATTGATTTGTAGTCGACGCTTGTGAGCAATGCTTTTTTTTCGGCGTTCTCATCGATAGGGGGTTTTTTGTACATTTTTTCTGTGTAATAGAAAAGGCCTACAACTGCGAGAGTTGCGAGCATCATTACGCCCAGGAGAATCATGTCGATCATTTTTTTGCCGGTCATAAGTAAATTTTAACATGCTGAAGAGAAAGATAAAGAAAATTAAATGGGGAAAGAAATAGCTGAGTAAAATGTTTTGCAAAAAAAAGGGCCGCTCGAAAGCGACCCTCTATAAAAAACTAGAACGGAAGTTTTGTGTACGGTAATCCAAGATCTGTTGCTACTTGTTCGTAAGCAAGAGTCCCTTTGTAAATGTTGATCCCTGGACGGAAAGAAGCATCTTTCTGAGCCGCTTCTTCAACACCCATGTTAGCAATCATACGAGCGTACTTTAGTGTTACGTTTGTAAGTGCGAAAGTTGAAGTTCTTGCAACTGCACCTGGCATGTTCGCTACACAGTAGTGAACTACACCGTCTACTACGAAAGTTGGATTTTCGTGAGTTGTTGGCTTACAGGTTTCAATACATCCACCCTGGTCTACAGCGATGTCTACAACAACTGATCCTTTACCCATTTTAGAAATCATGTCACGAGTTACAAGCTTAGGAGCTTTTGCACCTGGAACTAAAACTGCACCGATAACTAAATCTGATTCAAGAACAGCTTTTTCGATGTTGTCTTGATTTGAGTAAATTGTAGTGATGTGTGAGCCATATAAAGCGTCCAGTTCAGCTAAACGTTTTGTTGAAAGATCGATTGCAGTTACTGAAGCTCCCATTCCCATTGCCATTTGAATCGCGTTTGTTCCTGCGATACCAGCTCCGATAACAGTAACTTTAGCGCGTTTAACACCAGGAACTCCACCAAGAAGAATTCCTTTACCACCTTTATCAAGTTGTAAATAAGTTGCACCAATTTGAACTGACATACGGCCTGCAACTTCTGACATAGGAACAAGAAGAGGAAGAGATCCGTCTGCGTTTTGAATTGTTTCGTAAGCGATTGCAGTACAACCAGACTTCATTAAACCTTTTGTTTGCTCAGCATCCGGAGCAAGGTGAAGATATGTATAAAGAATATGATTAGGCTTAAGCATTGCGATCTCTACTGCCTGAGGTTCTTTAACTTTGATGATCATTGTAGATTTTTCGAAAACTTCTGCAGCAGTATCAAGAATTTTTGCTCCAGCTTTGATGAACTCTTCATCAGTGATGCCGATACCAACACCAGCATTTTTTTGAACGTATACCTGATGGCCGTCTGCGATTAGAGCGCGAACTCCACCTGGAACCATACCAACACGGTTTTCATTGTTTTTAATTTCCTTAGGTACTCCGATAATCATTGTTATCTCCTTTGAGGTTTAAGCTTTAAGACTCTAAAAATTTGTCTGCCCAGAATTCCATATAATTGCAAAAAAAGAAAGGGGATTTACTACACGCGTGTAGTCTTTTTACGCTTGTGGATGACTACTTTAATCCAGATTCCCCCTATGATGAGAAAAGGTATTAAATAGACAAGTATTTCAGTGCGGTTTGGGCCCGGTGGAGTCACTTCCACAGGGAGAGTCTGATCCAGCAATACATCACCATTTTGTTTATTTTTAACCAGAATCTCTACGTTCCATACCATCGCCCTGGGAAAAGGGATCGTCGCGGTATAAGTAAATCTACCGTTTTGCTGCTCTCCCTTCATTGCCAGTGCCGAGAGAATTTCCTTGGGCCCTGTCGTTGGGGTGGCCTTAATCTGATAGATAAAATCATCACCTTTTAAATTTTCACCCTCAGGGTAAAAAAGAAAAGTCCCCTTTTCAGTATCGGGATCCGTCCATACAGAAATTTTATTCGTCAGAAATTTTTGATCCACAAGAATCGGAAAAGGTGGACCTTCGTGAGCAAAGACTTCCGAGATTACTAACATTGAAAATAAGAAAAAGTATTTTTTCATGGAGCAAGACCTATAAATGTCCCACGCATTTCCATTGGAAGAGACATAATCCAGATGGCCGCGAGCAAAATTATTAAATGAGCAGATATCCAGCGAAAACGTATGCGTTTTGATTCATTCATCATGAATGTCACGATGATGGACCCTGCAAATCCTAAAATTAAAAATCCATACTGGATAGGAGTTACAAGTCGAACCGGCATTCCCATGTATTGAGTCGGGATGGAAATTTTTGTCAGCAAAGGAATGAAAGTAAAAATTCCCGTGAGCAAATGAAAACTGTAGTGAGCAAGCCAGATGGAAAATCCCAGAGGAAGTAAACTTGGAATTAATTGTTTTTGTTTTTTTGGAATAATAATTAACGGAGCGGCGATTAGAAAAATAATAAAAACGATCAGTAATAAAATGAACTGACTTTTTATATTAAAAACGTCAGTGAAAAAGGACTGCAGTTCGTAGGCCGGTGCCACCATCGAAAAAGCGTTTAACAGAGCACCGAATGTAAAAACGATAATGAGAAAAAGTATGTCGGGGCGTTTTGAAAGTGTACCGACTCCCGATCTGTGATGATCGCTCCATAGTTCTTCTGTCGGCGTGACAGACTTCAAGGCAATGTTGTCATATGGACAGGCCTCGACACAATCCATGCAGAAAGTGCAGTCCAGGTTACCGATTTTTTTCGGCATTAACAAATGTGTTTCACAGCCGCGTTTAATGATTTTATTTTCAACCACCACACCTTTTAAACACTCAATCGTCGTGCAGCTATCGCAGACAGATAAATTTTTGGCGGCCACAGTTTTTGGTGAAATGGTGCTGGATAAAAAATTAAACTGGCCGATAGGGCAGAGGTATTTGCAAAAGGCCGCTTTTTTGAAAGTAAGGTCGATGATGATGGCCACAACGAAATAAGCAATGATCAGATAGGCCGTCATTGCAGGTTGTGACCACAGGTGAAAATACTCGTAACAAAATAAAACGGCCGTAAAGAAAAAAATGCCGGCCCATTTGTTCTGCAGTTTTTTCGGCCACAATTTTTTGGGTGAAATAAAAACCCGCAGGCAGTTGCGGACAAAAATAAAAGGGCAGCTCATGCAAAAAAAATTTCCAAGCAGGAGAATCAGGAAAACCAGTAGTCCCCTGTAGTGAACCCATACAAAAAGAGTCGTGAGATTTTTCGGGGCAAATGCTGATCCCCATAGTCCTTCAGAGATAAGAAGAATGGAAAAAACTAAGAGTAAAATCTGAAAAGCGTATTTAATCGTGAATAGATTTTTTTTAGAATTAAGCATCAGTTGGTATTAAATCTGACTTCTTTTTTTATGATCTGACCGTCGGGAAGAGTAATCGTGATAAAAAGCATCCATTCACCCAGCATCGTAAGTTTGATGCTGGACTGGTAAGTTGAGTCTTTTATAAAACGGGCCGCTGGAAAAATAGGGACCATTCCACCATGATTCATATTGGCCTCGATTTCAAATTTTGCATTCGGAATTGGATTTTTTTTCTTGTCGGTGAGATTGAAAATGAATTCCACCGGATTATTAAGATCTGTCATTTTTTTCGGAAAGTAATCCCACGTCATGATGGTGTCATCATAATATTTTGCAGAGTGGATATTGAAATTTTTTTTCAGGAAAAAAAGTCCGAATCCTACTGCTAAAAATAAAACTATGACTGCGAATTTTTTCATTAATCGATAGCGCATGTGCATTTATATTGTGCACGTTCAACTGGTGTTGGAAACAAGTGCATATACATTGCAACGGCCATCGGAATAAAAACGATTGTATTGTAGAAAAGGTGTAACTCAACTCGCGGGTAAAATAACTGCAACACGCTCGTTGGAACCGGTGAGCCCCAGAATGGATGAGTGATCGCTTGAATTTGAAGAAGTAAATGTTCGATGTGATGCCAGAATTGAATAACAAGAGAGACCATCCACCATTTATAAGCGCGGCCGACAAAGCCGGAGCGCAAAATCCACAGACCGATAAGCATGAATAGTGCGTAACCGTAGTGCATAGTTTCCGAAGACACGAGCCATGGAAAAAACTGGCCTAAAACTCCGCGGGAAGCGGGACGTGGCATATGAAGGACAAAAATCTGGAACGCTTGCACTAAATGTTCTGCCCAGTGAGCGAGAACGATGAAAGCATAAACTCTTAAAGCGAATTCGTGTTTATATGTATTGGCCGCAGTAATAAACCCAGCATAACGAGACGAACCCGCGTTCATAGTCTGTGTTGTCATTTTATCATGTCCCTTCATAAGTAATCTTTTGTTGATCATATAAAGGAAAAACGTTTTTGCCAAATTCGTCTTGTGCCATATCGGCAAGTCCTCTGTGAGAAAGGTCATGACTCATATGTATCAGACCCGCGCGCTCGGGTTTTATCTCTTTTATATAGTGAAAACATTTTTCCACCGTCAGATGGGTCTGGTGAGGGCGTCTTTGCAGACAATCTATAATCAAAAGTTTTAATTTTTTTTCCTTTAAAATTTTTATCAGGTGATCGGGAAGTTCGAAACAGTCGACTACATAAGCGAAGGTGTCGTGGATAAATCCCATCGTTACACCATATCCATGAGGGTAACTGAAAAAGAAAAAATCCTCTCCGTTAATCGTTGTAGTTTTTTCCATTTCAACGGCCTGGATATTAAGCCTTGGAACGCCACCACCGAGAGACGGGCGGGAAGCTGCCTGAATAATATAAGGGTAGCGTTCTTCAATAAATGCTTTCGTGGGAGCATTTGTGAAGACGGGAATTTCTTTAACTGGTGGCCCGAAAGAAAAAGGGCGTAGGTCATCAATGCCGTGAAGATGATCTGCATGTTCATGGGTGATAATCGCAAAATCTATTGCGGAGATCTTATTGGCAAGAAGTTGTGTGCGAAGATCAGGTCCGGTATCAACAATAATTCTCTGACCATTTTTCGTTTCGATAAACAAACTTGTACGAAGTCTCTGATCGCGATGATCAAGTGAAGTGCACACCGGACACGAACACCCCACAAGTGGGACACCTGTGCTGGTTCCACTTCCCATGATAGTGATTGTGTTTTCATACAGAGATTTTTGCATCGAAACTGTCCAGTTAATCCACATTGTATACTGTCCGCGAACTGATATAATTTTAACTCAACTTATAGAGATCGAGGAATAAAATTATGTCACCGCAAATACCCCGCGCCGTAAAATCTCCACGTCTAATTAAGGTCTTGTCACTAATCATGATGGCCTTTCTTTTTGATGCATGTGGAAGTATGAAGACAGCGTCGAAAGCTGCTCCGTTAAAAGCAGGATTTAATGTTAAAAAAGTTGTTTTAAAGAATGGCTTAACGGTACTGATTGCTCCCAATCCAAAATTGCCAATCGTTTCTTACTACACATTATTTGATGTTGGTGGACGCGATGAAGGTCCCGGCACAACAGGTGCTACACATTTTCTTGAGCACATGATGTTTAAGGGAGCAAAAAAATACGGACCGGGCGAATTCGATGGCCTGCTCGAAAAAAGCGGTGGTGTAACGAACGCGTATACTACAAATGATATGACAGTTTATTATCAAAACATTCCGGTGGAATTTTTAGATACGATGATTGATATGGAAGCGGATCGTATGCAGAACCTTCTGCTTGAACCGGTTTCATTTGAAAGTGAAAGACAGGTTATTTTTGAAGAAAGAAAAATGCGTTATGAGAACAGTCCTGACGGATTGATCTTTTTAGCTCTTATGAAAAAAATGTTTGTCGGAACACCGTATGGAAATTCTGTTATCGGTGACGAAGCAGATTTAAAAGCACTATCGCGCGACCAGATGATGGTGTTCTTCAAAAACTTTTATGTTCCCAACAATGCCATCGTCGCCATCGCAGGGGATGTTGATCCGGATAAAGTCATTGCTAAAATTGAAGAAACTTACGGAAAAATTCCTGCTTCAAAAGATCTTAAAGACCTGAAGAAAAAATCGGGTGAAGAAGCATTCAAGTCTCACGCCCTGCTTGGAACTGAATATAAAGTTTATGCCACTAACCCGATTCCAAAATTTGTCATGGCCTATCAGGCAGATAAAGTGGGAACAAGAAAATCATACGTCATGGACATTCTTGCAATGATCTTAGGTAACGGTGGAAGTTCTTACTTAACTCAAAAATATGTTAAGTCTGACAACCCGATCTTAAGTGAGATCAGCCTTTCGAACTTCAACCTTGTTCACTCCGGTGTTTTTTATTTTGCCGGAGAGCTAATGGAAGGACAAAAAATTGAAGACGTGAAAAAAATTCTCGAAGGTGATTTAAAAGATATGTGCGAAAAAGCTATCAGCGCCCGTTCACTTCAAAAAGCAAAAAACCAGATTCTTGCCCAGGGGTACAGCCAGCTTAAAACCAATGCCGGTGTTGCTTCAACAATCGTTCGCAATGAAAAATGGCACGGGGATTACAATTACGGACTGAAGGAAATGGAAACATATAATTCCATCACAGAGAGTGAAGTTTCTAAGTCATGCAAAGAGACTTTAGAAAACTCAAAGTCGATTTTCATTTCGACATCGGATAAATATCCTAAAACTGCGGAGACAAAATAATGAAAATGCCAATACTCGTACTGGCCGCAATGGCCTTTTCAATAAATGCTTTTACCGCTGAAACAAAACAACCGCAGATCGAAGACAGTATCAAGAGACTGAACTGGAATGGAATCGAAGTTGTCTACATCGAAGACAATCGTTTTCCTACTTACGATATGACTGTTTATTTTGCTGACGGAGCTCTTAGCGAGAAAAAAGGAGAGAACGGTTTAACGATCCACAGTTTTAATCTGATGGACTCGGGGACTGACAAACTTTCTCAACAGGAAATCCTGGATCAGATGGAATTTTTGGGAACAGACTTCAACGCTGATGTCACTCACGAGTTTACGACAATGACTGTTTCAGGTTTAACAAAAGACTTAAAAACGTCAATGACACAAATCTGTTCATTGATGAGATCAGCTACGTTTCCGGAAAGTACAATTAAAAAAGAACTGGATCTTGAGCGCACAAGTTTACAAAGTATGGTCGCTTCTCCACAGGCCTTATCAGAGCGCGTTTTCCGTGAAATCTCGATGGCCAACACTCCATACGCTTATCCGGTTGCAGGAAAGCTGAAAGACTTAAAAGATCTGAAACCAGCTGCACTACGAGCACGCCTTGATTACTTCCTGGATAAAGTTAAAAAACGTATTTATATCACAGGCCCAAAAAGTGTTCTTAGTATGGAAAAAATCCTGGCAGATGAATGTCATCTGAAAGGTAATCAAACTGACTTCGTTCGCTCTGTTGAAAAACCAGTAATCCGTCCGGCAAAAATGGAATTTGTTTTTGTTCCGGTTCCGGATGCTAACCAGGTTCAGTTACGAATCGGACGTTTTTTAAATTACAACGAAATCGGCGATAAAAATTTAGATGCACTAGCTTCTGATTTTCTCGGTGGTGGATTCACTTCAAGACTTATGCATGAAGTTCGCGTGAAGCGCGGTTTAACTTATTCAATCGGTGCTTTCATTTCTTCTCAGAAACAATACGGCCGCTCAGGTATTTCAACTTTTACAAAAAACCAGACGATCGATAAATTAATTGAAGTTATTGATGAAGCAGTCACTAAAATCCAGAAAGAAGGGATCACTGATCCGGATTTGGATAGATCAACATCAGGTGTAGTGGGAGCTTATCCGTTTAAGTTTGAAAGTAACCCGGCATTCCTCGGGCAGTTGTTACTGCTGGATCACATAGGAAAACCTTATTCTGATTTATTCGATTTCAAAGATGCTGTAAAAAAATACAATGCTAAAGATGTAGCGAAGAAAATCAACGATATTTTTGGAATGAAGAAGCAGACGATTTTTGTATTAGGGGATAAATCAATTGAACCGAAACTTAAAGCGCTTACTAAGAAATACGGGCCGCTTAAAGTTGTAGACTACAAACCGTATCTTTAAGATTTAATTTTATTCTTCCGTGTGTGCGTTCATATTCACGATGGCACCCGGAAGAATTTCCAGAGACTTCGCAATAATTTTCCCATTCACCACAGCAGTCGGATATAAAGTCACGTTACCAGAAGATTTAATTTCTCCCGTAAATTCACCATAAACTTCCAGATCACCACAACTAAGAGTAGCTTCAGTCACAGAGCCAATTTCTAAAACGATTTTAGCAGGCGCCGTTACGTTAATTACACCTTCAAGTTTCCCCAAAAGATGAGTTGTGCCGACAAAATTAAAATTCCCCGTAAGATTGGTAGATTTTCCAATTGTCGTGAACGTTTGGTTTTGAATCATAAATTTATCCTACAGTTTTAGTGGAAGAGTGATGGACTGATAGTGAATCAGGTCGCCGCTTTTTGAAAAAATGAAAACAGTAAAAGAATAGTTTCCGGATTTTCTTGGTTTCACGAAGCTGGCATCGACTGGTCTAAATCTTTGAGTGGCAAACGGTTCACCAGCAGAGTAGTTGATTTGAAAATCATTTCCACCAAGCGCCTGCAGCGGATAGGCCTGTATAGCAATTTCATTTTTCATCAGGACAATGATGTGGCCTGAGATTTTTGAATCGTCTGTGACAGAAGGAATGATATTAAATTGCAAATTAACTGTATCGCGACCGATCGCCGTTTTAAATCCTGAAAGATTTAAGACTGCCGGACGTGTGCGGTCTTTTTGTCCCTGAATCGGTCGGAACAATGAAAGTGTTGAAAGGCCAATTGAGTTAGCATTTGCACTTGCTGCCGGAGCAGGGCAGGCCACAGGAGCAGGACATTTTAAATCTGTATTTGTTGTAGTTGTCGTCGCTGGTGTTGTTTTCACAGCAACATCAGTCGTAGTTTTTGCGGCCTCAGTAGTTTTCATTTCCTGAACCTGAGTGATTTCTTTTTTTAATTTTTCATTTTCTTCGAGAGAAGCATTCAGCTGGTCCTGAAGTTTTTCCTGATTGGCCATCTCGGTTTTATTTTTCTGGTTATCGCGATAGCTTTTTAAAAGGTGAGTAGGGCTGGTGTTTAAAATTCCAATCGCTCCGAAGATCAGAGCGAATAATGTAACGGCCGGAAGTCCGATGAAAAACAAATAAATTTTTGAACGTTTGATTTCAAAATATTTAGGCGAGTCGTTTTTCTGATGGTAGATGATCGAAATACTGTCTTTTTTTTTCGGATCACTACCAGCAGGGTCAATACTATGCTGATCGCTCACTTAGTTTGCGCCTTTATCGTTTTTTACAGCTTCGCCTTCTTTGAAGAAACGAAGTGATGGCTCGAATGCCACTTTACCCATATTCTCAAGACCGTTTTTCGTAAAAACTTCGCTTACGATTTTCCAGTTGTAGTTATCGTCCTGCTTTAAATAAAGTAGTTTCCTACCTGTATCGTTTACTGTGTTTGACTGGTAGGCCTGAGTGAAAGTTACAACAGCATAGCTTTTAGATTTTAGGATTGAGATATGGTCCAGTTCAATTTTAGGTTGTCCTGGATTTGAAAAAACTGCTCGCTTATAATTTTTGTATGCAGCAAATTTTCCTTTTGAGTCACTAAATTCTGTCGGGTGGTAATAGCTGGCGTAAGTTTCAATATCTTTTTTCTTCCAGGCATCAAGCCATCCATCAACCAGTTTTTTTAATTCGTCTTTTTGTGTGTTGTACGTTTTTTCGTTTAAGTAAAGAAGGTCCTGTACAATAACGATCGGAGTTTTATTAAGCTCTAAGTATTTTGACACATCAATCAGTTCATTGTTAGCAGTAACAACACACCCTCTTGAATCAAGTCCTTTATCGATTCTAGTTTCATCATTAGTTGAGTGAAGCCAGATTCCAGAACCTGTTTTTTTCATGTTTCTATCAATGACGTTTGGATAGTCAGTAACGAATGCACCAGCTCCGTAAATAGCACCTTGTGGTCCCGATTGAGCAACAAGTTGTTTGTTAGTTAAAAAATCTACAAAATTATAAATTCCTTCCGGCGTTCTGAAATCGCCTTCGGTTTCTTTATCACCAGCTTTTTTACCGGTTACAATTTGATATGAGTGAATCAGTTCCGGTTTACCATCAACATTTTTGAATAGGTGAAGTAAGTGCGTCGATTTTTCTGCAACCAAAACATGGTGTGCAAAAAAACTATCCATCATAAGAATTGGAGCCGGCATAACTTTTGTGTTTTCATTATTGGTTGCTTCTGCATATACGCTGCTTACAGGCAGTGAAAGAATAAAAGCAAACGATACAATCTTCGTGATCAAATTTTTCATTGAAATAACCCTCTAAAATAGTCAGGCATGGAATAAGAACTTACATTATTTTAATCTAAATAATGCCCTTGAATCAACTTAAAAGCGTCATTAAGCACTTAGTACTATGATTTTCCTCAATATCAACCGAGAAGAAGAGGAGATATTATAAAAGAAAACATAATTGATACTACCAAGGGTTGATCATGAGTGGTGCTAAAAAAATTGAGACAGCTTCAAACGATCAGGTGAACGCAAAAATTCAGCGCAAATTTGATATTGTTTTTTCTGAAAATCACGTCTCTGAAAAATCCTCAAAAAATGAAAATTCCTCAATGGTATTCAATGACGATGCACTGGACTTTAATACAGGTCTGGAAGAAGAGTTTGTTATGGAAAGAAATGGAAAAGGTAATGGCGATGGTGGAGATTCAGCCAAGAGTTCTGACTCATCAATCAATTTAGATTTTTCTCTGGATGATGAAACACCTGAGGTCCCTGTACCGGTAAAAGCTGCTGCACCGGCCGCTGCACCAAAAGATGCAGTTGATGGACTGGATTTCGATCTTGATTTTAATATGGATGCAGATTTTGAATCTACACCCTCGACACCAGTAGCAGCAGTTTCGGAGAATTCAAAAGATGACAATATGGGATTCACATTAGATGACTCCGATATTGACTCAAATAACATGGAGTTCGACGAGGCCACAAAAAAAACTGTCATGGTCAGCAGAGATCAGTTGACTCAATCCAATCTTGAAGAATTTAGTCTGGAAAAAACCGGAAGTTCCCATTCTACGTCTGACCTTATGAGTTCGGAAGAAGCAAAAGCAAATATTGAATCAACTATAAAAGATATTCTTCGCCCAAAATTCGACGATACAAAAGATATTGACCTGCAAGGACTGGAGTCATCTGGTGCAACGAATGCTGGCCTCGAAGATATGGAAGACAGTGAACTTTCTTTTAGAGAAAATACTCCTTCTAATGGTTTCGCTCTCGGCGATGTTTTAGATGATGATGCCTTTGCAATTGATACAGGGCCAGGTCTAAAAAAAGCTGCGTCACCTGTAGCTGCACCAATGAGTAATGATTCAACAGGTGAATTTAATTTAGGTGATCTTGATACATCTTTCAACGCTGAAGAAGATGATATTTCAACTCCGGCACCGGTTGCGGCAGCATCAGTTCAAAAAGAAGTGTATAAAGAAGAAGTCCCGGCCCCACGATCAAATCCGGTATATGAAACACCAACTTCTATGGGGATGGGCGGATCAAACATTACAACTGAAGATTCAATGCGCTTTCAGGCAACAATCAGAGCACTTCGTGAAGAAAGAGAAGAGATGCTCGCGCAGATTAAGAATCTAAAAAATAATTCGAAGGAGCTGGAGCAGGATAACCTGACTTTAAAAGCAAACCTTGATGAAGCAAAAATTGAAATTACTATCTTAAGAAAACGCCACATGGTGGAACTGGAAGACATCAAATATCGTTTAAGTTTAAGCGATGAGAAAAAAGCAATGGCCGATGAAAAAGCACGCCAGGCCGATTCTCGCCGTGAAAAACTCGAGCAGAAAGTTCGCATCGATTTTAATCAGGTGAAGCAAAGAGAAAAAGAACTAGAGAGTAAACTAGAATTGCTTTCTATGGATGTTGATTCTCAGGTCCAAAGCCGTGACCAGAAAATTCTTGAGCTAAGAAGAAAAATTGACGCTCTTGAATTTAACATGGAAAATGCTTCAATAAAGGAGCAGAAGTCTCTTGATGACAAACGTAAACTGGAAGACCGTCTAAACAAAATAATGAAAACGCTTAGACATTCTATTAAAAATCTTGAAGATGATATCGACCAAGCACACGTTGATGACGATCATCAAAAGGAAAAGTAACTAATGACACTCTCTCTTTCAAATTTTCTTAGTAATTTTCCTTTTTTTGAAAATGAAAAAAACCTAATTTCTCATATTGAAGAATTTTTAGCAGCGGAGTATCTGGTAAGGCCTTTACTGGTTTACTCGATTCATAATAAAATTTCTCCAATCGATATTAATAAATGCCGTACAGTTTTAGGAAAGGCAGACCGCCAGCAGCTTTATAGTGCAAAAATTCTTGATGATCTATTTATCAAGAGAACAGATCTGAAATCTCTTCCGTGTTTAAGCATCAAAGTTGAAAACTGTTTTTACTATTTCCTGAACCTTGGTTTCAAAAAAAGCCAGTTTCATTTCGCAGTTTTTTCTGCTCCTACTGAAATTTCCACTGATGTTCTTACATCCCTGTCGCAGTTTGCTGCCAGCCACTTAAAGATCATCCAGAAATTTGAAGACCTGTATAAAACCCATGAACTGATTCACATCGATGATGTAACAGGTTTATACAACCAGAGAAAACTCTACAAAGACTTAGCTCTTTTAGTTGATAAATTTCAAAAAGAAAAAGATCCGTTCTGCGTTTTATTCATCGACATCGACTACTTTAAAAAAGTAAACGATACCTACGGGCATTTAGTCGGAACAAAACTCCTGGAGAACGTAGCAAGGGACATCAAGATTCTTCTCCGTGACAGCGATATCAGTTATCGTTACGGTGGAGATGAGTTCGTTGTTATTCTGGTAAACTCAGACGCTGCTGCAGGAAAAATTGTAGGCGAGCGTATTCTTCAGATCATTAAAGAGCGTATGTACGAAGTGGAAATCAGGGACGAAAAAAAGATGGTAAAATTAAGTGTTTCCATTGGAGTCGCTGAGTTCCCGACAGACGCCATAAACTCACAGGAAATTCTCGCGATCGCCGACAGAATGATGTACGAAGCGAAAGAATCAGGACGTGGAGTTGTTTTTAATACACAGGATATTTTCAAAGCAAGTCTTAAAAAAGCTGTATCTAAATGATCATCCTTGTATTGAGCGATCTACATTTAGGAAAAGGAAAATTTCTTAAAAATGGCCAGCTCAATTTACTGGAAGACTTTTTAGAAGATGAAAAATTCTTCGATTTCTGCGATTATTATTCTAAAGGCGAGTACGCCACTGAAGAAGTCCACCTGGTTTTAAACGGTGACATCTTAAATCTCATTCAAATTGACGTCGACGGAGTTTTCACCAACATTATTGATGATGAAGTCACCGTGCGTGCCATCGATGCCATTGTAAAAGGTCACCCGAAATTTTTTGAAGGCCTCAGACGTTTCATGAAAATTCCCGGTAAAAAAATTACCTACGTCATCGGAAACCATGATTCAGGAATGGCCTTTAAAGAGGCACAACTTGCACTGAAAAGATATGTCGGTGATGAAATCGAATTCTGTTTTGAAGTGAATCTAAGTGGCGTGCATATTGAACACGGCCACCGTTTCGAAGTTATCAATACTGTTCCAAGCGAAAAATATTTTATGGAAGGTCCCAATGGAAAAATGATTTTGAATCTTCCGTGGGGAACATTGTTTTGTATCAATCTTCTTCCGGTTTTAAGAAAAGACCGTCCGAACATCGATAAAGTAAGACCACTCGGAAGTTATATCCGCTGGTGCTTTTTTTACGACTTTGCTTTTTTCATGAAGATGGCAAAAGTCGTTCTCGGTTATTTAATTCAAAGTAATTTTGATGAATACATTAAGCAGAATAAAAACTTCAAGACAACTCTAGCTATCTTAAAACAGGTTACGATTTATCCATTGTATGGAAAAAAAGCGAAAGGAATCTTAAGACGTCACCCGGAAATTCATACTGTCGTCATGGGGCACACGCATGTTCAGGAATGGCAGCGTTTCCCTGAGAACAAATACTATTTCAATACGGGAACATGGAATACGATTCCGCATTTAGATGCCGGACAGATGGAAGCTTCAACGCGATTTACTTATGTGCAGATTAGAGTGGATAAAGAGAAACGTGCGCTTTTGACTGGGACAATGAACTTATGGCAAGGCAAGTGGAAGCCATTTCACGAAGAAGTGTCCGCAGTTTAAGGCGGACACTTTCAAATCAAATTATCTTTTTGTAGATGCTTTTTTAGTCGCTTTTTTAGCAACTTTTTTCGTAGCTTTTGCTACTTTCTTAGTCGCTTTTTTAGAAGTCTTTTTCATAGCAGCTTGTCTTTTTTTGATAGCTACTTCAACTTTTTTCTGGATCTTGTTTAATTCTTTCTTTTGTTCATTCATGAATTTTTTTGCTTTCTTCACTTCTTCAACAACAGTTTTTTCGATTCTTTTTTCAAGGCCTTTTTTCTCAACATGGAATTTATCAACCAGTCCTTGAACCAGGTGTTTTTTTCTTAATGTTTCGATTTCGTTTTTCAGGTCCTGGAAAGATTTCAGTAATTGTTTCTTGTTCATTTTCACTGTGAACTCCTATGTTGTTAATGCAAATTAAAGCGTCTTCTTACTAATCGGGATTCTATGGCCGAAGCCGAAACTTTTTGGTTTCACCTTTATTATAGGGCAAAACTGTTTTCGTTTATACTCTGATTTTGTTAAAAGTGAATAAACTTTTAAAACTTCTTCTTTATTGTGCCCGCGCTTGATGAGATCAGCTGCGGAAAAACGGGAAGACAGTAAAGCTTCGAGTATGGGATCCAATCGGTCATATGGCGGAAGACTTTGAGAGTCTTCCTGATTTTCTCTAAGTTCTGCACTTGGAGGACGCGAGATAATATCGGCCGGGATGAGATTCCCGTGGTGAGCATTAATATAATGGGCCAGTTCGAAGACTTCCGACTTCCATAAGTCACCCAATACAGAAAGGGCACCGACACTATCGCCGTAAATAGTTGAGTAACCAACTGCGATTTCAGATTTGTTGGAAGTATTCATGACGGCAGAGTTCATATGATTGGATCTCATATAAATGAGAGCTCCTCTTAAACGGCTCTGGATATTTTCATCGGCAAGACCATTTAGTTCAGCGCCAAAATTATCTTTGTAAGAAGTTTTTATCGTCGAATGAATGAACTTAATCGGCATTGTTGTAAGCTTCACACCGAGATTTCTGCACAGGTCATATGAGAGATCAAAGCTGATTGAGCTCGAGTAAAATCCCGGCATAAAAATCGCTTCGAGTTCCAGCGGCATTGATTTTTGCAGCAGTTTTAAAATTGTTAAGACAAGTGCAGAGTCCATTCCACCTGAAAGGGCGATGGTAAATTTATTCAAGCCATTTTTAAGACAATAATCGCGGATCCCCAGGAGAATCGCATCGAGAACTTCTTTACAACCGGCCACTCCCATCGGAGTCAATGTCATCGTATCACTCGAGAGTCTGGTTGAAAAAATAGTCATCCAGCTGTTGTTATTTGAATGGTAGCTTCTCATATTTTGTTTTGAAGGAGCTTTGTACTCAGGACATTCAAGCGATAATATTTGCGGTTTAAAACCTTCCGCCATTTTTACAACTTCATTTCCATCAACTACAAAAGTATGTCCGTCGAATATAATTTCATCTTCTGCGCCCACACGATTCACGTAAACAAATGGTGCTTCCAGGAATTGAGAAATTTCCAGTGCACGATTCACTCTCATCTCAACTTTGCCGAGGTGGTAGGGGCTGGCATTGATACTCACCACTAAATCACAGTCTTTAAATTCCTTTAACTGTTCAACCGGATCGATTTCGTGAAGATGAGAAAACCAGATGTCTTCACAGATCAGAAGCCCAATAGATTTTCCGTCAAATTCAAAAACTTTCGGAGCAGAACCGGGAGTAAAATATTTTTTTTCTTCGTAAAGATCGTAATTAGGAAGCAGTTGTTTAGTGTAGAGCACGCGGAGTTTTTTCCCCGGCTCCATGATGTACATGACGTTTTCAATAAGCGCGGGCCATCCCAGCGAATCAAATTCGTAAGCAAGTCCACCAAAGAGTAACGCGAGAGGTGAAGAACTTTTCAATTGTCGCTCTGACCAAATAGACAAATCGACTAAGAAGGCCAGGTAGTCATCAATAAAAGTCTTTTTGAGAGGCAAATCCTGCAGCGGATATCCAGTAAGAAACAACTCGGGAAAAATATGAAGCCCGGCCAGATTGCCTTTTTGGAAGGTGGTCGTTAGGTACTTAAAAATGCCTTCGAAGTCAGCAATTTCATGGTGCGTTTGGTGAAGATTTAATTGCATGAATGCTTCCATTGATCTAAATTTACTTCCTAGATAATAATACGAAACACGATACTTTTCACCTGGAAACTTATGTTGGGAATAGTTTTTGTCATCCTTGCCGGAGTTTTGTGGGCGATTGATACACTAATTCGCTACCCGTTACTTTTCTCGGGTGTTTCTGCTGAGAAAATTGTCTTCACTGAACATCTTTTCCTCTCATTCATTTTTCTTCCGCTGCTTTTAAAAGACGCAAAAAAAATCGGCAATATTAAACTATCGACTATTTTTTATTTCATCGTTATCGGTGTTTTTGGTTCGGCCATCGGAACTTTGACGTTCACCAAAGCATTCATGCTGATCAATCCTTCTCTAGTCATTCTTCTGCAAAAACTTCAGCCGATCGTTGCAATCTCACTTGCAAGTGTATTCCTCGGGGAAAAAGTAAAAAAACAATTTATCGGCTGGGCCGTTGTCGCATTGATTGGCGGTCTGCTTATTTCTTCTCCGGATATCATGCCTGGACTTATGAAACTTGATTTTAGTTTTGCACTGTTGAGCAAAACTGCAGTGTGGGGATATTGCCTGGCCTTAATCGCCGTTGTCAGCTGGGGAGCATCGACTGTTTTTGGAAAAAAACTTTCTGCTCAGGGATTCGATGAAATCCAGATCATGGGCGGCCGTTTTGTTTTAGGTTTAGTCTTCATGACATTTTATTTATTTTATAGATTTGGCGGATTACATTTAGACTGGAATCTTTCAATGTATGGTAAAGTATTGCTGATGGTTTTGCTGTCGGGACTTGCCGGTATGTATTTTTACTACAAGGGCCTGAAGATGATTTCTGCGCGCACTTGCGCTCTGGCTGAAATGTTTTTTCCTTTCAGCGCTGTCGTCATCAACTGGGTTTTCCTTGGCGCTAAACTGATCCCTGTGCAGATTGTCGGAGCAGGACTGCTCGTCATCTCATCGGTCGTGATTCAACTTAAGAAATATTAGTTCAGGAGTTTTATATGAGTAAAAAAATTATTCTACCCACATCAATGGAAGGCAAAACTGTTTTAGTCGCAGGAGCTGCAGGATTTGTTCCTTCAACTTTATGTGAACATTATTTAAACTTAGGTGCAAAAGTTATCGGCCTGGATAATTTCATCACAGGATCACAATCAAACATCGACCTGCTTTTAAAAAATAAAAATTTCACATTTCACAATGTAAATGTTTACGAATCACTTCCTGATTTTAAAAACCAGAAAATTGACTACATACTTTCGATGGCAAGCCCTGCTTCACCAATCGACTTCGCCATCATTCCTATCGAGATCATGCGAGTAAACTCGGAAGGAACATTAAAACTTTTAGAACTGGCGAGAGAGAAAGGTGCACGCTTTCTTGAAGCTTCAACCTCAGAAGTTTACGGAGACCCTGAAATTCACCCGCAGACAGAAGATTACGTAGGCCATGTTAATCCGATCGGCCCGCGTTCTTGTTACGACGAATCGAAACGTTTCGCTGAAGCGATGACGATGAGCTTTCATACAAAATATAAAGTTGATACCCGCATCGTTCGTATTTTTAACACCTACGGACCCCGCATGCGTCCCAATGACGGAAGAGTGATCCCGAACTTCATCACACAAGCAATGAAAGGTGAGGACCTGACTGTTTACGGAGACGGAACTCAGACAAGATCATTTTGTTATTCAACAGATTTAGTTCAGGCCATCCACAATGTTTTAATGAGTGATGATGTCACTCCATTTAACTGCGGGAACCCTGATGAATACACAATGCTGGAGACAGCAAATTTAATTATTAAAATTTTAGGAAGCAAGTCGAAGATCATTCACCTTCCTCTTCCAAAAGATGATCCGAAAAGAAGAAGACCGAATATTGGAAAGCTTCAGGCCGTTTCAGACTATAAACCAAGTGTGAAGTTTGAAGACGGTATCAGAGCGACAGCGGAGTATTTTAAAACTTTATGAAAGTAGCTATTACATGTGATTATTTATTAGAGAGAACTCACTACACTGAGATCATCGAAAATCTTTGCGAAGTTTTTCCTGAAGCAGTTATTTATTGTTTCGCCCATAATAGGGGAGCGATACTAGGACATATTGAACAGCGTTCAATAAAGTCTACATTTTTGAGCAATATAGTAAAAACCGAAGAAGAGTTTTATGAACATTCAAACAAACTTCCTTCTCTGGCAAAAAATTTATTTGTCTCATGTGACTACGATCTGATTATCAACGTTTCAAAAGGTTTTTCACAGGGACTCCTGAAATGTGAGAAGACAAAACTGATCACATATCTTTACGACCTGGATCTTGAACGCAAAATTAAAAAGACACTTCTTCAGAGACTTTATTTTCCATTCATCAAATCGTGGATTAAAAAAACTCTGGACGCTGCCGATATGGTTCTGACTTCGAGAGAAGAACTTTTAAACACAATCGGAGGATTTAAAGGTGCCGTCGAAATTATGCCTCCGCCGTTTCGCGTGTCGGACTATGCACTTTTTCCGAAGACTATGTTCAAGCACAATTTCTTTTTGATTGAATCACAGGGATTAAATATGGGTGAGGCCCAGGATTTAATTAACTGGATGCGCGAATGGCATTATGAATTTCAATTTGTGGGCCCTGACGAACATCTTGCAGAACTAAAAAAAGACTGTCCTGAAAGTGCCTTTTTTGGAAACCGTTGCAGTGGTGAACATGCGCCTGTCATGGCCGCATCCAGAGCGATGTTAAGTTTTAATACGGAAGATTTTCCGTCAATGGCCCTTGGAACTCTGGCAACAGGAAGACCGGTTGTCCTGGCCGCTCCTTTAAAAAAATGGGTGTCGGGAACTGGAGTGAGTTTCATTGAACACTTTGACAAACAATCAGTGAAAAAAGCTCTGGATAGTATCATTGCCGAAGACCAGATCGAAGGTCAGAAACTTCGTGCTCATGTTATGGAATACCACGATATTAAGTTTAAGGCGCAGATGAAACGTACACTAGATAAGGTTTATCACGACATTCACAAGGGCGATGTTGCTCATCCTAGTGACTGCTCTGAATGCAACTAAACAGT
Source organism: Bacteriovorax sp. (assembly GCA_014378525.1). Taxonomy (GTDB): domain Bacteria; phylum Bdellovibrionota; class Bacteriovoracia; order Bacteriovoracales; family Bacteriovoracaceae; genus Bacteriovorax. The sequence goes on from JACMNL010000001.1 coordinate 19,903, forward strand.
TCGTTTAAGTTGCTCCCTGTAGAATTTTGAAACGGGCCGAAATGATTGTAGGCCCATCCACTAAAAAAATACGGTGTCACGCATCTTTGTTCATACGGTTTTAATTTTCCACTTATAATGTTCGACGGGTGTGTGGCAGAAGACTTTGTTGTATTCACCTGAATCGCAAAAGTCTGGATCAGTTTATGAACTCCACAAAAAGCGTTAAAGCTTTGTAGTGAACTTCCAAATACTTTTATTAAATCTGACTGAGTTGCTTTCTGATTCACCTGACACGAAGTTTTATTCGCATGAAGACTGTTCCAGGCGCGGATACAAGGCTGAACATTTCCACTTGAGTCCGGTGTGAACTGGTACATTCCGATATTTAATCTTGAGGCTTGCGGTTGAGCAGCATCTTCATAAAACTCTACACCCGCAGGTTTTCTGTAACCAGACGGAGCTACTTTTGCGGCCACTGCTTTTGACGTATTCGAATCTGAAGTGCTCATGGACTCAGAATAGGCGAGACATGAAAATAATTTTGTCCATGTACCCAACAATTCTTTTTTTGCACCCATGTCGCCGTTTAAAACATTCTGACGAAGATCGTTTACTGTCGTTGCAAAATTATTCATTTTATCAATCGTCGATTGATTCGGTACTTTTTTAATTGTAGAAGAAAGATTTGCAGCTGTTGAAGAGCACAGGGGATGTCTGATCAGCGAGGTAGGAAAGTATTTTTCATCATCAGTACTGGTTCCATATGAACTTCCAACATATCCGACTTTCGCGGGTACATCACTCAACATAAGGTTGGTATAATAAGCAATCTGATCTGCAAAATAGCTGTGAGTTTTATCATCTTTAAAACAACTATCGATTGAATCTTCGTTGACGATCTCGCGCGTTTTTCCTGAAAGCTCATCATCGCCATTCGTATCATCAACCTTAGGTCCGATTTCGGCCGATGCATTTAGATACTCTTCCGCTGATAACGGCGGTCCGAAATCCAGAGTCGGCTCAATTGATGTTGCAGCAGAGATCTTCGTTGCAATGAACGACGAGCATACAAGTGCTGCAATAATGAGTTTTAATTTCATAGCCGTTTTTCGGACTAACTATGAAAGAACTTAGTGAATTAAAGTTTTTTTAGAAAATCGATGGTTCGCTTCTCTTTGGGAGAGGAAAATATTTCCGCAGGAGTACCTTGCTCAACTATTAATCCCTTGTCCATGAAGATAACCCGGTCACTGACTTCGCGGGCGAAATCCATTTCGTGAGTGACAATCACCATGGTCATTCCGGTGTGAGCGAGGTCGCGCATAACTTTTAAAACTTCGCCAACCAGTTCCGGGTCGAGTGCAGAAGTCGCTTCATCAAACAACATCACATCAGGTCTCATCGCGAGAGCGCGGGCAATCGCTACTCGTTGTTGCTGGCCACCTGAAAGATCTCTCGGATACGCATGAGTTTTTTCAGACAACCCGACATTTTTTAAAAGTTCAGTGGCACGGGCAAGTGCTTCGTCTTTCGTCACTTTTAAAACGTTCATTGGTGCGAGTGTTATATTTTCAAGAACAGTGAGGTGAGGGAATAAATTAAAATTCTGAAAAACCATTCCGATTTTCGTGCGGTAAATATCCAGAACATGCTCTTTCGTACTGTGAGAAAGAATCTGGCCTTTAAAATTAATTTCCCCACTTGTCGGAAGTTCCAGGTAATTCAGGCAGCGAAGAAAAGTTGATTTCCCGGAACCCGACGGCCCGATGATCACGACAACTTCACCCTTGGAGACGATAGTCGAAATATCTTTCAACACTTCATTGTGACCGAAGAATTTCGAAAGGTGCGAAATTTTTAAAATCACGTCATTGGATTTCATTAAACGCCTCCTTTTAGTTCAAGGCGCTTTTCCAGTCTGCTGGCAAAAATGCTGAGAGCGATAACGATAATTAAATACCCAAGTGCGGCCCAGATATAAACTTCCCAGACACGCAAATACTTTGATCCAATTCTCTGGGTGACATAAAGAAGTTCTGATAATGAAATAACAGACACGAGCGATGTTTCTTTCGTCAGTGCTGAAAGTTCATTCACCACAGGTGGAATGATTCTTCTGTAAGTTTGCGGGATAATAATTTTATACATCGTCTGGTGACGTGAAAGCCCCAGCGCTCTGGCCGCTTCAGTCTGTCCTTTCGGAATGGATAAAATTCCTGCGCGAAAAATTTCTGCAAGATAAGCAGCACTGTTCAATGAAAGTGCTAAAATCCCCGCTGAAAAAGAATCGAGAACCATATTGATGTTGTAGACCTCAAAAATTGTCGGAAGCGCGAAGTAGATAAAGAGAATCTGCAGTAGCAGGGGAGTTCCGCGAAACAGTGTGATGTATAAAAGCGAAAACCAGCTCAATACTTTTATACGCGAAATTCTAAGAAGAGCGAGAATCATTCCCAGAATTAATCCGCAAACTCCACTGATCAGTGTGAGTTTCAGTGTGACCAGAATCCCTTCCGCTAAACGCGGAATTATAATGGTCTGTGAGAATGCCCAGAAACTTAATTCAGATCCCATCGATTATAATGTCGGTGCTGTTTTCAGCCATTCTTTGTAAACTTTCGTATACGTCCCGTTGGACTTGATAGTTTTCACGGCATCTTCTAATGCTTTCAATAAATTTTTATCTGTTTTTTTAACGGCAATTCCAATCGGCTCAGGCTTGATGGCATTTCCAGAAACCATAAACGTGCTTGCATCGAGACCAGTATAGTATCTGCCGACAGCTTCATCAGTCACAATAACGTCTGCCTGATTTGCTTTAAGTGCACTGAAAGTTTCTGTAGCCCCTGGAAAAGTTTTGATACCTGAAATTTTCACACCTGATTTTTGAATCGCTTCAACAGCATTAAATGAAGTTGTATCAACCTGAACCGCCACAGTTCTTCCTGCAAGATCTTTATCAGAAGACACTGGCTTCGCTGATTTTTTTACAACAAACACCTGGCCCATTGTTAAATAAGGAACGAAATTAACCTGCGCTGCTCGCTCTGGTGTCACGTTCATTGAAGACATAATAATGTCATAACGATTAGATTGAAGTCCCGCTAAAATTCCATCCCAAGGCATGACGATGAATTCAGCTTTTACTTTTAAAACGTCTGCTAGTGCTTTAGCCAGATCGACATCAAGACCGATAATCTTTCCGTCTTTTCCTTCGAATTCCATTGGAGGATAAGTCGTATCGACTGCCACTCTTAATTTTCCTGATTTTTTAACTGCATCGAGATCGAGCGCAAAAAGAGATGATGAAAAAAGAGCTGCAACGGCAACAAGTACTAAAAACTTCATAGGTTTCTCCATAAACAATACTTAGATTATTTATGGTAACGACAACGCGTATGCCTTGAAAAGTTTTTTAAAACGATTACTGAATAATTGTTGGTTCAGTAGGTTCGTTATCATTTTCCTGTTCGAATTTTTCCATCAACTCTTTTGGAGGTCTGAAGAAAAATACCGGAACAGTAATCCAGAAACGGTCGCCGAATTCATCGATCATTTGATATTTTCCACGCATGTTCCCATACGGAGAGTGAAGCGGACAAAAACTTGTGTACTCGAAATGTTCACCCGGTTGTAACATCGGTTGTTCACCTACAACTCCAGATCCCTGAACGTCGTAAGCTTTTCCATTTCCATCTTTAATTTTCCAATGGCGGTGGATAACGCGACAAGCGCTCTGGCCATTGTTAGTGATTTTAATTTTGTAAGCGTAAAAATACTGATTGTTCTCTGGAGATGACCTCTCTGGAACATAACTTGGAAAAACTTCTACCAGAATATCTTGTGTGCTCTCGAAATAATATTCTCGGGCCTCAATCGGTGTAACTTGTTCCATAGGGTCCTCATCTAAATAGTGAGGCAGTGATATCAAAGATACCGTGCTTTTTAAAGCTAATTGACGCTTATAACTGTTTGATGGCCAGAACAGTTGTTTGAGTGTAAGTAACTATAATGATTAAGAAATCTGTGGTTCTTCCGAGAAGACACATGCTAAAATGCTTGAAACCAAAACAAATCGGAGAATATATATGGATGAAAAGAACTTTGACCGTCGCTCATTTTTCAGAATGGCCGTTACTGCTGCAGTAATTGTTCCAGTTGCACTTAAATCAATCGGTAAAGCAGAAGCTGCTCCGGCAGCATCTTGCCCGACAACTCCACCAGCTGGGAAACCAATGGCAATTGTAGGTCAGGGAATGGCGAAAGGACTTGAGTACACTGACGATGGAAAATCATCGACGAACGCAAAACATAAACCAGGACAAAACTGCGCTAACTGCAAATACTTCAACGATAAAAAAGGTGAAGGCGGATACGCTCCATGTACGATGATGGGAATGAAATGGGTTACGAATTGCGGTTGGTGCAAGTCGTATGCTGCTAGATAATTTTTAAAATATTTGCCAGGCATTTTCACAGTGCCTGGCCCTATAAAAATTTCATTTTCACTCACAAAAATTCTCAATATGCTAAATCTGATCCATAAATATTTTTATGGAGACTCATATGAAACTTATCATTACTTTATCTATTCTTGTTGCGAGCTCATCACTGTTTGCTGAAACTCGTGTAATAAAAAATGTAAGCATCTGTGCGGCCAGCTGTCAGAGTGAAGTTTTAGGTCATATTAATCATGATATGGCACAGACTGGAGAAATTTATATCGCTAAGTTTTCCAGCGATACTGCTACCAACTCTAACGTGTGTATGTCTGAAGCCGGAAACAAAACGATTGCACTTGCAGGAGACCGTGGAACGACTGAAGAACCGGTTGGTATTGATGCAGAAACATGTTCAAGCATCCTGAAAGGTGATTACTTTGGAAAAAATGTAACTGTTGAAACTGAAGAGATTGATGGAAACAGATACGCTCTAAAAATTTTCGAAACTAAAAAATAAATCTTTCGAAGGAGTAGCTTGCTACTCCTTTTTTTTGTCCAGATAGTTCGTCTGATAAACTTCTCTTCCCATTTTTTTAATCTGAAAATCAATCATCTTTTGAAAAGATTTTGTTGCTGCTGTTGTATCGAGATCAGGCTCCAGAAAGTGTAGAGCTTCTATTGTTGCTTCCAGTGTTGACAAGGCACTATCTGTTGGTGATTTTCTTATCCTGTAATCTGAATGTTCTGTCGGCGCCAGTTTCAGTGAAGGAAGTGTCTGCAGGTTTTTAGAAAGCATAAAAATCTTTTTTGCTTTTCTCCAGGTACCATCAATCAATATTAAATGTGTGAGTTCCTTTTGAGAAAAGCTCTTATCAAGAACTTTAGCTTCTTCTCCGGGGTAGAGAAGTGCACATTCATTATTCTGATCGCATAGGATTGTATTGAGTTTTAAATCGCTGGTGAAATCTTCACCAGTCATTACTGTCATTTTTTTGAAACTTTTATTCATGATCCTGACAGTGTTCAGCGGGTGCTTGCTTTCAGTCGGATGTTGAAGAACAATCAGGTGAATTTTGTTCGGGACACTTTTTAAAGTATCGCATAAACAGCGTGACTTTAAGAATTCACAGTCAGGACAAAAGGCACGTCCTTCACTGGCAAATAAATACTCTGTACTAACTTGTTCCATTTTACTGCCTGCTTTTTAATTTAGTCTGAATACAGCTAAGTAATTTTGAGTTCACTATGCGATGAACTTTCTGACAGGCGTTCATCGTATGATTTACAAATTTCATGCATCTTGCTTCGTCACCGCCAAACGCCGGGTCTTTCCTGTGTTTCATGCAGTAGAAAGCAAGGTTCTGGTTGATTTCAATTAAGCGTTCATCAACTTTTGCATTTTTATTTTTCACTGTATGAACAGTTTCACTGATTGCGGGCTCATGATTATTAATTTTTTCTTCAACAGAAATTTCTTCAGAAACTGCCTGCTGCTGTCCCGGCCTGAGCGTTTCAACAACATGTGTTTTTTTTTGTGGTGTCTTGATTTGTGGTGCTGGCACTGTCGTTATTGGTTTTTTTTCGTAGTAAGAACCGCCACGCTCGATCATATCGAAAGCACGGTTAGTGTCTTCTGAAAAAATTTTAGGTTCCGGTTTTTCCTCGGTGCTGGAACAGCCGGCAACGAGAATCATACAAAGTGAGATAGAGATAAGATATTTCATAATTTATTATAAACGATTAACGAGTTCCGGGTAATCGATGAACGGGTTACGGTTTCCTTGCAGTTTCATTATTTTTTCATTTCGTAAAAGTTCTTCCTGGTCAACCGGATCTTCCGCATTCCAGATTTTTAAATACTTCGCCTGAGTAGCATCAATATTCATTTTATACCGGGTTGAAAAATAATAAATGGCACGTGCAACATTTCCTTTATGCTCAATAGGCGGCTCAAATGATCTGATATCCGATCCCGTTGCGTTTCCTATTTTAGAGTCTAAACAATTTGAGTGTGTGGCCTTCCCGTCAACATCCGCAAAAGGAAAATTATTTCGCGTGGAGTTTGCTCTCATATCAGCCGGGAAAAGGTGGTGCAGGTCGGTCTTTTGTAAATCTGCTGAAAATGTTTTTGAAAATTTACTCTGCGGCCACGTATGTTCACAGTTCATATATTTAGGGTTTGGAATTTTATCAGGGCCTGCTCCCATGGTTTCATCGATATTGATATTACAGTAAGCATCTTTCACAGAGTATTTACCGTTGCCATGATTTTCCAGGAACAATTCACCAAACATAATCTGACGTGCCTGCTTATAGTCGAATGTCAATTTTTGAATTTCACATTTTTCTTTGTCCGGGCATATATCAGAAAGAGTGTCGTTGGAGTCATTGTGTTTAATGTGGAATTTAGTTGAGAGATTGAAAATTTCTTCGCGGAGTTCATCCGGAGTCGAGTTGTCACTCGAAAATTTTTCCAGAGTTGAATCAGGGTAATAAGGCCGGGAAGCAGATACAGTCGTTGCAAAAAATACTAGGCATAGCATTAGCATTGTCTTCATAGTTCTACATCCTTTTAAAAATATTTAGACTGATTTGCTTGGTAAATTAATGTATTTTTATTTTACAACTAAACCACTATTGTCTGGCAATATTTTTTCACTGGACCGTATTAGTCAGCAATAGGTGAGAGTTTGAATATTCGCAGGATTTCATTAGAATAATGTTAGTTAACTATTACGAGGAAAAACTACAATGACAAAATACAGAAGCGAAATTACCGGCGTCGGTTCATTCGTTCCACCAAAAGTTTATACCAACTTTGACCTGGAAAAAATGATGGATACAACTGACGACTGGATTCAACAAAGAACGGGAATTGTTCAACGTCACTGGGTCGATGAAAACACGACGACTTCCGATCTCGCTTTAGAGGCAAGTGTTCGTGCAATTAAAGCGGCGGGTCTTACCAATAAAGATATCGACATGATAATCTTCGCAACACTTAGCCCTGATCATGATTTTCCTGGAACAGGATGTTTTTTACAGGCGAAACTCGGCATTCCTGAAATCGCTGTTCTGGATATCCGTCAGCAATGTACGGGATTTATTTACGGAATCAGTATCGCTGATAAATTTCTATTAAGCGGTTCTCATAAAAACATTCTTGTCGTTGGGGCAGAAGTTCATTCTAAGGGTCTTGATAAAACTCCCAACGGAAGAAACGTTGCTGTTTTATTCGGTGACGGTGCAGGTGCTGTAGTTGTCTCAAGAAAAGAAATGACGAATGAAAAAACAGATTCAAGGATTATCACTTCGCATTTATATGCAGACGGATCATTTGCTAAAGAACTCTGGATTCCGGCACCTGGCAATGCAATGGGCAGCGATCGAATTAACAATACAATGCTGGAAGAAGGACTTCATTACCCGCAGATGAATGGTAAAACGGTTTTCGTTCATGCGACGAAGAAAATGGCAGAGTGTTTACAACATTCATGTAAAGAGGCAGGGGTCACACTTGCTGATGTTGATGTTTTTCTTTTTCATCAGGCGAATTTAAGAATCAATTCTAAGGTCGCAGAGATGCTTCAGATTCCTGAATCAAAAGTTTTCAATACAATTCAAAATTACGGAAACACAACTGCAGCGACAATCCCATTGGGAATGGACGATGCAATGAAGGCCGGTGTTCTTAAAAAAGGAATGCTAGTGGCAAGTGCAGCTTTCGGATCAGGATTTACCTGGGCCAGTGCGGTCTGGCGCCAGTAAGTAATAATGATTTTCATCTAAAACATATAACAATGTCTTGAAGAGCCCTCTTATGTGAGGGCCTTTTTGTATCTCTGCCCAAATTAAATTATGATTTTCCGGATACATCCTTTTTAAATTTTTCTCTACAATTAGAGAATTATAAAAACTTACAAGTCTCCTGGTGCTCTTATGCTTAACCCCGTTATTAAAAATATAATTTAAAACATTCCTAAAATCTCTATGAGATGAAATCTGCCTGAAATGGTAGCGGTGTTTATAGACAGCTCCATTAACTTTTTTAAATTTATTAATTCCTTTCGAAAAAGTTATTCCCAACGCCTGCATACCTTTATGAAGAACTATATTGTTACAGGCCTCTACTAGTAAATGAACATGATTATACTCCAGCGCATAATGAATGATTTTTAATCCCTTTAGTCTCCCTCTGATAATTGCCCTGTGAAGTGATTTCAAAATAATCTTGTTTTGAATATCTGCCTTATTTGATCTTACCTTTATAGTGAGATGTAGTGGGGTTGGTTTTAGAACTTTTGGTCTGGATATGTGCCTTATTCCTCTATCGTGAATAGCGGGACGACCGGCACGTTTTGGATTGATAAATGTAAGTTGAGTATTCTTTCTGATTTTTTTCATGAGTATCTCCTGAAAGAAGATATTCAATTTGAGCAGATATTAATTAAAAGTGAAGTAAGAGAAATTTAAAGAAGAAGATTGAGGAAGATATCAATTTTTGAATTAGAGAAATCAAAAAAAAAGCGTGACCCCGGAGAGTCACGCTGAAGAATTTTAGTTAGTGCCAATAAGCTTTGAATACATGAAAAAAGTTAACATTGATTGAGTTCCAGAATTTTTCAAACCATCCTTCCTTAATGTTCGCAACAGCTCTCGCCGGAGCAATTGCAGGAACCGGAGCATCTACGACTTCCGGAATATCCATTAACAACATATTCGCATCAGCAGGCGTGATGATATTTTTTTCAATGGCCTGGTCACGAAGCTGTGCTCTGAATTTCGGGTGAGCAACGTTGATCAACTGGATCGCGCGTTCCGATGTCGTTTTACCGCGAAGAACGGCAATACCATATTCAGTTACAACGTACTGAACACTTTCGGCAGGAGTTGTTACGTGTCCGTTATAAAGATCCATAACGATCGTCGACATATCTCCGTTTTTAGCAGTTGAACGGATGGCGATCACAGATTTTCCGCCTTTACTTCTTGCTGCTCCCGACATGAACTCGACTTGTCCACCAGGAGAAGAAATTCTTCCTTCCGGGCCGAACTCTGCGTTTACGTCACCAGTAAGACGAACCTGAAGGGCCGTGTTTACTGCATGGAATTTTTCAGTATTCTGGATGTTTGCAGGGGAGTTTACTTCTTCTGTTGAAATAAATTTTACTGCTTTATTTTTGTTAAGCCATTTATAAAGGTCTCCGGAACCGTAAGCAAAACCTGTTTCAGCATTTTTCGCGATTCCTTTTTCCATGATTTGCTTCAAGCTGTCGCCGAACATTTCTGTCGAAATTTTTAAGTTCTTTTTCTTAGCTGCTGCCAGACCATCAGGAAGTCCGCCGAAAATATTTCCGATACCGATTTGTAAAGTGGAACCGTCATCAATTAAAATACCAAGTGCTTCACCAATTCTTTTTTCAACGGCAGTGTAAGGAACAACTGGAGGTCCAGCGAGTTCGGCCTTACTTTTGAAAAAGGCAGATATTTTACTTTTGTGAATGAAGTTTTCACCTGTCGTGAAAGGGACATTTTCATTGACCTCAGCAATAATTTTCACATTCGGATTTCCTTCGAGGATTGCATGAATCATATCGAAGTTTGCTCCAAGAGAATAATTTCCTTTGGCATCAGGAGGACTCACGCGCACAACGATAGCGTCGTATTTAAACTCCGGCATCTTCGGGTCTCTCATGAAACGAGGGAAGTCAGAAAGATAACCAGGAACATATTGAACGTATCCTTCAGTGTGAAGCTTTCTCATGTTGCTTCCGACGAATAAGGACTTAAACTTAATTTTTCCATCAGCAAGCTCGGCACCTTTTCTCAGAGTCGATTCGTTAATACCGTTTACCAGTAGTGTGATTTCAAAACCTTTTTTAAGTGCAGGTGCCGCCTGAATTAAGGCAGACATTGCTTCAGGTGAAGCTCCGGCAGCGATAGGGAAGAAAATTTTTGCACCGTCAGGGATTTGCGCCACTGCCTGCATCAGGTCGCCTTTTGGATCGTGGCCAAGACCTTTGATGATGTTAGTGTAAGGGATCTGTGGTTCAGGAGGCAGGAATTTTAATAATTCTTTTTCGAAAGTTTTTAATCCTGCTTCACCGTTTACGAAAACGACAACACCAGAGTGACGTTCACTCGCAGCGTGCATTAAGCGGCGGCCGATTTCATAATGGGCAGATGAACGTGATACACCAAGTTCGTTAAATAAATATTTACGTTCTTCGTCTGTTGCACCTTTTGCGGTTTTTCCTAATTCGATACTTGCTGTCCATGCAACGCAGTTATCTGACTTACATGGCCCGCGCTCAAGAGGGTTGTCGAGGAAGAATTTTACGTTTTTCGCTTCATCCTGATTTAACTGAATTAAGTGTGAATAACCCCAGATCGGGTTTTCTTTTCTTTTTGGATAACGGTCGAAACCACCTTTAATCATCCACTCCTGTGCCCAGACATTTCTGGCGAGGTCATGTTTACCCCAGCGGTATATGGGCGCTGTAGGATCAGGTGAAGTACGAAGTACTCCTGATACGTATTCGTTTACAACTTCGAAACCAAATTCAAGAGCGAGTGTTGGTTTTTTTTCATCTTCAAGATTAAATTCTTTCAGATATTTTGCGACCATCGCTTCATCGTTCATGTCGAGTGCAACGAAAAGTTTCTGAACTCTTCTTTCTACAGGACCGACTTCCAGGATCTGGTATGCAAGTTTGTTTTTATCGGCGAATGATTTTAATCTGCCGACGAGTTCTCCGGTTTTTTCCATGCCGGGAAAGTCTTTTTTCACGATCAATTCTTTAACGAGATCCAGGCATGGATCTGCAAAAGCAGAAAACGAAAACAGCATTGTGACGAGAAGAAAAAATGAGTTTAATTTTTTTGTCATAATTAGTTTACCGGGTATTGTTTAGTTTGAGGCCAGCTGACCATCTTTCCGTTATTAGTATATGTTGCGTTTTTAAATGCTGCAGGGTCAGCGCCTTCATCGTAAATGAAGATGACGCTCGCTCTGGAGTTCATGGCATCGCCGATACCATAATCACCACTCACTCCTAAATCTTTCATGACGGCACCATATTTTTTTGTACTGTCGTATGAGATGATCCAGTTAAGAATGTCGAGACGGTCTTTGTCTGTCTTGACTGTTTTTGGATAAAAATCTTTAAACAGATTCAGCATGCTCTTGTCACTCAACATAAATGAGTGCAGGTCATTAGGTTCTGTTTCGTTCATGATGTCCTGAACCTGCTGGATAGCAAGTTTAGCTTTGGCATCTTGTAAAAGTGCATCCGGATCAGTGATACCAAGATTTATTAAACGTGATCTGATTTCTGAAGACTGGTTGTAAACACCCTGAGCTTTACAGAAAATAAAACAGTGCTCACCACCGTTCTTTAAAAGGTTAGGGTAGTCAGGGCCGTCGTATCCACCGAAAGAAAATTTCACACGGAAGAGTGCCGCTCTTCTTACTTTTTGATAATAGTCGATAATACTTTTTTCATTGGGAGTTAACAGATAAGAAACTTCCAGCGTCGGGCTCGACTGAACTGTTCTGCGTGCCAGGTATGAATCAACATTTTTCCATGCAAGACCTGTTTCTTCAATTTCACCGTATCCGCGCGCTCCTGGTGAATCGAGGTCGATAATATATTTTCCTGCGCGAAGAAGTCCGTGGTCATTATTGTAGTCGGGTTGAAGTGCGACTTCCGTTCCGAAACTGTTAGCTAAAAATTTTTCCAGTTTTTTTCCGGTGTCTTTGTTTAAAAGAATGACGGGTATATCTACACCCCTGGAGTTTTGTTTTAAGAAGACAGGTATTTTATTTTTCTTCGCAAACTGTGCGATGAAATTCCTGTGATTGACATTGGCATCGAGATCAATTGTTTCTGCCGTTTTTTTATCAAACGAGACCAGCATTTCCTTTATGATCTGCATGCAGTCTTCTGCATAGACCCCTCGGGAGACGGTCATTGATGCCATCATTACTACAGCTAAAAAGAGCGGCTTAAATTTCAATTTAACATTCACGAGAATACTCCCTTCTGGTAAAAAACACGAAATCTAAGCTACTTATCGGAATACTTGATTAAAAAGTTTAATTATTAAAGTTTTTTGGTCAAATACTCGATAAGAAACCAAGTACTTTAAGGAGTTTGTGTGAAAAATAAATCTTTGGCATTATCGGTTCTGGTATTAGGTGTTCTTTCTTCTTGTTCATCATATAAGAATACAGAGGAAACTCGTAAGCTTGCTTCTAAAGATTATGAATGCTCATTTAAAGAGACAATCGACGGACAAAAATCATCGTTCGTTTTTACTCCTGATAATTTAAAACTTATTGTGACGAATGATAAATACGGCACAGAAACTTTATTTCTTGAAGAAGATAACTTTATCTCTGGCGGGTTTTCATACGTACAGGACAAGGCCTCTAAAGGAAGTCAGTGGCCGGTGAAAAAAATTGAATTCCTTTCATTCACATCAAGTCCGAAAGTAACAATTAATTTCAAGAGAACTCCTGCGTCTGCAAAAGAGCAGACAATCGTAAAATACTGCGAGTAAAACGTAGTCGGACGATCGGATATTCCCAAACATTTTCTGACATACATCCAATTGATTTGCACAACTGTGTGAAGCTCGCGAACATTGATTAACTAAAACATAAATCAAGGATGATATATGAATTCAAAACTTCTTGTTACAGCAGTACTAACTTTCCTCGCTGCCACTGCAGCTCAAGCAACACCATTTAACGGTTACATTGTAAAAGTAAAAAAGGGATCAAACTTTTTATCTTCAAAAGCAGTTTCAAATTATGGTCACGTGACAAAGATTGCTCCGACATCATTCGGGACATTCGGACGCCTTGAAACAAATAAAGGCCTGTCTGATAAAGCGATGCAGACTTTAGCTAACAATCCAGAGATCGAATACATTGAACCAAACTACATCATTACAATTAACAGTGATAAAGCTTCACCTATGGATGCTATGTTTGGAAAACAATGGGGTATGACGAACACTGGTAAAAACGGTGGAATTTTTTCACCTGGAGTTGCCGGTGAAGATATCAACGTCGCAAAAGCATGGGACATTACAAAAGGTGCGACTGGTGACAATACTGTGAGAATCGCAGTTATCGATACAGGTGTAGATTACAATCACCCCGACTTAAAAGGACAGATGGATGTAAATCTTGCTGAGCTAAACGGTAAGCCTGGTGTTGATGATGACGGCGACGGATTCATCGATGATATTTACGGATACGATTTCGCAAATAAAGATGGTGATCCTGCTGACGGACACGGGCATGGAACTCACTGTGCCGGTGTTATCGGAGCTTCACACAATTCAATCGGTGTAGCTGGTGTAATGGCGAACGTAAAAATTGTTGCGATTAAATTTTTATCTGATGCTGGGTCTGGCGAAACAATCGATGCCATCAGTGCGATCGATTACGGGATCAAAAGAAAAGTGCAGGTTATGTCGAACTCATGGGGGGGCGGAGAAAAAGAACAGTCACTTCTTGATGCTATCACTGCAGCTGAACAGGCAGGAATTGTTTTCGTAGCTGCTGCCGGAAATGAATCGAGCAACAATGATTCAACTGCAAGTTATCCTGCAAACTATGATGTCTCAAACGTGATCTCTGTTGGTGCATTCACTTCTCAGGGAGCGAAATCAAGTTTTTCTAACTACGGTTTAAAAACTGTTCACGTTACAGCTCCGGGATCAAATATTCTTTCAACGACAAAAGGTGCGTATGCGAACATGTCGGGAACATCGATGGCCGCTCCTCACGTTTCGGGAGTTGTAGGTCTTCTTCTTTCACAAGAGCCGGGATTAACGCCTGCTCAGGTAAGAGAAAGACTTGTAAGAACTTCGACTCAGACTGCGAAATTAAAATCTGCTTCTATGTCTGGTGGACGAGTGGACGCTTACAGAGCATTAATGAATCAGTAGTCTTTTTTGAATAAATAAGTTAAAAAGGCCCAATAGATTTATTGGGCCTTTTTTTTGGAAAATCAGTGAACGAAATATCATCAAAACCATTTACGATGAAAAAAAGTGTGAAAGAGGGTGACCCCTTGGTTCTCATTGATTTTCTGGAACTGCATACAAAACTATCAAAGACGACACTCAAAAAAGTTTTAAACAACGGCGGCGTCTGGCTTAGAAAACTGGTCTCATCAAAAAGAGTTCGCACAAGACGAGCAACGACTCCACTGACTTTAGAATCACACATCGAATTTTTTTTCGATCCAAAATTTTTAACTTTAGAAATTCCGCAGGCAAGAGAAGTTCATTCAGAAAAAGAATGGGGACTCTGGTATAAACCTCCCGGGCTTTTATCTCAGGGTACAGACTTCGGTGATCACGCCAGTATTTTGAGACAGGTTGAGCAGGCCAAGGGGAAAGCATTTCTTGTTCACAGACTGGACCGCGAAGCTCACGGGCTCATGCTGTTTGCATACACTCATCATGCGGCCGGGTCTTTTTCAACTTTGTGGCAGCAGGGAATCGTTAATAAATTTTATAAAGTAGAAGTGCTGGGAAATATCCAGAAACAATTTCCTGATGGCCTTGATATCAATTTTAAAGTTGATGGAAAAGAAGCGCGCACGACATTTAAAATCTTAGAGCAAAAAGAATATACAGCAATTATTCTCGCACAAATTCATACGGGAAGACTGCACCAGATCAGACGTCACTTTGAAGAACTTGGTTATCCGGTGGTAGGCGATCCGAAATATGGTGTGGGAAATAAAAATGACCAGGGTATCAGGCTCATGGCCTATCAGCTAAAGTTTATCAATCCGCTTAATAAAAAAGAAGTTAATTTTGAATTGTCTGACGTAGTTTTTTAATTCTATTTTGATAAAAGAATAAAAGAAAAATACACATACATGTAAGACCGATCGCAAGTCCGATCCACAGGCCGCGTGCTTCCATCATGCGCGTATAAGCGAGATAAGTTCCAATCGGTAGACCGATCACCCAGTAAGAAACGATTCCCATTAACATTGGTACACGGGTTTCATTGAGGCCTCTCATGACTCCTGATAAAACTACCTGAAGTCCATCGGGGATCTGGAAAATTCCCACCCAGAATAAAAGTCCACTTCCGTAAACGATGACCGGATAATCTTTAGTCGCAAGTCCCATCACGAGATGCGGGATTGTTAAATACATGAGAGCAAAAACAATCTGTAAAAAAATCGTAAGAGTCATCCCCCCCATCGAATAACGGACAATACCTTCAACAGATTTTTTTCCCATCTGTTCACCGACGAGAACAGAAATCGCACTACCCAACGCCAGTGGTACCATGAATGTAAGTGAAGTGATGTTCATAACTAAACTTTGTGAGGCAGAAGCAACCAGGCTCATCCCACCGACTAAAACTGTGACGACAGCAAAGATTAGAACTTCACATAAAATTGTGAAAGAAATCGGAATGCCGAGTCTCAGAATTTTTTTGATGGTTTCAATATTCTGATGCATTTTAAATTCAGTCACAGAACGCATGTAAATGAAAACTGTGATGGCCATTAAAAATCTGCAGATTAATGTCGCAATTGCAGAACCTTCGATTCCAAAACCTTTAAAGTTTTTCAGGCCAAACATAAATACTATATTCAGAAGTACGTTAATCACGTTGTAGAAAAGAATAATCCCGTTGGGAATCATAACTTTGCCATAGGCCTGCAGGTAGTCTTTGGTCGCCTGAAAAACGAAAGCAGGAAAAAGCGAAACGGAAGTAATTTTTAAAAAGGATATAACGTGAGGGACAATCTCCGGGTTGAGATTGAAATATTTAATATAGAAGTCGCAGAAATAGAGCAATGAACTCAAAATCAGTGCGAGAAAAAAGCTGACGTAATAGGCGTTAAATAGAAATGAAGGATCTTTTTTTCCCTGACCTTTGATCTGCGAGGCGAGAGGGCCGGTACAAAGGAGAAGACCAATACCGATCATCAGAACCGGAGCAAAAATCATAGCGGCCACACCGATAGAGGCGACAGCAAGGCTGGAATAGCGGCCCGCTACTAGCACATCTCCGATACCAAAGAGCATCTGGCCGATCTGTCCTGCGATAATGGGTAAAGAGAAAATCAAAATCTCTTTAGCAGTCTTAATATTTCTTTGAATTGACATAGGGGAATAGTTTACAAACTTTATTAAACTATAGAAAATGAAATAGTAAAAAATATTAGAAAGGATTCCTTAGTGAGTGAAACGAAACCCGCGCAAGCGGAAAAAGCAGATATTAATTCTACCAGTTCTACAAAAAAAGGACCGGGCGCGCATATTGAAAACATTTTCCGTCGTTTTTCGACACTGGGATTTGTTTTATTACTTGTTCCGATCGCTGCTGTCTTTATATTCTGTATTGCCGTTGCAATGACTCCGGGGATTATGCTGTTTCAATGGGCCGGTGATCATGTCGTGAATTACCCGTTTGTTCTTAAAGCATTCTGTTACGGACTTTGTGGTGGAGGAGCTTTCATCGCCTTTATTTTTTCATTGATCATCATTGTTCCGATCATGAATGCTCCTTGTTTACCTTTCGTAAAAAGTTACAGAGGTGCATGGTTTTCGATTGAATCGATTCCGTGGTTTTATCACAACGCTCTTACATACCTGGTTCGTTATACCGTTTTAGATTTTTTGACTCCTTCGCCGATGAATATTTTCTTTTTCAGAGCTATGGGAATGAAAATCGGAAAAGGTGTCATGATCAACTCATCTAATATTTCTGACCCTTGCTTAATCAAGCTGGGGGATTATGTAACCATCGGTGGATCTGCATATATGATGGCCCACTACGGGATGAAAGGATTTCTTATCATCGACAAACTTGTGATTAAAAAAGGTGCGATGATCGGCCTGTCTGCAAAAATTTTAGGTGGTGTAACAATCGGGGAAAAAGCTGTGGTTGCTCCCAATGTTGCCGTTCTGCCGAAAACAATTATCAAAGACGGCGAAAAGTTTGGAGTTCCAGTTTCAAACGGATCGACGAATATCACAGAAGCTTAAAAAAATTATTTAACAGCTTTATACATGGAAAGAGCACGGTCTCTTTGCAGTTTGTATCCTACAATGGGATGTGGATAATTGTGTCCGATCACACAACCTGCGCCCAGCTGCTCTTCCATTTCAGTGTCGTGGGGAGAGTGAATGGACTTGTTGGAAAAATTCGCAAGCTCCGGGCACCATTGTCTGATGTAAATTCCTTTGGGATCAAATTTTTCAGACTGATTATAAGGATTAAAAATCCTGAAGTAAGGCTGGGCATCGACACCGGTCGAAGCACTCCATTGCCAGCCACCGTTGTTGGCGGCCATGTCATAGTCTAATAATTTTTCTGCAAAATATTTTTCGCCGAGTCTCCAGTCGATAAGCAGTGTTTTTGTGAGAAAAGAGGCGACAACCATGCGAAGTCGATTATGCATCATCCCTGTGGTGTTCAAACATCTCATGGCACTGTCGACGAGTGGGTAGCCAGTTTGTCCGTCACACCAGCTTTCAAAGTCTGATTTTTTGCCCAACCATTTTATACTGTCATACTCTTCACGGAAGCAGTGTTTATCTACATGAGGAAAGGCCTCTAAAATCATCTGATAAAAATCGCGCCAGATAATTTCTGAAAGCCAGGTGGCGTATCCGGCATTATCTTTTTCAACTGCAAGGCGGATCATGTCTCTGATGGAAAGATTTCCCATGCGGATGTAGGCCGAGAGATTTGATGTCTGCTCGAGAGCGGGAATGTCTCTGGCCTCTTTATAGTTGGTAATAAAGTTTTCAAAATTTTCCAGACGCTTTAAAGCTTCTTTTGATCCACCCGTTAAAACACATTCCGTTTCCAGAAATCCGATTTCAGTTAACCAGTCGTGATCTAGAATATTTTTTGAATTTTTAATTTCAGAGAGTTTTTTCAGATTGCATTTATATTCAGGAATATGTTCTTCCTGAGCACGAAAAGTTTCCAGCCATTTATTTTTATAGGGTGTGAAAACTTTATAGATTTCTCTTGAGCCATTGAGAATTTCTTTTTTTTCATAGAAAACGTGATCTTTATAATGAAATACTTCTACATTTTTAGCGCGAAGAATTTTTTCAACTTCTGTATCTCTCCTATGAGCGTAGGGTTCATAGTCGTGATTAAAAAAGAGACCATCAACTTTAAATTCACTGACAATCTTAGGAATTTCTTCCACAGGGTTGCCGAATCTCACGATGAGACTCGACCCATGTTTATTAAGTTCATGTTCAATTTCTTTAAGTGAGTCAAAGATGAGAGTGATACGCGGGTCATTTTTATTGTGAAGCTTATCTAAAATAAGCTCATCAAAAATAAAAGCAACCAGGCATTCGTCGGCTTCATGAAGTGCTTCTCTTAAAGCATAATGGTCATGAAGCCTGAGATCTCTTCTAATCCAGCATAAACTTTTTTTCACTCTTATTTGCCGAAAATTTTTGCCATGGCCGATTCAATCGTTTCATAGCGGAATGAATAACTTGTTTCGGGAAGTCTCGACGATACAACTTTTTGTGAATCAAGAATGACAGACGACATTTCACCGAAGGCCGCTTTTAAGGCAAGACCTGGAACCGGAACAAGTGTCGGTCTGTGAAGAGCACTACCCATAGCTTTTGTGAAATGAAAATTTTGTACCGGATGTGGAGCAGTTCCGTTATAGGCGCCTGCAAATGATGAATCAGTTGCGGCCTTTGCATAAAGGTTCACTAAATCATCCAGGTGAATCCAACTCATATACTGATTGCCGTCACCAATTGGACCGCCGAGACCAAGTCTAAAGGGGGGAAGCATTTTAGCGAGAGCGCCACCGTGTTTTTCTAAAACAACAGCTGTTCTGATGATCACAGTTCTCTTTACTTTTTTTAGCGTGTAGGCCGCGGCCTCCCATTCTTTGCATAGTTCTGCCAGAAAATTTCTTCCGGCGTGAGATTCTTCAGTCATCACGGTTTCAAGATTCACCGGATAAATTCCTACCGCAGAGGCCGAAATAAAAAAATCAAGGGGAGTGCTTAAGTGTTGTTCAAGAAGTGTCGTCAAATTAATTGTCGACTGCACACGGGAATCACGAAGTTTCTTTTTCTGATTATCGCTCCATCTTTTAGCTGAAATATTTTCACCCATCAGGTTAATGACACCATTGATGCCATTGATAGATTCAGCTGGAGGAAGTGAGTTAGTGTCTCTCCATTCGAAAGCATGTACGCGTGAATCTTTAAAGACTGCCGGTAATTTATTACTGTCACGAGTGAGAATATTTAGTTCGTGACCATCGGCCAAAAGTTTTTCGGCCAAAGCACTTCCCACAAATCCCGTTGCACCCGTAATTAAAATTTTCAATGTTCTTCCTCTGTTTAACTTATTCTTGAGTCATTATAGGTTTAAGTTCTATTTTTACCAGAATGTTGATGATACAATTACTCAGACAAAATATAGACGTGAAGGAAATTTTAATTGGTCAGTACTACTTATACTATTCAAATGGCGTCAAAAATTTCTGGCGTGGGAGTTCATACCATTCGTGCGTGGGAAAAACGCTACAAGGCGTTAGAGCCTGAGCGCGACTCTTCCGGGCATCGTACTTATTCTAAAACTGACATTGAAAAATTAATGCTGCTCAGTGAGTTGTGCCTGCTGGGCTATACGATTTCTAAAGTGGCAGGCCTTTCTATTCCTGAACTTAAAGCACAACTGGTGGACCTGGGAAAAAGTGAAGAGAGTCTCGAAGTTAATGACTTCAATCTGGTCAATGACACGAAGCTTACTGCAGACCCGGCCCAGTCACTTCCCATTTTAAATTTTGCACTGAAAAATTATAAACTTGATGTCATCTCACTCGAGCTGGGTAAATTAAAAAATATTTTATCACCAAAAGATTTTGCTATGGGGATTTTACATCCACTGTCACTTTCAATGGCCGAAGCTCTCGCCAGTGGTGCTTACAGTTCCAATCAGGAACAGGCCCTGAGATCTTTGATGAAATTTCACATGGGCCTTAATCTTTATCACCCGATTGACCGACGTGAAAAAAGTACGATCAATGTTGTTGTGAGCGGAATGGAAGGGGACATGACTGATTTAGGTCTGGGCTCTGTTGGTCTTTTATGCAATCACTACGGACTGAATTACACTTATCTTGGCCCTGATATGACTTACGAAGCTGTCGGCGATATTGTTAAATCTCTCGAAGCCAATATGGTCATCGTTGGCCCTACGAATGTTTTTACTCAAATGGGAAAATCACATTTTCAGAATTATGTGGAAAAATTATCCATGAAGTTAAATCCTGCCACAGATATTATCATTGCAGGAAAATCTGACCTCGATATGGATAAAATCCAGTCGAAACGCCTGGTGGTTTTAAAAACACTGGACGCTGTAGACGAATATCTTTCTAAAAGAAATTAAAGAATTTTCTGAACGTCTTTCACGATCGCCAGAGGTTTATCAGTCGGTGCATATCTTTGAACAGGTTTTCCCGTTTTATCGATCAAAAATTTAGTGAAGTTCCACTTGATGGCCTTAAGTCCTAAAATCCCCGGAAGAGATTCCTTTAAATATTTATACACCGGAGCAGCGTTGTCGCCGTTCACATCCACTTTGGCAAAAAGCGGGAAGTCCACCTGATATGTCAGTGAACAAAAAGATTTGATCTCTTCAGCATCACCCGGCTCCTGAGCTCCGAATTGATTGCAGGGGAAAGCTAAGATTTCAAACCCGGAGTTTTTATACTCTTTATAAATCTGCTCCAGCTCTGTGTACTGTGAAGTAAATCCACATTTCGAGGCCACATTCACAATCAATAAAGTTTTTCCTTCATATTTTTTTAGCGACTGCGTATTTCCATCGATATCAATGACAGAAAAATCATAAATAGACTGACTCATGTGAACTCCCTAAAAAAGTGCGAATTTCCCTTTAAAAAAGCGTAGGAGAATAATACCATAGAGGCCAGAGCTTTTTTTATCTCAAGCAGAGGTTTTATGGATCTTATAAAGATTAATGATATTACTAAGTCCTATGGTTCAGAGTTTTCACTGGAAAACGTGAGTCTCACAATACAACAGGGAAAAATCTTTGCGCTTCTAGGCCCCAACGGCGCCGGTAAAACAACTCTGGTAAAGCTAATGCTTAATCTTATGCACAGCGATTCCGGCTCAATCGAAATCAACGGCTTTAATGTAAACGATAAAAATTCACGTCAGGGCGTCGCTTTCATCGCAGAAAAGTTTACGTTCTTTCCTTTCTATACAGCAAGCGGTGTTCTGGAATTTTTTGGAAAGATGAAAGGCATTGGAGGTCAGGAATTAAAGGATCAGGTTGATGCAGCTTTAGAGCGTTTGCAGATCACTGAACTCGCCAACAGAAAATTGTCGAGAATGTCTAAAGGACAGATGCAGAGAGTGGGTCTTGCCAGTATTCTCATCGGTAAAAACGATTTGATTATTCTCGATGAACCATTCTCAGGACTGGACCCGATCGGTATCAGGGAATTAAAGGATATTATCAGAGAGCTAAAAGAGCAGGGAAAAACACTTTTCATCAACTCGCACATTCTTTTAGAGATGGAGCAGTTGTGTGATGAAGTGGCGATCTTAAATAAAGGTAAATTACTTTTCAACGGTCCGGTATCGGAAGTTTTAGCAAAAGAAAAATCGCTGGATGATTTCTTTTATAAAATGGTTAACGGAGGGAGAGCATAATGAAAGCACAATATAAAGCAATGATCATTGATACAATGTTGAAAGAAGTTCGCAGCAAGACTTTAATTTTTATTTTTGTAGCAACGACGGTGGCGATTATTTTAGGGCATTTAGTTTTAAGCATGGTTTCGACTCAAATGGGCGGAGACATCAGCATAAGCGGGATTAATACACTTTCAGTTAATTTTAGAATATTAAACAGCATCAGTTTTATTATTGCTGCGATTTTTGGTGTCAGCGTTTTCCGTTCTGATTTCCAGAACAATATTATTTATCAGTACCTTTCATTCCCTATCAGCCGTACAGAATATTTTTTCATCAGAGTCATCGGAACTTGGTTCCTGGTACTCGCGTACTATGCTTATTCATATATTCTTTCTTCTGTGTTATTTTCAGTGGCCTTCAAGAAAATCATCTTTACACCGAATCACTTTTTAAGTTTTCTGGTGTTATGTTTGTATCTTTTAATTGTTATTTTCATCGCGACTTTATTTTCTTTGATGATGAATAAGATCGGCGCACTGTTTATGACTTTTGTTACTTCGCTTACGGCCGCTGCCGCGTTCACAACGTTTTCAAGCATTCCTTACAATGAATTTTTTCAGAACATGACTGGCCTTCGTGCCATCGGTCTAATTTTCTATTATTTATTTCCAAGAATAACTTTCCTAGATAAAGTTTCAAGCAGCTTGCTGGCAGGGGACGCTACAGGACTTGTGATCTGGGAGCAGACTTTGCATTTGATTGTCATTTCAGCAGTATATATTTTCATTGCTAACTATCTGGTAAAAAGAAAAAACTTCTAAGGAGCTCTAGTGAAATTCTTAATTGAACCAGGCCACTTCCTGGTTCCTTAAGGGAGATTTTTAAGAAATAATTCTGCTTCTGTTTTATGGCCGTTTACATTCAAATGATTTTCTTCAGGATATCTAATCTGAATATTTTGCATTTGTTTGGGAATTATTATGAATTTGATGTGATTTAATTTTAACTCTTCTTCTAACTCTTTTAATCGATTTGGTACAAGTTCATCAAATATATAATTGATGGCCACAATAAATTTACCATCGGGAAATTTACTTTTATATTCAGACTGCATTTTAAGAAAAACTTTACCCAGTAAGATTGAGTGTTGGTACCGGTGCCTGGGAAGTACAGGAAATAAAGAGTTGAGCCATTTTACAGAACTAATGACCATAAATATTTTTGAAATAATCAGGTCACCAAAATTTCCAGCATACTCGACTTCATCACTAGAGTTCAATTGATAATAAGGAGCATTTCCTTTCATCCAGTCTAGATAATCTTTAGACCCAATTACTCTATCTATTAAAAAATCATAATAATTATAAATAAAAATCCCAGCTGGTTCATTGATTAAATTTTTCCATGGCATAAATTCAAGCATCGCCAAAGTATTGTGTGGGCCACCACCTCTTATTCCAAAATTATAAGGATGGTAATCAGTCATTTTTTTTGAAAGCAAAACTGGTAATGTTTCTTCTTGTTTGACCCCAATGCCAAAAGTATTGGAGTCGCCTGCGATAATAAGATGCTTATTTGCATTGGGATTATATTGGTCACTACTTATTGTTCTTAATCCCAGTTCAGCGGTCTCATAAGTTTGGTCATAGATTAATTGATTATTAACTTTAGCAATATGATGAATATGATTAAATGGTTCGAAGGGATTAATCGAGCTAAATAATTCCTGATTCTGATCACTCAGAATTTGGTGAGGAATCGCAGTGATGTAATAAATGTTTTCAACTCGGATATTGTTTGAGTTAACATAATTGAATATCTTAGCTTCTGACTCTAACTCTACCGCATGAAGTACACGAGAATTAAATAGCAATGTAAAAAGTAGTAAGTATAATTTCATTACAACTATTTTAACAAGGGTTTTAAGAATTGTATACGCTGGGTCTCTCATGTTTTTACCACGACAGTGCTGCCGTTTTACTAAAAGACGGGGAGATAATAGCTGCGGCCGAAGAAGAACGTTTCAGCCGAAAAAAACACGACAGTTCATTTCCCGGACATTCAATTCATTTTTGCCTGACTCAGGCGAATATTACTTTAGACAATATCGATGCTGTCGTTTTTTACGATAAACCTATTTTAAAATTCGACCGATTGCTCGAAACTTATTTTTCCAGCGCACCGTCAGGATTAAAATCTTTTTTACGTGCAATGCCTGTCTGGCTTAAAGAAAAGATCTATTTCAAAAAAATGTTACGTGATGGACTCAAAAAACTAACTAATGGAAAAAAATTTCCACCGGTCTTTTTCAGCGAACACCACCTTTCACATGCGGCCTCTGCTTTTTACCCAAGCTCGTTTGAAAGTGCGGCGATACTATGTATCGACGGCGTAGGTGAGTGGGCGAGTGCCAGCGCCTGGGTTGGAAATAAAAATAACATCAGACCATTATTTGAAATCCAGTTTCCACATTCACTTGGACTTTTTTATTCAACTTTCACCGGCTATTTAGGCTTTAAAGTGAATTCCGGCGAATATAAAATGATGGGGCTAGCTCCCTATGGAAAACCAGTTTACAAAGATCTCATACACAAAAATCTCATTGCTCTTTTTGATGACGGAAGTTTCCAGCTCAATTTATTGTATTTTAATTTCACTTCAGAAGAGGGAATGTTTTCGGAAGAGTTCTCAAAACTTTTCGGCGAATCACCACGAAAATCTGAAGATACGATAACTCAATTTCATAAAGACATTGCCGCTTCTGTTCAGGCAGTAACTGAAGACGTCGTTCTTCATCTCGCAAAAGCTGTAAAAAAGATGACGAATGAAAAAAACTTAGTGATGGCCGGCGGAGTAGCACTTAACTGTGTCGCTAATGGAGTTCTTCTTAAGTCGGGCCTCTTCGAGAAAATTGCAGTTCAGCCAGCTTCAGGTGACTCCGGAGGAGCGTTAGGATGTGCTCTTGCTTATTATCATCTGCACCTGAAAAAAGAGCGTTTAATTTCCAAAAATTTCCAGAAAGGATCATTTCTCGGCCCTGCGTTCACATCTGCCGAAATTAAATCCACACTGGATAAACACCATTTTCTCTACACTGAATTCGCAAATGAAAACGATCTGGATTCCGAGTTGGTTCAGAATCATCTGACAAAAGAAAAAGTCGTAGGATTTTTCCAGGGAAGAATGGAGTTCGGTCCGCGTGCATTAGGATCCCGTTCGATTATTGGAGATGCCCGTTCGAAGGAAATGCAATCGACAATGAATCTTGCTATTAAAAAGCGTGAATCGTTCAGGCCCTTTGCTCCGATAGTTTTGAAAGAATATGTTGAAGATTATTTTGACTGGAAAAAAGAAGATGAAAGTCCTTACATGCTTTTCACGACTCAATCTAAAACTAAAAATCTCCCGGCCATAACTCACGTTGATGGATCGGCAAGACTTCAGGTCGTTGACCGGGATATTCATCCCAGAGTTCATGCATTGCTCTCGGCATTTAAAAAAGAAACGGATTGCCCGGTGTTGATCAATACTTCGTTTAACGTGAGAGGAGAGCCGATTGTGTGCACTCCGATTCAGGCGTTAAAGTGTTTTATGACGACAGGTATGGATACGCTTGTACTGGAAAATTTTCTGTTAACCAAAAATGAACAGACATCAAAAGTGACAGACGTGAAATGGGAGAGCGCTTATGCAGAAGACTAGGGCCCCGGCAGCAAAAGATTTACGAATATTTGCCTTAATTCTGACGATTGGGTTTTTAGTCATTGGGTTTGGAATTCCTTATCTAAAGGCCAAAACTTATAACCATGTTCTGATTTATATAGCTGCTGCAATTTTCATTGTTGGAATGCTGACACCTAAACTTTTAATTTATCCCAGAAAAGGATGGATCGCCGTTGGCGAAGTCATGGGGAAAATTAACAGCACAATTTTGTTCACCTTTGTTTATATTTTAATTTTTACTACTGTCGGGTTGATTTTTAGAATGTTTAAACGAGATCGACTTAAAAAAGAATTTCGAAAAGTTAATTCGACGATGGTTATGAAAAACGAAATCTCTACTTTTGAAGAACCGTTCTAGTTAAAAAAACGAATATACAAACGGCGCCACCGCCGTCCCTTGTGCATAAATTACCAGCGCACCAAACAGAATCAAAAAGATGAGTATTGGAAGAAGCCACCATTTTTTATGGCGGCCTAGAAATTTAAATAAGTCTTTGAATGTATCTAACATATAAATTTATTTTATATATTAAATCTTGATAGTCAATCCATCCTGAAGCGAGTTCATGTAGGCCTTGATCGCAGGAATAAGTCCCGCAAGTGTACCAACCACAAAAATCAGGCCAAGGTAGATCCATTCAGTCGATGACAGAGCTTCTATAGGAAGATAAACCGAGAAGTTTGACTCAAGCCATGGACGAACGAAAAAGAGAAGTCCGTACATCGAGATCACACCTAAAACGCAGCCAGCGAGCACGAGAAAACTTGATTCATAAATCAGTAAAAAGAAAATGTGTCTTGAACTCGCGCCCAGCGATCTTAAAATCGCCATCTCACGTCTTCTTTCGTTGATCGAAGTATAAAGAGAAATCAGAATACTTAAAACACCGACTAAAAGAACACAAAGGCTCACCAGAAATAAAATCTGTTCAACATAGCCTATCGTTTCCCACATTTCTTGCAGGGAAAGTGCCGGAATGATCGCCATAATCGGCTCATCCATATAGTTGTCGATATCGCGTCTCATGCGAAGTACTGCGATACGCGATTTCAGCTTTACCATGAAAGATGTCAGCTGAGTGATCTGGATATTTTCTTTTTTAAATCTGTCGGGATTGATTTTATCTCCGCTCGGGACTCCGGTTTCCCAGCCAAAGTGGATCGCTTCCATCCCTTGAAGAGTAATGTAAACTCCGGTATCAAGCGGCGTCGAAGTAGGTTTCATGATTCCGACAATGCGTAACGGAGTGTTGTCATGAGATAAAATCGCCTGAGCAGAAATCCCGTGCGAGATGATAATCGGATCGCCGACCTTGTGATTGAATTTTTTTGCAACAACTG
>JACMNL010000086.1 GCA_014378525.1 Bacteriovorax sp.
CCTCTTCCATTCCAAGTTCTGAACGGATGACTTTTAACTGCTCACGAAGGAAATACTCTCTCTGATACTTATTAACTTTATCGTTAACTTCATCAGAAATTTTCTTTTGAATGTCAGCTACATCTTTTTCACGTTTTAAATATACAAGAAGTTTTGCAAATCTTTTTTTAACAACAAGTGTTTCTAAAAAGTCCTGAGCTTCAGGGATATCAAGAGAGATAGCGAAGGCCACAAGGTCTGCAAGAGATCCTGGTGACGGCGAGTTTAACATCGCAAGCTTCATCTCTTCATTGAAGTATGGATTGATTTCAGAAAGTTTTTTAACCTGATTGATTACCGATCTTGTGTAAGCATCAAGTTCTTCATCAGTTTCTAAAATATCATCGAACACTTCGATGCGTGTACGTAAAATTGGAGACTCAGATAAAATTTCTGAAGCTCTGTATCTCTTCATACCGTGAACCAGTACATTCACTGAACCGTCAGGAAGCTTTAACTTCTTAACGACTTTACAAAGAACACCTACTTTATAAATGTCCCCGGACTTGATTTCTTTTTTATCGAAATCGATATCTTCTTCAGGGATCACTGATCCGTCTTCGTCTTTTAAATCATTCTTAACTAAGTTAAGAGCAACATAACCTGACTTTAAAAGAGCTTCATCGAGTTCCGGTGTGAACTTTTCTTCGCTCAGAATAATAGGAGCAATCATTCCCGGAAAAATCGGGCTGTTCATGATTGGAATAATGACTACGACTTCCGGCAATTTCGGAAGATCATCTTTACTGTTTGCGGGTTTTAACTTTACTTGAAAATCACTTTCTAAATCTGACATTATTCAACTCCAGGAAATTAATTTTTTAGATCGATTACTAGGCGGCCGGGGTTTTCCAGGTAAAAAACGTCAGCGATCACTTTGCTCTTAAGTTTCATATCCATCGAGATATGGTTTGATTCAATAGGAAAGAAATTGATTTTTTCGATGTAACGAGTGCTCTCAACAGTTTTTAAATCTTTGGCAATCGTTGTTTCGAAAATATCCAGATACAACTTTCTATCTTCACTCGACATGTGTCCATAGATCTTCGGAATTTGATTAGTAGAAAAATCAATTACGATTCTTTCAAACCCTTGTTTGGGGTTGTAAGACTGACGAAGGGATTTCAAAGTCGATTGAAGTTTAACTCCACCGTTATGGAAAACACCTTTTTCAATGTAGATTGAAGTTTTGTTACTGCTTAGTTTTCTGATTCTTTCTTTGAGAAGATCCTGACCAAAAACAGTAGTTGTTAAGCAAAAAATTGATAGAGATAGAACCAAAAATTTCATGTGGGCCCCAGGCTTTTAATACTATTAAAAAGTATAAATCAGCGAGGGCCGCTTTGCTACCTAGATTGTCTTATTATTTCGAATGATGGAAGAGGTAAGACTGCATACAATTAGACTGAAAATGAGACCAATAAAAAATCCACCGGGACCACTTCCTGTGTTACTTCCGCTCATGTCGACAGTACCACACGCCATACCATCATCTTTCTTTTTTGATGATGATGTTGATGCACCTTTTATAGTGTAACTTGATAACGCATAAGTGTTGGTAGCATCTGGGCACTGAGAGTTGTCGCTCAATTGATCATTTTTAGAAGATACCAATGAAAAAGTTCCGTTACCATTATCCTTTACAATAGATGCACTGACCAAATAGAACATCAAAGAATCTTCAAAGTATCCTGCAGCAGGAAAATAATCGAGCTTTGTGTAAGGCAGACCTGCAGAGACAGTTTCAACAGACACAGGTTTAACTGAAATTTCAAAATTATTATCCGACGAATTTGCTATGTTTCTCGTAATCGGAATTCTCACGATTGACTCTATATTAATCCATCCATCAGTTTCCTGAGTGTACTTCGGATTGACAGTATAATTACTCACATCATTCTTTACGCCGATCACGGCCTTGAATGGTGAGTACAGTGCCTGATTGATAACTTTTAATTCAACATAAAGATCACCACTTGCAGAAAGTGCAGTCCAATCAATATTTGAATAGTCCATTTTGAAATAATCAGTTTTACCGAGACTCAATTCCTGTGCAGAAAAATATCCAGTAAAACTATTCCCTACACCTGAAACAACATTCGTCTGCAGATCAAAAGTGGCCGGAGATATATTTTTATTCTGCATATACCCTGTAGGCACATCAAGTCCACAACGGATACTAATGTTACCAACGTTCACGCTTGAACTATTCAGTTTTACGGCTTCAGGATATCCTTCGAATGAAGAACCACAGGACTGAAAAAAACTTCCACGATATTTTTTCGAAGTCGCACAGAAATCAAACCGGACGTTATTATATTTTGAAGGAAGACCAATTAATGCGATCGGATTCGTGTAAATATAGTACTGATCATTTTTCTTTAAACCATCAATTGTAAAAGTCCCGTCAGTATCACTGATTGTAGAGCCGGCCACATGTCCTGTGCTCAAAGATATCGCCTGTACGTGAGCACCGAAAACTCCGATCAGCGCATTACCACCAATGACTTTTCCTGTAAGTGAAGCCTTCGTTGAATCTCCTGTCGGATAAATTGAATACACTCCGGCGGCATCGTCATCTGAAATTTGATTTTCACCTCTGGCCAGTGCATACAGCATTGTTGAGCCTGCAACCTGACTATGGCCTAGACCTAAAAAGTGTCCCATCTCATGAGTGATAACATTTCCAAGATAATTTACATCATTAACATCAGTCGAATAGGTAAATGTATCATTAATTAAAATATCTGCTTCAAGGATTTCACCGCTGGTATTCTTAAAATAAACCTGGGTGACTCCTACTACACCTGTTCCGTTAAAAACTGTTGGATCAGTAGAGAAAAAGAGTTCATTAACGCCATTTTGATTTGTTCCGGATGTAGAATTTTTTCTGATTGCAATACGCGATTTTCCATTCCATTGGGAAACGGCACCAGCTGCGATGGAATCGGCCAGAGCAGTTGAATACCCCTGAGTGTTGGCCGGATTAACATAGAGATCAACAGTCGTAACATTTCCTGACCAGTGAACAGTCGCATTCAAAGAACTAAGGTTTTTTACATAAGCTTCTGCACTTGTAAAACAAATGAAGATTGAGAGAAAAAATAAAACTCCAGAAGAGTATTTATTCAATTATACGCTCACACCTTTTCTTAGTTTCCACCAGATCGTAAAGCCACTTGTCATAAACAGTGCAAAAAACGCCCACATGGCCATTGCGCCATCCTCACTATTTTTTGTATCGTTGTCTTCCTGAGCAGGGGCACGTTTTTCAAAACCACCTTCTCTCATGAAAAGAGTTTTCGCTGGTTTTCCATCTATAGAGGGTTGCATATGCGGATCACCATCGGGAATTCTCGTAATTTTATATTTCATTTTGATCATGTCGATCATACGGTCTTTTTTAACCTGTCCGATATCAGTGTCAAATGGAAATACAGTCGAAACATAGACAGTCTTTCCATCTTCTTCCTGGATTTTGTATTTTCCCATAGTGAAATTGCTGATATAAATTTTTGATTCAATCTTCTTTAAGAGTAAAAATGATTTTTCTCCGACAGAAAAGTCCGGTGCCCCATCTATGAATGAGGTGACTCCGTTTACAGTTCCGCCAGTCATGGTGATTTTTAATAATTCACCATCTAGATCACTGTTATCCAGATTGTAGGACTCTCCTACCGTGAATGAATATTCAGTTTGAATCATTCCCATTTTGTTCATAAAAGATTTTTTCTCTTTCAACTGCACTTCAGCAGCACTACTCGATTCTTCAACCAGCTTATCAAGAGGCATGGCCTGGAAAGAAGTTGCATGAGCAGACAGACTTAAAAGAGATCCCATTAAATATACGATTAGAGCAAAATTTCTCACAAATAATCCCCCCGAGAATTAGTACTATTTTATCGGTTATTTGCTGGGGGAATTGATGGAAAAGAATGTTTTTTATTGTCTAAAAAATAGACACTTTAGAGACCAGAGAAAGATTCTAAATCCCTGGATTTAAAACTCGACTTGATGATGGGAGATTTTTGCAAAAAAAGTATTCTGGTCAATCACCACAACAGTGTTCCCTGTGCCAGATAATTGGTGCAATAATTCAGCGAGAGGCGGGAATTCGTGATGAGAAAGGCCGCTGGTAAGGTTCTCAAAAATAATAAGGGCCCCCTGAATTTTTTTATCCAACAGAGAGAGCAACTGTAGTCTTTGTCTTTCCCCACCAGAGAGAGAAACGAGAGTTCTATCGAGTGAAAGATAATCCAGCTTCAAAATCTTGAAGTATTCCCAGATCCTTTTTCCCTTGGGAGTAAGCCTAATATGTGAGAGAACTTCTGAAAGCGGTTTGCTGAAGGCTTCATAAACTGTCATCGTTCCATCGGAAATATTAGCGTAATAAGGCTTAAGTTTTTTCCCCATGCAGTCTTCACAGACAAACTCAACGTCTTCCATGAAATGCATTTCAACTGTTTTTAATCCACGTCCTTCACAAGTCGCACATTGCCCGAGTTCAGAGTTAGATGAAAAATGCCCTTCCTTCAATCCAAGTTTTTTCGAAACTTCAAGGCCTGCAAAGTACTTGCGAACAAAGCCACCCAGGTCAGTATAAGTTGCAACAGTTGAGCGCGAACTGATTTTATCCAGACTGCTATTGATGACAATGACATCAGTCATGTCATTAATGCCTTTTAACTTTTTAAATTCGTAATCTGAAAATGTGAGACGGGTTCCGTTCACTTTTTTGTTAACTTCATTGGCAATAATGTTTACTACGAAAGATGATTTCCCAGTCCCGGACTCTCCATACACCCAGTTAATTGCATCTTTTTGAATTTCAATTTTCTTTTTTGTAATTCCTCTTATTGAAGCATCACAAAGTTCAATAAAATTTTTTGGGGTCTCAAGATCAAAATGAAATTCCGGAAGTTTTACTTTTTCTTCCTTATATTTCCCCTGGTATAAAACTTCACCGCCGCGTCCACCGGCATATGGGCCCATCAAAATCAGTTCATCAGACATTGCCTTTAAATATTCCGAGTGCTCTACCAGTAAAATTGTGTTTCCCTGGTCACGAAGTTTTCTTAAATAGTCCACGAGCTTTTTCTGTGTTGTTAAACTTAGTCCTAAACTTGGTTCATCAAGCACAAACAGCGACTGAGAGCCTTCATATGAAAGATATTTAGAGAGCAATAATCTTTGATATTCACTTGAACTCATCGACCTTACTTTTCTGGTATTCTGCAAATGCCCCAGCCCGATGTCGACTGAGACACAATAAAGCCTTTCAAGTTTTTCGAACGTGCTGATTAACTTTTCATAGGTAAGAACAGCTTTCAACTCCACTTTAATCTTTTTTAATTCTTCAAAAGAGTCTGTTAGATTTAGTTTCAAAAAATCTTTATAAGAAACAATCCGCTCTTTTAAGACCAGCGTAACACTACCTGCTTCTTCAGAAACACGCGTGCCATCACAAGACTCACACATAATTTCTGTCTGCATGCTTCTCATATAAATGCGAATGTTCTTTTTATATCTCTGCGTCTTCAGGTATTCAAAATAATCATTGAATCCTTCATACTTCCCGCTTCCTTCATAAAGAAACTTCCATACACTTTGAGGTAATTCCTTAAATGGAACATCAAGATTAATTCCGGCCTTTTTAGCTTCCTTCAAAAACGCCGGGAATAAATGCTGAAAATGCGAAAAATTTAAAAAATTAATCGCTCCTTCTTTAATGGATTTAGTAGGGTCTTTAACCAGTTTTTCCCTGTCATAAACCAGGATCGCACCATGTCCTTCACAGGCAGGACACGCACCGAGAGCATTCAATGGTGAAAGTGCTTCAACACTTGTGATTTTTTGCACCAGAGATTTTTCATGACAAACTGGACATTTGTATTCAAACGAATTCTTAAAAAGAATTTTTTTCTTGTTATTTAATCCGTAAATTAAAAGCTCTGCTCCATCCTGCAATTTTACTTCTTTAAACTTCGGAAGAATGCTGTCGACATTCTTTTTCTTTACACGAAACAATTCGTACCATGGATCTTCTTCATTAAACTCTTTAACATTTTTATCAAATGATCTCGCCGGATTCATCTCACTCGACACAGAACTTCTGTAGTCATCGGACTTACAAAACAAATGATAAACTTCTTCGTCATTGCCTTTATCGTTTTTTAATTTTTGAACAACAGTCTCAAGCTCCATGAATTTTTCATAGGGAACATGATGATCGGGACAAACAAATGAGCCAAGCTCCATGAAAATTCTCTGAACACGTTCATGCCCACCGAGAACATCAAGCGCGACTGGACGAGAATTAATAACCGGATTGTGTTGTGGAAGTCCCCATGCCGGAAGAACCGGATAAATACTATCAACATCAACAGTGTGCGGAATTTCCCAGAAAAATTTCATATCCGTTGGAAGGGAATTTATAAAACGCCTTTTGGATTCAGTCAGTAATGTATGAAATGCCAGAGAACTTTTACCAGAACCCGAAGGCCCGGCAATGCATGTGATCTTCTCGAGAGGAATATCGATATTTATATTTTTTAAATTATGCGTTCTGGCGCCGCGGACTTTAATGACTTCTAAGTTCTGCATGATTTGGATTTTAGACCTTAAAAATAAATATGCCTACGGACAATTTGTAGACAACAGAGTGGACTAAAAGGCAAAAAAAAAAGCCTGCATTGCTGCAGGCTTCGTATATTGTGACAATGAAGTCGAAAATATTATCTTTTTGAGAACTGGTATCTTTTTCTTGCACCTGAACGACCTGCTTTCTTACGTTCTACTGCTCTTGGGTCACGTCTTAGGAATCCAGCAGCTTTAAGTTCTGGACGAAGTCCTGGTTGAACTTTAATTAATGCTCTAGCGATACCAAGTCTGATTGCTCCAGCTTGACCAGAAATCCCGCCACCGTTTACGTTAATTACGAAATCGAATTTTTCAACAAGTTTAGTTAAGTTTAGAGGTTGGTTAACAACATAAAGGTTAGTTTCTTGTTTGAAGAAATTTTTAAGATCTCTCTTATTAATTGTAATTTTTCCTGACCCTGCGGCCATGTAAACTCTTGCAACAGCAGTTTTTCTTCTACCAATTGCGTGTGTGTCGTATGTCTTACCTTTTGCAGCCATGATTATGATCCTGTAATTATCTTAATTTATATTCAGTTGGGATTTGAGCAGCGTGATCGTGAGATGCGCCTGCAAAAACTTTAAGTTTTGTTAATTGCTTTCTTCCAAGAGTGTTTTTTGGAAGCATACCTTTAACAGCTTCTAGGAGGATTAGTTCCGGGTGTTTTTCAAGTTGCTCTTTAGCAGTTCTTTTCTTGATTCCACCTGTGAAGTTTGTGTGCCAGAAATATTCTTTGTCAGTCCACTTAGCACCAGTAAATTGTACTTTATCTGCATTGATAACTACTACGTAGTCACCAGAGTCAGTATTGTAAGTAAACTTTGGGTTAAGTTTTCCTCTTAAGATGTCTGCGATTTGAGTCGCTAGTCTTCCTACGATTTGGTCTTGAGCATCTACGACAAACCATTTTTTGTCTGCATCAGCTGGCTTTAGTACGAACGATTTTTGAGTATACATAAACGCTTTCCCTTAAAGTGATCCCTTCAGTAATAGATTTCGGGGTTCGAAAAATTACGAAGTATTATTCAAATATAAATTGCAGAAAAATGCAAGTGTTGTCCCTTATAGCGAGTTTTACGGCCCTCCGTCAAGCAATTCTTCGAGAAGAATCTGAAAAGATACCGAATGGATCTGCGTTATTTTTAAACTAAAAGAATCCTATTGAGAGATGGAAGCGGCCGACTGAGTCGCGGCTTTGGTCTGGATATGTTTTGCGTTGCAGTTTAAATCCATAGTCGAAATCCAGCGAGCCTACCGGAGTTAGGTACTTAAGCCCTGCACCGACAGAAGTTCTGAGTTTTGTGGGCTCAAAATTATCGACAAAAACCCGGCCGGCATCGAAAAAGACTCCAAGCTGGATCGCGTCAGTA
Source organism: Bacteriovorax sp. (assembly GCA_014378525.1). Lineage (GTDB taxonomy): Bacteria > Bdellovibrionota > Bacteriovoracia > Bacteriovoracales > Bacteriovoracaceae > Bacteriovorax. The sequence continues at coordinate 8,049 of JACMNL010000086.1, forward strand.
ATATTATAACGAGGCTCAAACTTTAAGGCCGTGAAATAGGCTTCGTTTTGAACAATTATTTCTCCGATAGGTGTTCCGTTTAAAAGACGGTTAATTTCACCGTCATCATATCCACGGATTTCATCATAACCATCAAGTCTGAAAACCTTGATACTCGGGATGTAACCACGTGTCTTGGGTACCCCATTGGCATTCAGGATCACTTTTCCGGTACCATCCTTTAAAACGTCTTCAGCAAAGTTTTTTTGGTAACCAGCGGCCAGTGAGAGCGCCAGAGTGAAATCTCCCATAGGGATATAAAATCTATTTCTGCTGATGAGCTTTATAAAGTTAACTTCCAGGTCGGCCTGCTTCATCGATCCGAAGTTTGAATTCGCCCACTCTGATGACAGGGTGAAGAATGCACCTTTTCTGGGGTTGATAGGATCATCCCTGAAATCAAAAGTTAATGTGGGAGTCACACCACCAATATTGAAGTTGTCGTTATCTTTTGATTCAGTTGCATCAAACTGGACAATTTTTTCGTACTGGTAACGTACGGATGCTGAAAACCATTTCGTAAATGTTTTAGAAAATTGCGGAGACAATCTTAAAACGTCAGCATCAAAGCCGTAAAAGCGAATGCGCTGATATTCTGTCGAAACTTCAAACTCTAATTGTGTCTTCAAATAATCGTGAAAAAGATATGGTTCAGTGAATGAAGCACGGGTGAGGTATTCAAAAAGATTTTTGTCTTCATTTCTTCTTCTGTCATCAAAGCCAGTAAGATTATCTCTTAAGTTACCCTGCAAACGCAGCGAAAGCGATTTGTTGGTACCAAATAAATTGTTATAGGTAACACCTGTTGAAAGTTTTTTTCCTAAATCAGTACGATATCCTGGTGCTATTTCAATAAGACCAAAATCTTTTTCCTTAACCTGAATGACAAGATTGGTTTTAGCACAACCTGTGTTCTCTGCTTCGTACATCATATAAGGTGTAATTCGAAGTGATGAAAAAAGATTAAGTCCGGAAAGTCTCTGTCTTAAGCTTTCCAGTTTTTCAGGTGTAATTAAATCACCTTGAACAATACTCATTTCATGTGATGTGAAAAAATCACGTTTAGCAATTTCTCTGCTTATTACTTCCGATTTTGTTTTTACGTTCCCGTTGATAATGGCTTCGTTAAAACATATTTGTCTATCTAGTGAAATTTCAGGATGAAGTTCAACGAATGCATAAGATTTATCATAGACCAGAAGAGTGCTGGAATTTAAATTAGTAATCGATGCAAAATAGTAACCTTCGCTTTGAAAATAAATTATCATCTTACGAAGATCGTTTTCCAGTTCGGGAATGTTGACTGGTTGTCCTTCTTTATTAACAAGTTTATCTTTTACTTTGGAAGCCAGATTTTCTGGGACCTGAGCAAAAGTAATTTGCTTAAGGAGAACCTGTTGCTTTTCAGTTATTCCGTATTCAATCGTAACTGAATCATCTTCATCGTTAGTCACTACACGCGGTCTGGAAATTTCCACAAAAACGAAACCGTGAGACAAGTATTCTTTTTTCAGGATATCTGAAAATTCATCAAAATACTTTCTGTCGTACCAGCCTCCTTTAGCAAGTGGAGTACCGGTTTTATCAAGAACCTTCTGTATATCTCCATTCTTCAGGTATGAATTACCGCGATAGATGATATCTCTGATCTTAATCTTGATTCCTTCACTGATGACAAAAAAGTAATTTGTAACTGGAGTTTTTTCAAGATCAGCACCCTGATTCTGGTAATACGTAACTGTCGTCTGGTAAAAACCAGCATCTTCATATCGATCAGAAATAAAATCTGCTAAGTTCTGAACATCAATTTTACCGAACTCATTTTTAATTTTATCAAGAATTTTGGTTCGTAGTTCCTGATGAGAAAAAACAGTATTGCCTCTGAACTCAAAATTAATCCGTTCATGAAGTACGATATTAATTTTAACATTTACTTCATTGTCGTTGCCGGATATCTCTGGTTTTACTTCTGCGCTGAAATATCCATTGGTAAATAATTCTTTAGTGACTGTGTCGAGCTGGATCTTTAAGGTCAGGGCGTCGTAAGGTTTATTAATTAAATCCTTAAAAAAACCGCCGAAGCGCTTTTTCATGGCCGGTGTCGACCACGCAATCGTTTTAAGATTGGCATTCTTTGAAGGTATGAACTCAGCCGCCCACGTCTGTGCACAAACAAACATAACAAGGATGATAAGAATAAAACGCTTCATTAAAATGAGAATGATTTCCTCCATTTTAAATCGGCACCAAGGGAGTTGGGCGTATTCGTATTCACATCTTCTGTCGGTTTTACTTCATAAATTCCCTCAAGGGAAAAATTCTTATTGATATTGAAGTTGATGTTCATCTGTTGAGACTGCTCGATTGAACCGCCCACAGTACTTGAAAGTGAAACATCGACACGACTATTAATTTGTTTATTAATTTTAATTTTTGTTGCAGATTTAAGTCTGCTGGTGTTTGAATCACTTTGAGCTGACTTCCCGGAAATTAATGTCGTTTCATCTTCCTTGAATTCCGGCTGCACTGAAAGCTTCACACCTAATGATGAATTTAAATCTTCATTGATTTTTAACTGGTCAACCAAAAGAGTTCCTATTCCTACAGTCGTTACGAATCTTCTCTCACTTGATTCAAGGTTTTTAGACATGTCTGACGTTACCCCCAAAGTCAGGAGTGACAGTAAGTCTTCTTTCGAAAGTGCAGGCTCTGAAGATAAGTCTACATTAACTTTGGAAATACTTCCCGATAAATCCAGTTTCATATCGTATTCGTTGATTTTTGCGACACCAGTAAATTTTAAGTCGGAAACTCTGTTTTTACCGCGGTCTCTGATCTCTACATATCCCTGATTTAGAGCGAAATCATGGCCCTTGAATTTAAATTTACTGATATTTGGAACTGTTTCCAGGCGAGTGTTGATTTCCGGAGATTGAATATCCCCTGTCACCTGTCCGCTTCCACGGATGTAAACTTCTGCCATATTATTTTTTATAACGACCGGGCTCACTGTATCGAAAGAAAGATTGAGATCGATAATTCCTTTATTTCCAAGAAAATCTTTTTCTGGAAGATATTTTTTATATTCATCAATTGAAACTTTATTGTCCTTCATGAAGTCCGTCGGATCATCGAGAAATTCACCGTGCAGAATCGAAACTTTTCCATTAAGCCTGTATGGCAGGTCTGTTCCGCTGATTGTTCCAGTGCTGCTGATAATAACACTCGAGCGTTTAAATAACGGCACAGTTGAGCGGTCAATTTTGTAGTCAAGATTTACGGTAGGATATTTATCATCGAAGATAACTTTCCCGCCGATTTTAAATTCTCCTTCGCCGTAATTTCCTGTCATACGTGAGATTTCGTATGTCTCGCCTTTTTTCACGATCGTGTAGTCAAAGTTAGTAATGAAGCCGGGAAGATTTCTAATCTTCAATGAAAGATCATCAGCAAATAACGCAAAATCTCTTACATTGATTTTTTTATCCAACACGATTGAATCAGTGCCTTTAATAATTCCTTTTGCACGCTCAATCTGCTCTGTCACCAGTTCAAGCAAACTTGCCTTGATTGAAAACTTTTGCTCAATGCCGATAACACCGTTTGAAATATTTCTTCCTTTGCTCTGGAAAAAATCATTACCATCACTAAGTCTCAGGTCCCATTTTTTAACAATCCCTTCATCCACTTCAATATTATTGTATTTTGGGTCGATTCTAAGACTCATATCTCCGCGCTGGATATTAAGCTGGTCAATGTTCAGGAAAAATCTTCTGACACCGAGAGAACCTAAACTAATCTGTGTATTCAGCTGTGCTTTGATCCGGCCAGTAATTGATCTGTCGCTGATATTGTGGCCGGAGAAAATTCCCATGAATTCCCTTACGTCACTTGTATCGATACTCATTTTGATTGCTGCAATATCTGTCTTGAAACTTAACAATGAATCAATTTTTATTTTTCCAGCGAGTAAGCTAGCGTTCGTTACAATATCGTTTGAATTAATGTAGAAAATTGCATTTGATGCAGATGCGGGAACATTTCCAATAAATGCATTGACGACTCTGGCCTTGAAGCGCGAGCTGAATTCATCTGAAGTTCCATTGCCGTCAAAATCTAAAAACAAATCGCCGTCATATTCAAGTCCCATGTTTCGATAGAAATTAAAATCCCGAAGTCTGAGGTTTTGGCTGGCACCACTTAGTTCGATATAATTATTGGCCAGGTTTATGTTTGCTGTGGCATTGATTTCTCCGCGTGCCTTATTGATTTTAATCAAATTAAAATTTAAAACTTCTTTTGCAAGTGTGAACTTTAAATCAATTTTTTCGGCTTCTTCATTGGAAACTTTTAGCTCCGTGCCTTTGATATCACCAGTGACATTCAATGTATTAAGCCCAAATCCACCTTTAACAACATATTTTGCTTCAAAATTAAATTCGGGAATGACCGGTAGTTTTAATTTCTTAAAAACGAGCTGAAACATTTTTCGGGCATCGGAGAAATTCGTGTTCTTAAAATCTATCTTAAGATCCATTCCTTCGTTTTTACCGCTGAAACCGATGTTCCCAGTCGTATAGAAATTTGATTTATTGTAAGCACCTTCCAGTGAATAAATTTCCATATCAAGATCTTTTAACCCTAACGAGAAATTTGCTTTTACTCTTCCAAAATTTAATTCAACAACACTGAAGTTGTTCCAGTCTACGTCAAAATTAAAAACTACATCATCAGGTGGTCCCGAAACTTTTAAAATGGCCGGGCCTGAACCAGCAACACTAACACCTGCGACAGGTCCCAGTGCCTGCATATCGATTTTTGAATCTGTCACACTGATATCAATATTTTTGCTGGAAATTTTTCCGATCGCTTTAAGTCTGGTGTTCGCCATGGACGCTTTCACATCCACTCCAACTGAAAAATCTTTATTGATTGTAATGGCACTATTATCTAAATCGAAGCCACCATTTTTGAGAATATCCTTTTTACCATCTTTTGATGTAAGCCTGAAATTCTTCACCTGCATTGCCTTGATCGTGAAGACTGCCTTTTCATCAAAGAGTGCTGCCTCTGCATCTCCGGTTAGTGATCCCTTCAGGGTTCCAAGAGACTCCCTGCTGGAATACAAAAACGTATCTGTGTAAGCATTTTGAAGGTGCAGGCTGAAATTAAAATTGCTGAATTGTTTTTTCGAAAGATCATAAAAAGTTTGCGGCCTTTTCAAAAGATAAACTTCCTGTCCATTGATGGCCTGAAGTTTTTGTACGCCCAGCAATTGTTTTTTCTTTGTGACTGTTCCTGCAACATATGCGAGTCGGATCCATGGAGTGTCTGCATTTTTTGCTGTAAAAACTACGCTTGCGTCCGGATCATCTATAATACCAGTTGATTCAAACTTTCCTGCAACATCACCTTTGATGCTCACAATATCTTTTGGAAGTACTTTAGTAAGATCTTTGAAGATACTTTCAGTATTTACACTGAAAGTTCCGTTGGAATTTAAATGAAGAGTTCCATTTTCATTAAAGGCCACGCCTCTCATGCTTAATTCATTTTTATCTTTGGTAACTTTTAAATTTTCTACTCTCCACTCATCTTTATCCATCGAGACTAGAGCTTCTGCTTTTGTAATGGATATCGGTGGAAGGTTTGCCTTATCATGGTTGATAAGTAAATCTGTGACGTCTGCCTTTAGTCTTACTTTGGTTTTCTGTGGTGAAAAAGAAATATGATTTACCATCAGAGAAACTTTGTCGATATTGAGTTTAATATTATCAAGAATTATTAAATTAAATCTTACCGGCACCTTAGACAGGAATTCATTGTATTTGGCAAAAATTTCTTTTGTCTTTAAAAGTCTGATGTCTGTATCGTCATCACTTTTTTTGAAAATATTTAAATTGACCGCACCGTTACGGATACTAACCTGATCTATTTCCAGTTCATTGGAAATAAAGCTTGAGTATGTGAAGGCCACTTCCAGTTCCTGTGCTTCAATAGAAACATCAAGAACTGCCGGGTCACTCTTGGATAATTTTACATTCTTAAAAGTTGTTGAAAGTGGAAACAGACTGAAATCAACACCTGTAAAATTTAACTTCGCACCTATTTTTTCAGTGAGAATTTTAGAAACTTTCATCGAAGCTTCTTTCGAAAATCTTTCAGAGTGTATAAATTTCCACCCACCAAACAAAGTGAGGAAAGTCATAACCAGAAATACAAGAAGGATCTTATTTAATCTCTTCAATGCTTCTTAACCTTTCTCCCACTAGTCGATAGTGTGGATTATATTTTTTTATGCCAAGAAATAAGTCTCTGGCAATTTTGTATTTTTTTAATTTAAAATAACTTTCCGCTTTTAGATAATTGAAGGCCAGCATTTCATCCGGAAGCAAAGGTTCTTCCCCAAAAGTGTCGTCGATCAGATCGATAACTTTATGAAAATCACCATTGTTGAAAAGTGACTGCGCCAGCATAAACTGAACTCCGGCCCTCTGGTCGACAGCAGTTAAGAGTGGAATAACTTTTTCACATAATCTCACAACAACTTTATCCATTCCCAGTAAACCAAAGGCGACAATCATGTCCTTTCCCTTAGTGAGCAATTCTTCTTCATTTAGCTCCTGAATAGAAATCAGGATTTTTTTCTGCTCGGTAATGCTTGGCTCTAGTGCCCCGGACATAACATCCATTGCCAGTTGATCATAATCAATATTGAGTGAAGAGTCTTTCTTTTGAGAAGGAGTTGATGTTTTTTTATCATCAAGACTCTCTGTGTTTACTTTTTTGAAATTTAAAAATTTGATAAATTTATTTTTATGATCAGATTTTTTTAGATCCATTGCTTTTTCTGCCAGCATCACGAATATATCTTTATCGTAATAAAATTTTAATACATATTCATAGGCAAGTTTCCAGTTCGCTGATGTCCAGTCTGTGTTCTCTGTAAGAAAGTTTTTCAAAGCAGATTTTGAATCTTTCCACAGCTCAGGATGTGATTCATACCGTTCACAATCCTCGAGTGAAAATGTAGTTTTTTTGCCAAGAATAATATCGAGGTGCTGGAATTTTTTATTCGACTTCATCAATCCGATTTCTGATAAATCGAGAATCATTTTTTTAATCGCAGGTACTCTTTTCAACTCTATTAAATAATCTAAAAAAAATTCTGCATATGATTTTGCGAGTTTTATTTTTCCGGCATGGAATGCGACTTTCCACATTTCAAAATAATATTTTCGAGCATGCTCTTCTCGAAAAGTTTTATCGATGCTTTCAAAAATTGAAACCAGATTTTCGAAGTCTTCAAAAGTTTCTTTTGATAAAAGTAATTCATCAAATTCGCGGAAAATTAATGTCCATTTTTTTTCATCAATTAATTGATGAAGGTGTGTTACTTCAATAAAAAGTCCTCTCACTCAAAAGTTAGTTAAGTCATTGAGATTGTTTTTATTTTAACCCGAAAAAGGCAGGAAAATGAGGGGCGAAATAAATGCCCCTCAAATTTATTTTGAAAACTTGATAGAATTACTTTTTGTCTAAATTCGCGCGTTCAACATAGTCACCAGTTCTCGTATCAATCTTCAGAGTTTCACCTTCTTTAATGAAAAGTGGAACACGAACAATCAATCCAGTTTCCATGATTGCTTTTTTCATTGCACCAGAAGCTGTATCACCTTTAAGTCCCGGGTCAGTTTCAGCAACTTTGATAAAAATGAAGTGAGGATGTTCAATCGAAATTGGGCGACCTTTATAGTAAAGAACTATAACTTTTGAGCCTTCCATTAAATAAACTTTATCATCTCCAACTTGTTCAGTTGTAAGGTGGATTGTTTCGAAGTTTGACTGATCAAGGAAGTTGAATCCATCCATGTCAGAGTAAGTGTATTCCATTTCTTTTTCTTCAAGATCTGGAGTTGTAGCGTTTGTTGAAACTCCCGACTTGAAAGTTCTCTCGAGAACTTGTCCAGTTTCAAGATTTTTCATTCTTGCGATTACGAATGCAGAACCTTTTCCCGGGTTAGTGAATGTTGAAGTTAAAACTACGTAAGGTTTCCCTTCAAGTTCTACTTTTAATCCTTTTTTAAAATCAGTTGTGTCGATCATAAATAAATTCCTTTATTAAAAAAGCTGAGACTTAACAGCTGTGAGATATGCGATCTTTCCTAGGCCTTCCATTATGATTGTTGAAGCTTTTGCAGTCAACTTTGTTTGTCTAAACTCCTCACGTCTGTGAGTGTTAGAAATATGCACTTCAACAATTGGGCATTTTAAAATTTGAAGAGCGTCATAAATGGCCACACTCGTGTGAGAGTAAGCGCCTGGATTAATTATTAGTGCTTTATAATTTTTTTTCGAGGCTTCCTGGATCTTTGTGACGATCTCGCCTTCGATGTTGGACTGGTACCACTCGAGAGAAACATTGTCTTTCTCCAGTGATTTTTCTGTGAACGATTGAATTTCAGCCAGCGTCAATGAACCGTAAACTTCGGGCTCGCGTGTGCCCAGCATGTTCAAATTTGGACCATTGATGATGAGAAATTCTGTCTTGTTCATGGGGACAACTTATCAAGAACGAGCTTGATAATCTAGTGCTCTTTTTTGAATTTTCTTCAGGAATTGTGACAATTTCTCCTCTACAACGCGGTTTTTATCCGACTTTGCCTGAGGTGAAGCTTTGATCTCGGGAGATGCCTTTGGTGCGGCCACTTTTTGTGCAGGTTTTTTATCTGGAACAGGTTCAACTTCGACATGTTTTATTTGCTGATCGAAGATACTCATTAAATTTTTACGGCCATCTTCTTCTGAAACATCCTGAAGAATTTCCAGATGAAGCTTCGGCTGTGATGATGATTGTTCTACAAAATCATTTTCTTCTTCATCTTTAACTGCATATTGATCATTTTCATGTCCCATAAGCATTTTGATTTCAGAAATTTTCTTGATTGTTTTTTCATCGTGAGGATTGAGAATTAAAATTTTCTCTAAAACTTCCAGTGCTTTTTCGATATGGCCCTGACCGCAATATAAATCTACAAGTGTATGTGTGACTAACGGAGCTTCGTTTACGATGCTATCCATTGTCTGGATTTCATCATCAATTTCTTCGTCTTCACTGAAATCCAGTGCAACATATGGCTGGATAACATGTTCCTGCTTTTCTATTTTAAATTCCTGCACTGGAGCCTTTGTTACTTCAACAATTTCCTGTGCTGGTTTTTTTTCATTTAAATCGAGTGGGACATCACCTTTTTTCAGATTCCAGAATTCGTAGGGATCTTCTGATTTAACATGTTTTTGATCGCGGCTTAAATCTAGCGCCATCCAGTCATCAAAATCCGCAGTGCTTGAATTTGGGCGATTTTCCAGTCTGTCGATATCAAATAATTGAGGATTGCCGGTCTCTGCTCTTTTTTCATTTCTGTAATCAGATTTAAATTCTGATTCAGGAATATAAATCGGTTGATGAACAGGTTTGTACTGCTCTTCAATTGATCTCTCTAATGTTGAAACGTGAAGGGCCACTTCTTTATCTCTTGGATTAATGAACAAAAGGTACTTGTATGTATCAAGTGCTTCTTCTTTGTATCCAAGTTCGATGCAGATGTCTGCGAATAGTTTTTGTAATCTGATGTTATCGCGGCTTGTTTCAACCAGTGGTCTTAGTGTTGAGTATGCGAGAGTGAATTGTTTTAAATCGAAATAACAGAAGGACAGGCCAAGGTATCCCATGACGTAAGTTGGATGAAAGCGGATTCCCTGCGAAAGAATCTCCATCGCTTTATCAGTCATACCTAATTTTCTATATGTCTCCGCCAAAGGCGCAAACACTCTCGAGCGTGGATTTTTTTCAAAATCCGCCTGATACTTTAGAAAGAGTGGCGATAGGAGCTGTATTTTATCTTTGCTCATTTTTTAGGTTAGCCTCTATCAACTAAACCAGCTTCTTCTTGGTTAATAATTCTTGGAGTTAAGAAAATAATGAGCTCTTTCTTTTCTGTCTCAGGATTATACTGAGTTCTGAAAAGCCATCCCACCAGTGGAATGTCCTGTAAGAACGGTACACCTGAATGGTTTTCACGGTTGACGTAAGTGTAAATACCACCGACAACAACTGTCGCACCGTTATCAACCAGAACCTGAGTCTTAACAGTTCTTTTTGTTTCCGGTTTCGGAGTATTTGCCGCAAACTCTGTTCCCAATGAATCTTTTTGAACGGCAACTTCAAGTGAAATTGATCCATCGTTCGTTACCTGTGGAGTTACTGCAAGAGATAATTTCGCCTGCTGAGGAATCCATTTGTTTGTCGTGTTTCCGTCAGTAACTGTAGTTTCCAGGTAGTAAAAGTTTTCATCCTGAACAATCTCAGCTTTTACGTTATTCTTTGTAATAACTTTAGGGCTTGAAATAATTTTTGCTTTTTCTTCAGACTCCATCAGGTTCAAGGTAAAATCCAGGTTTATAAGACGATTGAATCTACCGATTGTTAATCCAAAAACATTTGATGTTGCTGATGGTGCCGAGCTGAAAGAAAATGTACCCTGATTGGCCACTTTTCCTGATTTTGTAATCGGGTCATATCCAAACCGCAGACCTTTTTCAAGACCGATTTCTTTAGTATATCGTTCAGAAACTTCCACAATTTTTGATTCGATTAGAACCTGTGGGGTTTGCGTATCAAGAAGTTCAACGATTTTTTTAACTTTCTCAATTACTTCAGCTGTATCTTTTACTATTAAAGAATTTGTTCTCGTATCTCTTGAAATTTTACCGCGTTTTTCCGTTGAATACTCGGCTACAATTTTTTGAAGTTCTTCAATATTGGCAAAACTTATCGGGAAAACTTTAGTAAGAATCGGCTCCTGCTCAACTGCAGACAGTTTAGCTTTTTTGATGCTTTCCTGTTCTTTCGTTGCATTCTCTAAAGTATTTACAACAAGAATCATCCCGTTCTTTTTTGCAACGAGTTTATTCATATCTAAAATTGTATCAAGTGCCTGATCCCAGGGAACATCTACAAGACTCAATGAAATTGCGTTCATTTTCTTAACATCTTCAGCAACAATAATATTGAATCCTGATGTTTCTGCCAGAATTTTTAAAATTTCTTCAGGCTTTACTGTTTTTAAATTCATCGTAATTTTTTTACCGATGTATTTCTTACGGCCAGACATAGTTATGTTATCTAAAATATCTTCGACAGAATCTGATTTTGGAATATTCAAACGTGCAGCTTCTTCTGCTGAAATGTCTGAAATCTTTTCTTTGAACGTCTGTCCTTCTTCAGCTTTCTTCTGTGAGAAAACTCCGAATCGATTTTCAATCTGCAGGACTACCCTATTTTGTTTTCTAACAAGAACTGAGCGAACGTTATCTCTTAGCTGGATGGCAATTCTGATATCTTTATCTGACTTTGGTTTTTTATATGCCTTAACAAAAACTACTCCACCGGAAAATTCTGATGTATCGAATGCTCGCATAACTCTGTCTGTTGCAGATACGTCACTAAGGTCTACAATAATTTGTTTATCTTCTTTAACTTGAAATTTACTTGCTTGTACATCGTTGCTGTCGAAGATAAATTCAAGCTCACTCACTTCACCTTTTTGAGCGAAGTTGATAGCTTTCATTTCCATCGCGCTAACTTGCGTTGAAGGAATGATTAGAAAAAATAAAACACTAAGAAAAAATCCTTTCTTCATGAAACTCATCCTTAAGTTACATGTTATATCCTCTAAATCTGAAGACTTAATTTAATTATAGCATTGATTTTAGAAATTAATTTTTTTTTTGATGCGATTATATATCTGACAGATTTAATCGTTTGATACGGGAATAACTGTTTCCAGATATTCATCCTGATCATAAACGTTGCGTATTTTTTCAACCAGAACAACTCCACCGGGTAAAATCGCTTTTACCTCAGCTCCGTTTTCTCCAATCTTCATCCCTTCCTTTATATAGTAGGTATTTGTTTCACCATCAGTTCCCAAACCATCTTCTCCTACGACTCTTGCCATGGCCCGGCGTTCAGGTCCGAGCACGACGCCGATGATTCTAATGGCCTCTATAGGTTTTGATTCAATCGCATTGTTGATGTTAGTATAAATTCCCAATAATTGGTTTTTAGATTTTGACTGGTTTGCCAGAGTTTTTTTCTTATTGATCCTGCGTTTGAACGGATCTCTCAATTCAAGTGGATTCTTAACATATGTCTTACTCTTGAAAAGATTGTAGCTGGCATCTTTTGCAGAATCCTGTGCTCCTGCAGATGTTGAAACGACTACAGTTAAAATAAAAACGAATGTGCTAAATAATTTCATCATACACCGTCCTTTTCTTTGGCCGCTGCTTTACGTGGACGGGAAGATTTTTTAGGAGCTGTCTTGGCATCATCATCAAACTTTTTCTGAATTTCATCAATTCCCCGGTCTTCTTTATAATTCGGGTTGAACCTGTAAGCCTCAAGCATAAACTCACCTTCAATAACCTGGAACTTACCACGTTGAGGTGCATCCGATTTCTGGAATAGTGATTCACCAATATTCAGGATTCTTTTGTTTTCACCAATTTTTTCAAACATAATCAGGAACTGCAGGAAAGTCGCCTTTGCCTTCAGTTTATATCTGCGGGCAATATAGAATCCACGGACCGAATCTAAATCAGGAGCGATGCTCAATTCCTTTATATTTACATCATCCGCCATTTTTCTTAATAAATTAATGTTATCACTATCGGAAATTTCACTCGGAAGAAGCTGCTGCATTTTTTCAATTTCTTTTGCAACTCTTTCAATTTTCTCTTTTTCTTCTTTAATATTTTTGTAATAGTTCGCAATTTCTCTTTGAGTTTTTTTATTTTTAGTTAAAAGTTTCTTTTGCTCTTCAACACCTGAGTCGACAGTTTTTAATTCTGTATCTGCTTTGTCATATGCCTGCCAAAAGTTAAATAATGCGAATGCAATAATGATCCAGTGTAAATTTTTAAATAATTTAGCCATAAGGTTATTTAGACCTCATGTCGTAGTTAGTAATCTTACCTCTCAACTCAAATTTTTCAAAGCTGGTAGGAATACCATCAAGATTTTCTTTTTTATTTTCCTGCTTTGCCGGAGTAATACTTCCACTAAAATAAGGAGAATCATTGATCGTCGTGATGAACTCACCAATAGCTCTTGGAGAATATGATCCACCATTAATCTGGATTTCGTTTTTATCGTTGATAGTCATGACATCAAACCATAAATCTTCAGGAATGCTTCTTGCGATTTTTTCCAGAATCTTTTTAGGATTTGTTCTGTTTTTCAGAATCTCATCAACCTGAGTTGACCTACTTTGCAATTTACTTACCTGGAGTTTATAAGCATCAACTAGAGCTTTAATGTTAGAATCTTTATTGATCTCACCACGTAATTTATTATTTTGTGCTGTTATTTGTTGAAGGGATGCATTTGAATTCGCTGTTTTTTCATTAAACATCTGTCCAACAACGAAATCCGGCATGTAGTATATTACGAGAGCAACTGCCAGCATCTTGAAATTGAGCGTGTTAAAATCCACTCCTAAAACAGTAGGAAGTACTAACGGCTGCTTTTTCTCGAGGAGGTTAAGTTCAATCATTTCGGAATACTCCTCATCGCAAGTCCGATTGCACAGACTCCTTTGAAGGCAATATCATTAATCATATCTTCAGAAATATTATTCTGGTTATAAGACATAGTTGTGAATGGATTTAAAATCTGAACTTCAGTTTCAAATAATTCCTGAAGGGCTTCCGGCAAACCTGGAATCAATGAACTTCCTCCGGTAAGAACACATCCGTCGAATGCTTCTTCAGAAGTCGAATTAACCCAGAAATCCACGGTCTTTTTTAGTTCTGCAAAAAACGTATCCAGTACCTGATTAATTAAGTCTACAATTTCTTCAGGGATATTTCCGCTTCCGTCACCAGAAATTTTTAAACTTTCTGCTTCAGCATAATTAACACCCATTTGTCTTTGAATTTCTTCAGTAATTGTAAGTCCGCCGATGTTGATCTCTTTAAAGAAAACCATGACTCCGCTTTTATAAATCATGAATTGGGTTTTCTGTGCACCAAGATCCATGAGGATCCATGTTTTACCTTTTGCGGAAACTTCAGCTCCCATAACAGTTTCAAAAACGTTAAGTGTTGCTGCTGCATTCAAGTCGACGATTTTTACTTTTAGATTTGATCTTTCAACCAAATCTCTGAAAGACTCAAGAACTGTTTTTTTAACAGCACCAATAATAACATCTACCCCACCACCTTGATTTTCACCAACGACGGAAAAAGAAATGTTACCTTCATCAATGGGAAATGGAAGATACTGTTCAGTTTCCCAGGTCACTTGATCTTCAATCTCTTCGTTTGTTCCACCGGCAAGCTGAAGTCTTTTAATAAGTGTATTGGGCCCGGAAACACCAATACACGCAAATTTATTCCCGGAATTTAATTCTTTGATACCTTCTTGCAAGGCCTGAAGTATTTCATCTTCTTTCTGAATTTCATCTTCAATGATCGTTCCTTCCGGAAGAGCAACTGTAGCATAACGATTAATTTTAAAATTTCCGTCAGATACCTGAATGACTTCTGCTAATTTAATTGCAGAGAGACCGATATCGATTCCGATAACACCCTTTGGCCCGACATAAAACATGTCGCCAATTTTATCTTTAATGCCATCGATTATATCTTTTGGATCCAATGCCCTACGCCTTAAAAATTAATTATTAATGATATTATACATTTAATAAATAACTTCGATCAAGGAATATATGACATTAGATGTTTGAACCAATCATCAGCGAAAATTTGAAAGGCACCAACGATAATAATAAACGGGCCAAATGGTATAGGATTCTCTCTTTTGATAACTTTCGTCGCAATCAAAGTAATTCCTACGACTGCTCCAAGGAAACAACTTAGAAAAAGGTTCTGCATAATTCCTATAGGACCAAGATAGAGCCCCATAGCTCCGTAAAGTTTAATATCTCCTCCACCAAGGCCGACTTGTCCTTTCAATAAATAGAAAATCCAGCTTACTAAAAGTGGAAATCCCAATCCCAGAGCACCACCGATCAACCAATGAGTCCATGGAGTCGTCATCACACCAACCAGTAAAAAAATTCCGGCCAGGTAGATATTAATTGAATCAGGAAGAATCTGATGTTTTAGATCAACTACAAAATGAACAAGAAATGCGCAGAAAACACTGAAAAAGAAAAAGAAGTTAAACAAGCTCGCCGGTTCCAGATCTCTTGGTGCAATAACAAGTGCAAAAGCACCACAAAGTATTTCCACGGCCGGATACTGCCAGGAAATTTTCGTTCCACAACCTGAACATTTTCCCCGAAGAAATATATAACTTAGAACCGGGATATTTTCATACCATGTAATGACTTTTTTACACTCTGTACATGATGACCTTGGAAATGCGATATTAATTCCACGAGGAAGACGATAGATTAGTGCGTTCAGAAAACTTCCGACAATCATTCCAAACAATGTTGAAAAAATTAATAAAATATTTTGCAAAATTAATCCAGGTTTTTGTGCTTAAAAATTAAATTAACCAGAACCAACAAAGCAATCAGATAGAGGTAGATATAAAGCTGAGTCGCAAGAAGGTAGTCCCAGGAAATATCCTGCTGATAAAGCAAAAAATCTTTAAGGTTCAGGCGATAAAAATTAGGAATGATGAAAAAGCTGATATTTAAAACAGTTTTAAGTACAATTGAAACTTTCATTAAAAATGATTTTGCAGTTTCATTGAGGGCGTGACCAACAATAAAAATACCAATGGTGTAAACAACGGAAAGTGTTGTATTTGTAAGTAGTGAGAAAAAAACTGCAAAAATTAAAACAGTAAATGCTTCAAGAAAAGAAAAATACAATGTCCACCAGAATAGATTTTGAACAACACCTCCATTTTTTACAAACAGAAGAATGCTGATTAACCCAAGGACTAATGAGTTTAGTAATAAAACTGATGAGAGGCCAAGGATTTTACCCATTAAAAAAGAAGCGCGAGAGATCGGTCTTGAAAGAATCATATAAAGAGTTTTTTGTTCGATTTCTTTATTCAATAAAGTGGCACCGATAAAGATGGCAATGATCAGATTGGAAATTGACATAATTCCAAGTCCGACATCAAGTGAAATTTTTGCAGATGCTCCATAGGTAAATTCTGAAGCAACCAGGGTTACTGCTACCAGACCGAAGGCCAGAAAAATTAAACTTACCATCAGACGGCTTCGATAGACTTCGAGAAACGTAAATTTCGTTACAGTAAGAATGTTTTTCATCGTTTAATCTTGTAGATAATTTCTTCCAATGTAGGTTTTTCTTTCTCAAGCTCTAAAAGATTTATATTTTGAGATATCAAATTTGATAGCATCTGGTTCTTATTACTTTCACTGAAACGTAATGATTCTATCTGATCACCTTTTGAATAACGGGCCACATACTGGTCATTACTATGTTTCAAAATCAGGCTATCAATACTTCCTTCATAGATAAGTTTTCCTTTTTCTATGAAAACAACCTTATTACAAATTTCTTCAACATCCGAAACAATATGACTACTGAAAAAAATTGTTGTTCCTTCTGTGTTTAATTCTTTCATGATGCTTTTAAATTCTTTTCTTCCTATGGGATCCAGTCCGGATAATGGTTCATCAAGAACAAGAAACTGAGGCCTGTGCATAAGTGCACTGATGAATCCAAGTCTCTGCTGCATCCCTTTTGAATATCCTTTAATCTGCCGATCAAGGGCATAATCAATTTGAATTTTTTCTGACCATTTTTTTATAAGATCATTCAGTTCATTTTTTGAAGTGGAGTGAAGACTTCCAACATAATTTAAGAATTCACGGCCGGTTAAATGTTGATAGAGATAGGCTCTCTCCGGCAGATATCCAATATTACCTTTAGCTGCAAGTTGATCAGCACCAAGATTATGATCAAATTTTACTTCGCCTTTATCCTGTCTGCTAAAATCCATTAAAATTTTAATCAGCGTAGTTTTTCCTGCACCGTTGGCACCTAAAAAACCTACAAGATCTCCTTGCTGGATCTTAAAAGAAACATCATCAAGCGCAAGAAAATCTTTCTTCCAAAAATGATTTTGATATTTTTTACTTATGTTAACGAATTCGATCATATGATATAGTATAGTTTGGTATGGGATTAAGTAAATATTTTAGCACAACAGTTTACATTGTTATTGCCGGACTAGCATTGTCGGGTGCTCGGCTTGTCTCTAAAAATCAAGAAAAACCTGCACTTTTTGTCACCAAACAACAGAGTACTCTCAATTTACAGAATAATTTCTGGCAGTACTTTCACCTTGGTCAAAAAAGGCTGGCCTCTTCTTTGATTTGGATTTCAACTATCCTGGAAAGTGACGTTGATCATTATAAGAACAAAGATTTAAACTCGTGGATGTTTTTAAGATTTAATACCATTAGTTTTTTAGAGCCAAAATTTTATGAAAACTATGCTTTTGGTGGAGTCTATTTATCGATCGTGAAAGATGATCTTCCCGGCGCCAGCGTTATTTATGATAAGGGCCTGTCTATTTATCCAAATGATTATTCTCTGCTGAAAGATGCTGGATTTCATTATTATTTTGAAGTAGGAGATTATGAAAAAGCTTTGCCTATTTACAAAAAATTAGTACAAATCAATCTACCTTCACCCCAAATTGTTTCCACCCTGGCTCGACTTGAATCTAACATCGGTAAAAAAGAAGATGCTTTGAATTTACTTCGAGACAGATATCAACAACTCAATGACAAAAATTCGATTATCGCTTTAAAAACCTATAGCAGTATGTATTCCTTAAAAGCAGAACTAGATCTTGAATGCCTCAACTCCACTGATTCAATTTCAAAAACTTGCTCTTTGGTAGACCTGGATGGTGAAAGATATATTTTGGCACAGGGAAAATATAAAGCCGTTAAAGACTGGATCCCGTTTCGTATTAAAACAAAGAAAAAAAAAGGCCCACAGTGATGTGGGCCTTTTTAGTTTATTAAGAAATAATTTTAACTAGTACCCAATAGTCACGTTAGTTAAAGCTTTAGTATCGGTAATAGTCCAGGTATCAAACAAGGCCGCCGAAATGTTTCCGGATGCGCCGGCAGTAAAACTTGTAACAGTCATGGCAGTTCCAGGTAAGTCACCTACAGCTGCCGCAGCGGCAGCACCCGACTTAAGTGCAGATGTTGGAGCAGTGTTAAAGACACCAGTACAACCAGGAAAACGAACGACTACTGCAGTATTAAATACAGCACCCCATCCTACGAAATAATATCCACGTGGTGAAGCTTCATAACCTAAATCTAAAAAACATGTAGCAAAAGCATCGTAATCCGCAATCGCACCAACTTCTGTTGAATAAATTGCAGCTAACTGAATTTTTGCTTCCGATTGTTTTGCTTTGGCCTGATACTTTTTAAAGTTTGGAACTGCGATCGCTGATAAAATACCGATAATGGCAACAACGACCATAAGCTCGATGAGAGTGAATCCTGCAATACCTGTTAAACCTTTTTTCATTTGTCCCCTTCCTTATTAGTATTGATTTAATAATTATAATTCAAAATTAATATGGTGTTCAAATAAATAAAAAGGAAAAAAAAGGCCCACAGTAATGTGGGCCTACATAGTTTATTTAGAAATAATTTTAATTAGTAACCAATAGTCACGTTGGTTAAAGCTTTTGTATCAGTAATTGTCCATGTATCAAACAAAGCTGCCGAAATGTTTCCGGATGCGCCGGCAGTAAAACTTGTAACCGTCATGGCAGTACCAGGCAAGTTACCTACTGCGGCCGCAGCGGCAGCACCCGCCTTAAGTGCAGATGTTGGAGCAGCGTTAAAGGTACCAGTACAACCAGGAAAACGAACGACTACTGCAGTATTAAATACAGCACCCCATCCTACGAAATAATATCCACGTGGTGAAGCTTCATATCCTAAATCTAAAAAACATGTAGCAAAAGCATCGTAATCCGCAATCGCACCAACTTCTGTTGAATAAATTGCAGCTAACTGAATTTTTGCTTCTGATTGTTTTGCTTTGGCCTGATACTTTTTAAAGTTTGGAACTGCGATCGCTGATAAAATACCGATAATAGCAACAACGACCATTAACTCAATAAGGGTAAAACCCTCGGCTTTAGAAATAAGCTTTTTCATGAGATTCTCCTTTTTGTACCAAAATTAAGATTTGGTATCTAGTTTTTAATTTCACCCATAAAACACATAAAGAGTGATTTATAAGCTAATAAAAAACTTTCTAATTATATATTAGGCCACATTTCAAAAAATAGTGAAAAAACTTAGTATGGTCACCAACTGTCCGTATCTTCATATCATCAAGCCCCAGCTGACATAAACATCGGCAAATACATGGCAACTAATATGGTCGCTATGATACTTCCCAGAACAACAATGATAACAGGTTCAATGAGTTTGGTCATACCTGTAACAAGATCATCGACTTCACCCTCGAAGACCTCGGCAACTCTTGATAGCATCTGGTCGATTTGTCCGGTCTGCTCACCAACACGAATCATCTGAGTAACGAGCTCGGGAAAATATTCAATCTTACTCAGTGGCTCAGTAAGCGTCTTACCTTCGATAACTTTTTTCTTAACTTCTTTAATGTCGTTAGCGATAACAGAGTTATCTAGAGTTTCGATACAAATATCCAGTGCGTCGATCAAAGAAACACCGGCACTGAGTAGAGTTGCTAGTGTATTTGAAAATGAACTTAAATTTCCTTTAATAATAATTCCACCGAAAACCGGAAGACGCATACTAAAGTTATCCCACATAATTTTTCCAGTAGGTGTCTTTATATAGGATAGTAAAAATATAACTCCGGCAATAGTTCCTGGAACAATTATTGGAGTGTAATTTCCAAGGAAGGCAGATGTATCAATTACAACCTGAGTTACCCAGGGAAGTGCCTGGCCGGTTTCTTTTAACATTCCTGTAAATTGAGGAACAACGAAAACCATCATACCCCAAATTACAACAGCACCGACTGCTATTACGATTGATGGATACATCATCGCTGATTTGATCTGAGATTTTGTTTTTTCCGCCTTTTCCATGTGAATAGCAAGCTTCTTTAAAATCAGATCGAGAATACCTCCGGCCTCTCCGGCACGGACCAGGTTGCAGTAAAGTTTATCAAAACATTTATGCGCGGCCATGGCTTCAGCAATGGTTTTACCTTCACCAACGTCCACTGCAACTTTTTTAATTGCAAATTTTAAAACAGCATTTTTTTCAGAACGATAAAGAATTTCCAGCGCCTGTAAAATAGGAACACCGGCACTAATCATTGTTGATAACTGTTTTGTAAAAATACCCAGCTCTTTAGCGCCGATAGATTTAGCAAAACCTTTTTCAACCATCCATGCACCAAGGTCGAATTCAAGGATAGTTGGTGGAATAATTTTTTTAATACGAACGTTCTGCGCGCGCATAATTTTACGAACTTCTTTTTCAGAAGCTGCATCCATTTGCCCGATAACTTTTTTATTGTTGGTGTCTACACCTTCGTATTTATAAATTCCCATACAATTTTATTTTACTTTCATTCCTAGTTGCGTTGCAAGTTCATCTGGAGCATTCGAGTAGCCCATGGCCACTTCAGCCGATATAGCTCCAGTCTCTACGTGTTTTTTTAAACTTTGGTTCATCGTAACCATACCTGTCTTATCTTGTCCGATTTGCATTTGTGAGTAGACCTGATGAAGTTTATCTTCGCGAATAAGGTTTCTAATACCGTTTGTCGGTACAAGAATTTCCATGGCAGCTACACGTCCCTTCTCAAATGATTTTGCAATCAGCTGTTGGGAAACAATTCCCTGAAGTACGAAAGATAACAATGTTCTTACCTGAATCTGCTGGTGGGCCGGAAAAACGTTAATAACACGGTTGATGGTCTGTACGCATGAGTTAGTGTGAAGAGTTCCAAAAACCAAATGGCCGGTTTCCGCGATTGTTAAAGCAGCTTCAATTGTTTCCTGGTCACGTAACTCACCTACGAGAACGATGTCCGGATCCTGGCGAAGTAAACTTTTTAAAGCATTACCGAAAGACAATGAATCACTTCCGATCTCTCTTTGATTCACCAGACATGATTTATGTGAGTGAACAAATTCGACGGGATCTTCCAGCGTAATAATGTGACCTGCTTCGTGCTGATTTAAATAATCCACAAGAGCGGCTAGGGTTGTCGACTTACCTGAACCAGTTGGCCCCGTTACTAAAATTAAACCGTTTGTCACGTCTGTCATTTTCAATAAAACGTTTGGCAGGTTTAAAGATTTAAAGTCAGGGATGATACTTGGAATGATACGAAAAACTGCAGCAACTGCGCCTTTCGAGTTAAAAACGTTGGCACGAAAACGTGCAAGACCTTTAATACCGAATGAAAAATCGAGTTCGAGTCTTTTTTCGAATTCGTTTTTTTGTTCTTCAGTAAGAATCTGATAAATTAATCTTTTAGTATCCTCACCAGTTAGGGCTGAAGTTTTTACCTTGATGATTTCACCGTGAACACGAAGCCCCGGTGAAGTTCCTGAAGTAATGTGAAGATCGGAAGCACTGCTGTCCACCATCAGTTTAAACAACTGCTGTATCTTCAGACCTTCGTTACCGGCACCATGACTTGTTCCAGTCTGTGTTAGTCTGGTTGAGTGTATGCTTGATTTTGTTTTAGTACTATCATCCATAATTGATCCTACATTTTATCCGATGCCGAGTTTGATACTGCCTCTTCAATCGTTGTTAAACCCTGTGCAACCTTTGTGAGTGCACACATTCTCAAAGTTTTCATTCCATCTTTAATTGCCTGTCTCTTAATCTCATCTGTCGATCCGCCTCTTAAAAGAATTTCTTTTACAGCGACCGTCATTTCTAAAACTTCGTAAATTGCAACTCGTCCTTTGTATCCGGTGTTGTTGCAGCTACTGCAGCCCTTTCCCTTGTAAGGAGTAATTTTTTCAGCAGAGGCCGGAGAAATTCCACATGCAACTAAAAGTTCTTTCGTTGTATTCGGATCTACATCCTTACAGTCCTTACATATTTTTCTACAAAGTCTTTGAGCTACAATTACGTTTAGGGCAGCTGCCACCAGAAAAGGTTCAATTCCCATGTTCACCAGACGAGTAATCGTACTTGGTGCATCGTTAGTGTGAAGAGTTGATAAAACCAAGTGACCTGTAAGGGCCGCTTCAATTGCAATCTCTCCAACTTCATGGTCTCTGATCTCTCCAACCATGATGATGTCCGGGTCTTGTCGTAAAAAAGATTTTAAACAGACCGCAAATGTAAGCCCGATATCTTTTTTAACGTTAACCTGGTTAATACCTTCTAAGTTAAACTCTACAGGATCTTCCGCTGTAGAGATATTAGTATCGATCTGATTTAATTCTGCGATGGCAGAATATAGTGTGGTTGTCTTACCAGATCCAGTCGGCCCGGTTACCAGGCACATACCATACGGACGATAAATACCTTCTTTAAAAATATCGAGCTGCTTTTGCTCAAAACCAAGTTTGGTCATGTCGAGCTGCAGGTTGGACGAATCAAGAAGTCGAAGAACAATTTTTTCACCGAACAAAGTTGGAAGAGAAGAAACACGATAGTCGATGGGCTTACCACCGATTTCAAGTTTAATACGTCCATCCTGCGGTTTACGTCTTTCAGAAATATCCATCTGTGCAAGAATTTTTACTCTCGAGATAATCGGAAGCATCAAGCTTCTTGGCGGTCTGGCGTTTTCCACTAAACTACCATCCTGACGGTAACGGATACGAAAATTGTTTTCATAAGGTTCAATATGAATATCTGAACACTTTAAAACAAATGCTTCTGCTAAAATTTTGTTAACATACCTGATAACGTCATCACCGATATCGTCTTCGTTAACGATATCTTCTTTCTTCATTACGTCTGATTTTATTTCTCTGATCGTTTCAAGAACGTCTTCGATATTATCCGGAACGCGCGAGAATATTTCTCCCCATGAAGTAAGACTCGTTAAGATGAATTCAATTGGATACTGGAACAGCGTCTGAAGCTCTGCCTGAATCTTAATCAGAGATGGATCGTAAATCGCAACACTAACCGCCTTCGCATTTTTTTGTATTGGAAGAACACGGAATTTTATGATGTCACTTTTTTTTATGATCTTAAGCATTCTCTCTGGGATTTTTGCTTTTGATAAATCGATGTATGTAAGATTGTAATTATCTGCGACTTGTTTTGCGAAACGGGCATCATCAAAAAACTTGAATTGTAACAATCCCAGCTCTGAAATTATCAATGGATCTTTATCGATGATAAGAGGGCGCAAGTCCTTTATAGGAACCATCCCCGTCTTCGTAATTACATCAACAAACTCTTTTCTGAACATAAGGTTGTTACTTTTCCAATTTTTTGTTACACGATATTTAAACAACTTATCGGAAAAAAATTGATGTAACTAAAGTCTTTTTAGGAGATTAGACATCTGTTGAATTAGACCAAAATGCTACAGCATAAAAAGCCTGTCGCTCAAGCATATTAAGCCCATCAAAATATTTTTGAATTTTGTGAAAAAGGTGGTGTGAATGCTGAGGAAAATTATAATTAAAATCCCAAAAAAAAGAATTTCCTGGAAGCTCACCTGTAAAGACATACTCTCTTGCACAAGTATTAATGACCAATGGTATTCCATTTTGGGGATGAAAATAACTGTTTAGGTTAATCTTATGAAAATTTTTCGTGAGCTTTCTCGATAATATTTGCGAATCCAGTTTGAGATTTTTCATCGCAACCTGCACGACTTTAGACATAACTCCGTCACCAAGAACAACCACATCAAGTGCAGAGTTTTCTTTTACCATCTCTTTCAGAATATCCACTATAGCGAGGTAATCTGTGTTCTCACCGATGATTTTATCACCGGATCTTTTTAAGCAGTTAACTGCTCCAATCTCACGCGCATTTGTTGTGAGTTCTATCTCTTCTAAAAAATGTTTTTTATAGGGAGAAGTAATATTAATTCCATCATATTGAGAAAGCAGTGTCTTGGCCTTAGGAATGTCAGAGGATTCTTTGTAATCGAGAAGATCATATTCTACATTTGGTGAAATGAGTTTGCGGTACATCTCAGGAGATCTGGAATGAGAAATTTCTTTACCAACAAGTGCAAACTTATTCATGCTTAAAATATTCTCTGGCCTGTGTCACATCTGCTGCGATCTGATCAACCAGGTCATTCACGCTCGGAAACTTTCTTTCGTCGCGAAGTTTTTTAATAAAACTGACTTTAATTTCATCACCGTAAATATCCTGTGTGAAATCCAGAAGGTGAGTTTCCACATGAATTTCATACCCGGTATTGAATGTGGGATTCACACCGATATTTGTAATGGAGTTATAAACCATGTCTTTAATTTTTACTTTTGTAACATAAACACCTTTCGCCGGGATGATCAGGTCTTTACTGTAACCCAAGTTCGCTGTTGGAAAACCAATTTTCTTTCCGCGACCTTCACCTTTAATTACTCTTCCCGAGAGAAAATACTGTCTGCCTAAAAGTTCATTGGCCGTAGGAATATCACCGGCCAGAATTGCGGCCCTAACTTCAGTAGAAGAAACAGCTGCACTTTTAACTTTAAATTCTTTTTGTAAAACCAGAAGTGTTTTGCGTGAATCACAAAAAGTTTTCGCCACATGAAAATCACCGGACTTGTTTGCACCAAAAGCAAAATCATGGCCCAGATAAATTTTTGCAATTCCATCAAATGAAAAAATAAATTTCTCAAGGAATACTTCGGGTGAAAGTGTACTGAAGTCGCGGGTAAAATCAATTTCAAGTAAATAGTCTGCACCGGTACTTGCAAGGAGTTCGCGTCTTTCTTCGTAAGTATTAATTAAAAATCCTGTATGAGCTTTCAGAATTTGAAGTGGATGCGGGACAAAAGTAACAATCACAAACTTTGCATGTTCTTCAACGCAGTCTTTTTTTATCTGATTTAAAAACTCGCGGTGACCAGAATGAACTCCATCGAAATTTCCAATGGTGACATGAATTTTATCTTCATTATATTTTGTCTTAAGTTCTTTAAGGTCTTTTACAATAATCATAAGTTCTTCAATAATTCGTTAAAATGTTTTTTCTCAAATGTTACGTTTTTCCCGCCTGCACTTTTTGATTTTGCAAACGCTCCACCTTCAGTAAAGGCCAGAGCATTTTTAAAGTAATCCTTCGATTCACCAGGAAGACCGCTATCATTTATAACATTTATAATTGAAATTCCACCATTAGACATTTTATTTGTTTTATCCAGTGAAGCGACAACTCTATAGAGCTCTGAGTAATTGAGACCTTTCTTCTTCAAACGCGAAATGTC
>JACMNL010000087.1 GCA_014378525.1 Bacteriovorax sp.
ATGATTCACGTAGTGGCAATTCTTGAAATGTCACTTTATACCTCGTTGAATTTTGGGTTTCATCTTCGAAATTGCTCTAAATGAAACTTGAACCAAAAGACGCAAGAAAAGCTTCATCGAAGAAAGAAACGATTTTATTAATTTTCTTCTACGACAATAAAAATGAACTGGCTAGCTCAATGTGTAAAAAAGATTAGAATTCAAAGCTAAAGCGAGGCACAAAGGCCAATCCGCCGATATAATGCTGGGGATTTCCAAAATACTGGTGGTATTCGGCCATCAAATCGATGCTATTTCTTCCGACTAAATAAATTCTTACGCCTGCAGCAGGTATAAGCCCTACGATTGTCCCTTCGCTTATTTTAACGGAAGCTTCCTCACCTTGTAGGTTGATATAACGTCTTCTGATACCGTAATCACCTATTGAAAAAGAGAAACCGCCCACCCAGTTAAACTTGTTGGATTGCATGATGGGAGCGTGGTAATCGGCGAATACGCGGTATTGAACCACGCGGATATTGTCCGGAATACTCTGACCTGATTTATCGCTTAAAATTTCCATAGTGAAGCCGGCCTGAACATGTCTGTTAAAGTCGCTTACAAAACTAATTCCTGAAATCGTCGATCCGTTATCCAGGTTGCTGTTTATTTTTTCATAACGTGAGTTCAAATATCCGAAAGAAAATTGCAGGTATTTTTTAAGTGGTTCTTCGTAATAAACGACTGCGATTGTTTCAACATCAGTGTTGCTCTTAACCGGAACGATGACTTTTCTATCGTCGATTCTTTTATCTTCGGCCCTAATTTCTTTTGAAGGAACAGGAGCAGCATCAAGCTTTAATTGTCCATCCTGAGGATTGACTTCTTTAACAACTGCAACAGGAGTTTCTACAGGAGCGATGACGATTGCTGCTGTAGCTTTATGGTCTTCAACTTTCTTTGGTTGTTTTTTAGCAGCAACTTTCGCTGATTTTTTTGTGTCTTTTTTTGTTTTAGCATCTACTGCTTCAAGTGATTCGGGTTTCACATCAACCGGGTCAATTTTGATAATTTCTTTTGGCTCTTCTTTAACGACTGCTGGTTTACCGTCGTTAATTTGTCTTGCACCTGTGTCTTCAACACTTAGTGGAGTGCTCTCTATAACTTCCTGGGCATGAAGTGTTGTGACTGACAGTAATAAAATCCATCCTAGAAATTTCATGAGCACACCTCTTAAAGTACACCGATAGTAGTTTTAATTTCTTTGATCAAACTTTGTGCTTTCGGACGAATCCTGGTCGCGGCTTCTTCAAGAATTAAATCTATTTTTTTTGTATCGTTCATTAGTTCAGTATATTTTTCGCGCGGTTCTTTCAGCATGGTATTTAAAACATTCAGAAGATCGGCCTTCGCCTCTCCCCAACCAATTCCTCTTAAATATCTTGCGCGAAGATCTGCCGTTTGTTCAGCTGTAGCGAATGTCTGGTAAAAATCAAAAATTAAAGAGTCATCAGGATTTTTTGGTTCAGCTGGACCACTTGAATCTGTCGTAATTCTGTTGATTAATTTCTGTAAATCTTTTTCCGTTGAAAAAAGTGGAATGTGATTATTGTAACTCTTGCTCATCTTTCTTCCGTCCAGGCCAGCTAGAAGTTTGTTTCCTTCCGCAACGATTGCCTCAGGTGGGGTTAAGATTGAGCCTTTGATTTTATATTTTGATTCAGGATTTTTTTGTCTGAGCTTTTCATAATCTTTAACATACACACTGTTGAAAGAATGTGCGATGTCACGCGCAATCTCGATATGCTGAAGTTGGTCTGCTCCAACAGGAACTACGTCTGCATTCAGAATCATAATATCGCATGCCATGAGTACGGGGTAAGAAAACAATCCCATGTTCACGCCTGCATCTCTGTCGCGTTCTTCTTTTTCGTTTTCCTGAACCATAGCTTTATAAGCATGAGCTCTGTTCATTAAACCTTTACTGGTAAAACAATTGACGATCCAGTTAAGTTCCAGAATTTCAGGAACATCACTTTGTTTATAAAGCGTAACATTTTTGGGGTCTAGTCCCATCGCAAGCCAAGTTGCGGCCACTTCATAAATATAAGTTCTTAAAGTTTTTGCATCGTGAACGTTAATTAGCGAGTGATAGTCGGCGATGAAATAATATGAATCATACAAACCGGAGTTCGCCATTTCGATAGCAGGTTTGATGGCACCGATATAGTTACCTAGATGGGGCATCCCGGTTGGCTTTACGCCGGTTAAACAGATTTTTTTAGACATTAAAATTCACCTCTTATGAACGCTTTTATCATAGACAATTTTAAGCATTCTAAAAAGGAGAATCTGACGAGTCTGGTATCAGTCGTTGCTTATGACGGACAATGTAAGGTAATCCTGATAAGTCCCCGGGTCTTTATCTGTTCCCATGCTTCCGATTGTGACTTTAACAGGCACTACAGCGCCGCCTGAAGCAGTTTTACCGGTTCCACTGGCAATAGTGACCGGGTCAGCTGCAGAAGACGAAAGGGATTTTTTTGAACCGCTGGCGTAAAAATCATATGGGATCAGGGAATTACTTCCCGACCCGCCTACGCGCAACATCTGACCGTTGTTTACTGATGCCACTTTTAAAATATATCCAGCATTGCTAACGATTCTTACGTCAAAACTTAAGGATTCATTTTCAGTCAATTCCCCGAAGTCCAGAGTTTTTGAAACGCTATTGGCATCATAAACTCCGCCTGTATCAACCATTGAAAGCGAAACAAATTTAGCAACGTTTAAATAAATATAAAGATCGCGATAACCTTCGTAGCTGTTAATGTTGGTATAAGTTCCTGAGTAAGCCTGAACCTGAACGACATCGATATAAGTTCCCGAGCTAGGAGGTGAACTTGCACTTAAAGGTGCCAGGGTGAAAAAATAAGTAAGGTTTATACTTTGGTCTTTAGCTATAGTTCCATAAAGAACTTCATTTACAGTTGTAATGTCACTCGGCTCTTTTAAAACGCCAGTAGTATTATTATTTTTATAGATATTATAATATATCAAGTCACCATTTGATTGGTTCAAAGCACGACGGTTATAATTGCCGGCCCATCCTTTTGTGAAAGCGAGAAAAAAATTACTACAAACATCAGAGTTACTAGCTGTCCTTTCAATCGTTACAGTCCCTGAGCTCGTAGGATTTGTATCGCCTATTCCATATGTAAAAGTTGGCGTCTGAAGGGTATATTTACAATCAGCGAAAGCTATTGCTGTTACGAAAAAACTCAGCATGAATAATATTTTTATTTTCATTGTTCGCTCTCTTCGCTTTGAAGTTTAATATTTCCGATATCTAACATTCCATGTTTCCTGTTCGACAAATCGAATTGAGCAGGCTTAAAGGTATCATCAATCTGGATAGAACCCTTGCTGGCCTCAACGCCTTCGATAAAAAAGTTACCTTCTCTATCAGTGAAAAACGGTGTGCTTTTTCCTGTGGCCGAGGACCAGTATCCAACCTTCAGTGCAATCGGTTTGTTGGCCGAATCAATCAGGGTTCCCTTCAGAACTAATAAACCAGATTTTCCGATAACAAACAAGTGGCCGGATTTTTTCCTTGGATAAACAACGAAACTTTCCTGTCCCAGAATGTATCCTGGCTCTAAATTACTTGGATCAAGTTGCAACCTTCTATATTGATAAGGAGTTAATTCTGAAACAAGGGTCTCTCCGAATACTCCGGTAGAAGCATCGTTTACACCATTAGATGTCTGTACTCCGAACTTCTGTCCTTTCCAGTCTTCATTAGGTTTAAAAATAACAAAGCTGTTTGATATTGGTCTTGATATTGAGAAGGCCGAATCCTGGCCATTGTTAACATAAGCAAATGAACTCAGGAAACGCACACTAGATCTATAACCTTCATTCTGTCCTTTATTTTTAACAACTTCTTCTCTAGCTCCAATATCGGCCAGAACACTGTTGTACTGGAAATCTGCATAACCACTTTTGGAAATTTTATTATCATCAACGGCCGCAGCAATTTTTACATCGTTATATTTTTTTCCTGTATCTCTGATAACAGTCAGACGTTTGGTATCTGATTCTTTATCGTAAAACGCTGAAGCAAAAGTATTGCTCGAACCAAAAGTCACGTTAAAGAAAAAATAGACCTGAGTTGACCAGGTATTAAATTCATCGCGTGATCTTCCAGCATATGCTGTGATTGAACTCGATTCTAATAAATTGGTAGTTAAACTTCCATTGTAAGCAAGTCTTGCAGTATCACCAATTGTTGGATGCTGATAACTTCCACCGATGGCCACGTTGAATCTTTCAAAGAGAGGAACACTATATGAAGCAGTTGCTGAATAATCATATCTATTCTGATAGTTTGCTCCTGCCTCATTAAAATAAGAAGTACGGTATTCAAGTCTCGTCGTAAGTGTATGACTATCGTACCAGTAAGCACCAAAAAGATTTAACTGATAAGTTAGTTGAGTGACTGCACCCGAATGAAAATCATTTTTTTCACCGGCAAGATCGTATGACCAGTTTCCATATTTGGACGAAAAAATATTGTTCGTTCCTAATAATGAGTAATTTTTATTACCCTGAGCGTATGCCCCGAGAGTCCAGTGTTTATAAATCCCATGTTGATAAAAACCTGAAGCAAAAGCTCCCTGTTCGTTGGTATTATATTTCAAATCTCCATCCACTTCATTTGAAGGATATCCGGCAGCTAAAGAATAGCGGCTTATTCCTTCTGCAAGCAAATCAAGTGACCCTGAATCATTAAAATTTAAAACTTTTGTCACACCAAATTCATCAGTAATTTCGACAATAATTTTATTGATACCATTATTAAGTGGAATATCGCGGACTGAGTATCTGCCAGCATTCATGTACTCTGTTTTTAAAAGTACATTATTCACGAAAGTTTTAACAAGCGATCTGTTGTCGATTTGGTATTCAAATGAAGAAGTCGGAGTCACCATACGGTATGGATTTAAGGAAAAATCTTTGTAAAAAGAAACTCCACCTAAACTTTGTGCCTGTTGATAACCAATGATCGGGAAAAAAACATCACCCGCTTCAAATCTCTGCATGCGGTTTGGACGGTCGAAGGTAGCTTTTGTACTTTGTCTTCCCCAGTTCCTGTCTCTATTACTTAGATAGGCCATCTGGTTTTCTATAGACACATTCTTGATGTTCATGAAGGCATCAGTCTGTGCGAGGAAAGAATTGTCCTGATTCGTATTTTTATTGAATGACTGTTCCAGCTTATAGTTCAGGCCGAGAGAAAACGGTGCTGGCCCAATGGCCTGTCTCGAGTAATAAGGAATCAGGTCATCATAAACATTGGCATCATTCGGCTTTAAATCTGCTGGAGGAATTAAAACAGAAATTCTTAATTCAGAAGCATGGTATGCAATTTTAAAAGGCAAAGCATCCGGATTGACGTTACCTGAACCAAGCTTATATTTAATTAAACTTTCTTCACGGATTTTATCTGAAAGAATTCTTTTTAGATCATCCTGAGAAATGCTGATAATTTTTTCGCCCATCAAAGAAACGTTAATTTCTCCTATAAAAAAATCACCAAGTGTAGCATCAACTTGTGTTTTTTTTTCTTCTCTGCTTGATTTACCGAAAACTTTTTTAAAAAGTTCATCAGTATTTTGTTGGGCGCGGGCCTTGACAGGCAGCCCCAGCGAAAGAAGGCCGCTGAATAGCAGAGGCTTTAGGTTAATCCTTCTCAAAACTAATTTTTACCTTATCCGATGGTTGAATATCTTTAAATTTTCCAACTTTGGGAAAATGGAAAACACGTTCGCTTTCTGCAAGCACGTTTTCACCCGATGCACCTTTAAGGTCATCGCTTTTTAATTCAATAGTTTTTTTGCCAGTGATTTTCATTTCAAGATTTGAAAGTACCTGATGTTTTTTACCGTCGTTGCTAAAAGTAAATGAAACATTTTTTTCATCAACATCCATTTTTTTGAAAGAAACATCTGACGAAAAATTTTCCGGATCAATATATAAAGCTGCAACATATTTCAATAGAACTTTAATGCTCGCTTTTTGTTTTTTATCTTTGTCGATGTCGATCGGAAGCTGCTCTGCGACCAGTCGGTAGGCCGTTTCTACTTTTGGAATCGTTTTTCCAACCCAAGTAACTTTAACTGAACGTTTTTCAGCGGCAGGAATAATTAGTTGTGAAGGATAAATTGTAAGTTCATCAGTAATTTTCTTATTTGTCTCAATGCCATCTTTTGTCATTTCACGCTTTAAAAGTGTCGTCGTCACAGCAATCGGCTGATCTGAATCATTTTCAAGATAAAAAAGCGTTGAATTAGTTTTGTCTTTTAATCTAATCGAAGTCGACATCGGCGAAAACTTAAATGCATAAGAATTTAGACTAATGAATAAGCTGAAAAATATAAATAGAATATTGCGTTTCATTCCTTGAAACCACCTGTTTTAGAGTTAACTAACTTTACAGATTAAAGTAAGAATCGAAAAGTTAATTTGCGGAAATTTTCAAGAAAATAGGTTTATATACAGGCATTGTGTCCTGCAGATGATTCACAAGAAGTTCATATTGAATTGTACGACCGCTCCCTGCGACCGCTGTTAACTTTGCTTCCAGACCTGATTCTTCAAGTCCTTCAACTTCAAACTTCTGTGCTTCTCTCATGTATTTAGCATTAATCTGGCTTGAGAAGGTTACAAGACTGGTCTTCGAACTCAACTGTGTCTGTGTGACTATTGTGTTGATTGATGGAGGTACAAACCCTCTTAAAAAAAGCGAAGCATTGGTGCCAGCATACAAGCTGCAGGTAAAAACGAAAGTGACTAAAAAAGTTACCAATACCTTCATGAAAGGCATATCGGAACAATACCCGACTTACTTGAGCGGTAATGTTAGCTAGCTGAAATCTGGAAAATACTAGTGAACAGAAATGTAAAATTCAATATTAGTTAGAAGCAATATTTAGAGTCAATGTATCCTGGTATGTACCTTCGATCATTGATTCCGGAGTTACTCCAGTATATGAAACGTTAAGGTCTTTATTAGCGTTTACAATCGATGCTGATGCGTTTGTAAATGATGATCCTGCAGCTGTAGATAAACCTACAGATGATCCACCATACTTAAGCGAGTATGCGAAAACTTCTGATCCATCAGTTCTTTTTAGTTTTCCTAAATTGGCCGAAGTGATTGTCACTTTATAACCAGTCTTCGAGTTAGATGATTCGTTAACTGAAGCAACTTTTAAGTCTGCTTGAGTTGTCGAAAGATCTAAGGCCGAAGCAACAGAAACCGGGGTTATCGTAATTGCAACTTTCTTTGGTACTATTGATTGAAGAAGGATTGTACTCGTAGTGGCCGAGTATGCGTCAGCAGTCGTGAGCGAAAATATGAGTCCTATTATTATTTCTTTCATCTTCCATGTCCCTTAATGAGCGCCTCGCATGAGGCGCCCCGATTAGTTACTTTTTAAATTAGTTAGCAGCGATCGAAAGAGTTACCACGTCCTGGTAAGTACCTTCCACCATAGTTTCAGCAGCAACACCTGTATAAGAGATATTGATATCGTTGTTTACGTTAACAACTGATCCTGCAGAGTTTGTAATTGTTGTACCGACAGCAGTTGATAGGCCAACAGCTGAACCAGCATATTTCATTGTATAACCGAAAACTTCTGCTCCATCTGTTCTCTTAAGTTTCCCTAAGTTTGCAGAAGAGATTGTTAATTTATATCCTGTCTTAGAGTTAGACTGTACGTTTACAGATCCAACTTTTAAGTCTGCTTGAGTTGCAGAAAGATCAAGGGCTGAAGCTACTGTAGCAGCTGTAACAGCAACTAAAACTTTCTGAGCTACGATACCTTGAAGTAGTAACGTACCTGTTGTTGCAGCAAATGATGAAGTAGTAAGAGCAAGAAGAGCAGTAGCGGCGATGAACTTTTTCATGTGGTAACTCCTATAGTAGCTGGCCGTGGTGTTGAGCTTTCAGTTCTGGTTTTATTAAACCCCATTCTTATCATTAATAGAGCACTTCCCATGCCAACTATTATGACAGGCCAAAGACGCAGTTTCAGTTGTATGCAATTTAGCTAGTGTTCAAAGTTTAAACGGCGAAGCCAAAAGGTGCCTAAAAAAGTGCCAAAAGGAGCTTATTGCCGGACTTGAAAATGATAAGAGTGTGAAAGAATCCTGATAATAAAAATCAAAGACAAAAGCTGAACAAATTAAACAAAAAAAAAGCATCACTTAAAGAGTGATGCTTTTTTATGAATTTAATTTGAAGTAAGTAATTAAACTGAAGTAGCAGTAGCAGTAGCAGCAACAGTTTCTGTTTCTGTTTCTGTTTCTGATGCTGTTGCGAATGTACCAACCATCTTCATCATAATGCTGATCATTTGCTTGCGCTCTTCAGAATTTAAAACACGAGTGTAATGTTCCATGCGTGCAATATGAATTGGAATGATCACTGAAAGTTTTTGCTCTCCATGAGGTGTCAACTCAACCAACATACCTCTTCTATCTTTAGGATCTTCAACTCTTTTTACGAAACCATCTTTTTCGATAGCATCAATAAATTGAGTCATAGTCCCTCTTGTTACTCCAGTCTTTTTTGCAAGATCTGAAGGCGACAATGCATGAACTGGTTCTTGTCTCTTTAGAAGCATTAACAAATGGAATCTTCCAGAAGTTAATCCGTGCTCTGCAAGCACTGCTTCTCTTCTCATGTTAATGAGACTCGAGACTTTGTTGAATTGTAAAATTGTCTCCACTGCTTCTGCTGAAGTTTCAGGATAATTTGTAATCAACTCTTGATAAACAGGATCTGAAGTGATGTCTAAAATTTTATGTTCCATAGATTCTGATTATGATAGTAAGTATTCTCAAGGTCAATTTAGCATGCGGAAAACTTTTGCACTTCTTGAACAAAGAAATCTATAATTTTATATGAAAAAATTTTAATCTCATAAAAATATTTTTGAGATTTTCCCTTAGAAAAAGTAATAAATTTTGAATTAAATTGAATTAACTATCTCAAATCTTAAAAGAGAAACACATTAGACCCGTAGCATTTATATAAGTAGGAATCACTTGAGTTGATTTAGCAAAACATTCTTTTGTTTAATTACTGTTTGCATAACTATATGCATACAATTTTTGAAATCAATAAAACAGCTAAAAAATATTCACAAAAATTATTCTGACTAGCATAGCTTGGAAAATTATTTGATTAGTAAATCTTTTCAACTTTCAATCTTCTAAGAACTACTTTGCAATTAAAAAAACGAAGAATTCTTTAACCATAGAAAATGATCTCAGACAGGAATTTGGGCACAAAAAAACCCATTCGAGATGGGTATCTGTGAGAAAGAATGTTCAAAAAGATGGTGCCCTGCGAGGGACTTGAACCCCCACGCTTGCGCACCAGATCCTAAGTCTGGCGTGTCTGCCAATTTCACCAGCAGGGCGTCTATTTGAGAACCTAATTTAATTAAAATGGATAAAGCTGACAAGAGGAAAAATGGATTTATGATGCTTTTTTATCTGCGATCCCCAACTTTTTTTCAAGTTCAGCGATCTTGCTGCTCATCATTGAATTTTCTTGTTTAAGTTTGACTGCTTCTTTACGCTTTTCAGCTATTTCTGCAGCGACTTCATTCAACCTGGTCCTCGCCAATTCGAGTTCTTTTGTTAGCGCTTCAGGCGATTTCTGGCCTGGTGTAGGCGCGACTTTACGTTTGCTCGCTATCTCCAGCTGCGAAGTCGAAAATTTCAGCTTCTGCTCGAGCTTTTTCAGTTCAATTCCCTGAGCACGAAGTTTTTCTTCGGCCACTTTTTTCTCTGTTCCCAGAATATTGATAATGGCCTCTTTTTCAAGCAATTCTTCTTTTGTTACGCCTGACGGACCTTTATCTTCTTTTAATTTTCTCGAAATTTCTTTTTCTTCATTGTAACGAGATTCCATTTCAAGTTTATCCTGCTTGAAACGCTCAATTACAGACTGGGCCATCTGCATATTTGATCTTAAAGACTCAACTTCTTTTTCACGTTTTTCTAGAGCTTCGTTGTCACGATTCTCGATGTTCTCATTAATGATGTTTACTTTTTTATTCGCGAGATCCAGACGTTGAATTAAAGATTTATTTTCGACTTCAAGCTGCTGAAGTTTTTCTTCATTGGCAAATTCACGACTTCTGGCAAATTCAGTTTTCATTGCTTCGACCTTTGAAGTTAGAGCTTCAATCTTCAGGTCTTTATTTTTTGAAAGTAATTCAAAATCAGTTTTTGTTTTTTCAATTAATTTTTCTTTAGCTTTTAAAGCATCCATAGTGCGGGTAAGAGCTGTTTTGAGCTGTAGGCTTTCAGAATTATTTACTACAGCTGACGGATCACCCGCACTATCACGTTCAACTTTTTCATTCTGAAGTTTCACGAGTTCTTTCTTCAGAGTCTCCATAATTTTTTTCATGCGAGTGATTTGTGATTCAAGTTTCTCTCTCACTTGATCTGCTGGTTGATTCGAAAGAATCTTAAGAGCAAAAGCATCTTCCAGTTTTTGCTTTTTAACCAGCTCCGCAGAAACTGCTTCTTCAACAATTCCGCTCACTACAACCTTAATATCTTTTTCTTCAGCATCAAGTTCTTTGGCAACGACACGGATGATATCATCTTCAACTACGTTTCTTCCTTCTGAACTGATTCTCATCACTTCATCCTGGATTTTTTCGTTGATTTGACCTTTTTTTACTTCCCACTTTCCGTCATCACCATCTTCTACCCAGCCTTTCACCCGTGTAAAGTCCTGGTCATCTTTTGGAGAGCCGCCAATCATCAATATTTCTTCAATATCATTCAGTGATTTTTCACCAAGGATACGCTGGATTTCCTGTACCTGAGAATCGAGATTTGAACTCGCCACTTTTTTAATATAGTCGGAAATTCCATCAAACAACTGATCATCTTTCAGAAGTTTTACTATAAATTTTTTGATTTCTTCGTCAGCATCTTTTACAGCTTCCTGTCTAGGATAAAAATCGAGATAGTTTTCTACATCACTTACTTCGAGATTTTCAAGTACCTTAGGTGTTTCCTCGCGTGTGCGGTAATTTCTGATGAAAAGTGCAAATTTTCTGGCAATCGCCAGCTTCTTCGACTGCTCATCAGGATTTTTTTGAGCTTCATATTTTACATCATCATGAGGCCGTAACCCTGAATGAAGATCAGCACTCGCTTCAATTTCTTCTGTGGACGCTGCTTTTTTAGTGATCTCGGTAAAGAAGTAAGATTTCATCTCCAGCTTTTTGTCTTTAAAAACAAGGCATGAAAGAGTTAGTTTATTTTTCTTATGGAAATAAGTTATATCAAAGAAATTGGAATTTTCTGTAAGAGTCCTAAGACACTCTCCCAGTTCCTTTATACCTTCAAAACCATCGACATCTATTGAGATCATGACAGTGAAAGCTTCACCATTATGAGAGTATGAAACATCTATCGGCATCGATTCTTCGTTTATCTCTACTTTTTTAAATGCAAAGTTCATCGCTGTATTCAGGTATGTTCTTAGAACATTGATATTGAACTTAGCTTTATAAGCTTCAACTATTATTGCATCCGTAAAATAACCAACGTTCAGGTATTCGTGGATTTTAACTGTATAAATATTTTTAAAATCTTTGGAATAGCGGTCAACAAGATCGAATTCGAGGCCGTCATTAAAATAAGAAGTTAAAAGTTTTCGCCCCTGCACTGAAGAAACATAATCTTCACTGATAAAACTTCTCACCATGGGAGCAAGTTTTGGATCTATTCCCTCTTTTGTTTTTAATCTTGGGACTGTTAAAATATCAGGACAGACATTATCCACAGCAAACAAATAATCGTGGCCAGTGACAAACTTAAAATTAAGCTCAAAGCCCAACTCTTCGAAAAAAGCACCCATCGCAGAGCTACCTAGCTCTGGCGGTACAAGAATTTTTCTAGTTGGCTTAGTTGTCACTTTATTCCTTAAGCTATTACGTCCATTTCTTTTTCTATTTCTTTTTCACTCAATATCTTTTGCAGCATCTTTAAAGTTCTTGTTCCACAATTCAAATCACCTTTTATAATGGAGTTAAAAATATTTTCTTGGTTGTCATTCGTGAAACCAAATAAACTATTAAT
>JACMNL010000012.1 GCA_014378525.1 Bacteriovorax sp.
TATAATGAACCAGTTGCATTTGGCGGGCCATTTGTTATGAATACGAGAGAAGAAATCCAGCAGGCAATTTTGGATTACCAGTCTGGAAAATTTTAATTTTATTTAAAAAATCTTTTCATCCATTTTAGTTTTGTTTCCGTATAAGGCGCATACCGGAGCGGCACATCCACCGCTGTAGATTTTTTTATCACGGCCTTCGCATGAGTAAATGTCCTAAAACTAAAATCCCCATGATAATTCCCCATGCCACTCGCCCCCACACCACCAAACGGCAACGTTGGCGAGGCCATATGCATGATCACATCATTCACACTCACACCACCAGACGATGTCATGCGAATAACCTTCTCGGCCTTCTCATCGTCTTCAGTAAAAAGATAAAGTGCGAGAGGTTTTGCTCTGGCATTAACAAACTCAATCATTGAATCTAAATCATCCATCACAATCACAGGCAACAAGGGCCCGAAGATTTCTTCCTGCATGACTTTCGAATCACCTGTCGACTCTAACAAAGTTGGCTCAATAAAAAGCGTCTCGTTATCCGTCGCCCCGCCAAGCAGAATATTACTCCCACTAATAAGCCCAACCAGACGATCAAAATTTTTCTGATTTATAATTCTGCAGTAATCATCATTCTTAACAATCGATTCACCATAAAATTCACCAATTGTCTTTCTCATCTCCGTTATAAATTTTTCCTTAACAGAAGAATGTATCAAAACATAATCCGGGGCAACGCAAGTCTGCCCGGCATTCATACACTTCCCCCATGTGAGACGTTTCGCCGTCACATGAATATCAGCATCCGCTAAAATCATCGCTGGTGATTTTCCACCGAGTTCTAAAATAACCGGCGTAAGATTCGGCACAGCTTTAGCCATTACAATCTTCCCGACAGTTCCGCTTCCTGTGAAAAAAATCAGATCAAACTTTTTATCAAGGAGTAATCCTGTTTCTTCAGGGCCGCCTTCAACAACACCAATTAAATCGGTATCAAGATATTTTGGAATCAACTCTGCAATTAGATGTCCAGTATGTGCGGAAATTTCAGAAGGCTTAACTATAACGGCATTCCCTCCCGCAATCGCACCGACAACCGGAGCAAGCAGAAGATTGATTGGATAGTTCCAGGCACCGATCACCAGCGTGATACCGAAAGGCTCATGCACAATCATCGAAGAACCGATTTGATTATATAAAGGAGTCGATACATGCGTGGGCTTCATCAGGCTTTCTAAATGCGAAAGCATGAAATCGATTTCTGAAATGACGATTCCCTGTTCTGTCGCCGAACATTCAAAAGGAGGTTTGTGAAGATCCTTCCACATCGCTGCATTCAATGCTTCATCGTTTTCTACTAAAAGTTTTTTCAAACCTTCAAGCTGGGATTTTCGCCAGATGAAGTCGCGAGGTTTGGTCGCGAAATTAGTTTTGATTCGATTGTATGTTTCATCTAGCGAGCGGGAGAATCCTTCAATCATTTTGCACCAACTGTAATTGTTCCTTTCATAGCAGATCCGTGGACCAGGCAGTGAAAATCATATTTTCCTGGTTTATTAAAGACGATTGGTTTTGATTCCGTTTGTGGCTTCACCATTCCAGTATCCCAGTCTTTTCCAGTCGCCGTGTGTTTGGTGTACGTACCATTCGTCCACTTCACTGAATCGCCAACAGCGATCGTAAGCGTTTTTGGGTCGTAGCTCATGCTCTTCATTTTCATTTCGTATTCTTTAGCAAAAGCGTTCATAGAAAAAAGTGTACATAGTAGTAAAAGAACTTTCATGATCATTATCCTTAAAATGTTTTCATATACTCGATTAGAGCGAGTTTATCTTCGTTTGGTAATTTTTCGCCGAATGTGTGGCCGCGGTCTTCGATGAAGTCAGGCACTGTGTTTACTTCAAGAAGTTTTTTCTTCATCGCCGTGATTCCGGCCTCGCGGCGGTTGTTCACGAGGCTGTTGAATTTCTTTTCGTTTTCACCGGCGAGAACTCCCTTCACATAGGCAGTCATAACGGCCGGTAGATGTTTCGGGTTTACGTTCATGAGTAAGTTTACCGGAGTTCCTGCAGGAAGCTCCATGATTTTTAAATCCATATTGTCGAAGCGTTTTAATTTTGATCCGAGTCCCGGGAAAACATCTGGAAGATTTGTCTGTTCACTTGTTACCTTAATTGATTTTACTCCTAAGCGTTCAGCAGGCCATAAAAGTTTTTTCATGGCATCTTCATACGCTTCCATTCTTCCTTTTACAGAAGGGTCTGAGTTATAAAGTCCAAGGGAGTTGTTGTGAAAGAAAGGAGCTGTCGCCCAGATAGAAACTAAAGTTGGTGTACGATAGAAAGCGTTCGGGCCCTTCCATATTAAGTCGTATTTTCCATTTAAAGGATTGTAGAGACCCTTTAAAATAATTTGTTGTTTGCGCATGTCTTTATAAGTCTGGCTCGACATCTGGCCCCATGTAGAACCGGCCATGGCGTTTGATCCTTCTGCTCTTTGAATGTTGGTTCCGATCTCAGTGACTGAGTGACGTTCATCATCAGAAAGATAATTGTTGTCTAAAAAATCTTTTTGCATAACCAGGTCAACCCACGCTTTGTGTGCAGACTCGGGTGTCTTTAATAAATTAGCGTCGGGCATTTTACTTGAATGGCAGGAAGCGCAGTTCTCGGCAAAAACTATTTTTCCTTTGTTCAAAACTTTATCATCCTTCGGAACAAATTTTACTCCGTCCTTTGCATTTTTTAGCGGGAACGAATCGTAGGACATTAAAAACGAGGCCATGTTCGGCATTCTTCTTTCTGTCTGCATCCACGGTGAGTTCGGATCTTTTCTCCACTTGCCGATAATATCAAACTCAGCAGGCTTGAATCCTCTCACTATACTTTTTGTAATCCCCCATGGATTCACCGGCCACGAGTTGTACCATTCCTTATGCATCATTCCTTCGTTCACGTAAACGCGGGCCGAGGCCATCAGAATTCCCATCGAGTCTGCACCGTCAGTTAAGATGTGCGGAACTTTCATCGTAGGATTTTTAACTGTACCACCTAACTGTCCGCCGATGTTATCAAGTTGAATGCCTGCATTTTTATACATGCTCTTGATCATCGTAGCTTGTGCCGGTGTGATTTTTTCTATGTGAGCAACTTTCAATCTGTCTTGCAGTCTGAAAATTGAATTGATGTTGGTTGGATTATTAATCGAGTCTGTTGGAAAACGTGAAGTCTCACTTGTTCCAGGCTCCTGTGTTGAAAGATATTGATAAATAATCGAATGGTGATTTAAGTTCGGACCGAAGGCCATCCCTTCTCTTAAATACTGATTCCCCATTGTTGACGTTAAGTTTTCCCATTCAGGCTCCGCTGGATTTGCCGGAGGATTAATTGGATTGAAACTGATGTGGCAGAAGACACACGACATCCCTACTTTGTAAGGTGTCTCCATTCCTTTTCCGTCAGCTAAGTATTTTTGTACAGACCATTTTTTCGGATCGAACTTTGGATTTTTAAAAAGCTGGATTCCGATGACACCTGAAGAGAAACCAAAAACATTCGGGTCCCATGTTAATGATCCGTCTTTCATTCTATCGAGAGTTAATCCAAACTGATCCGGTTTTTCAGCAGCGACTGTATCAGGATCGTTGATCAAACCTAACCTGTTAAATCTTTCTGCACGCGGAGTAATCATCAACAGCCGAAATAAATCGATGCGAAGATTTGTATAATTGTGTGCTCCACCTGAGAGATTGACTAAATCATCCCAGAAGCCCGGGTTGTCTACACCGACCCACCAGTGCCACGTATCCATACCATCCATGATGGCCTCTTTCGAAACACCGACACGTTTATAATTTTCTTCAGCGTGTTTCTCGCGATAATCATTATAAATCATCTCACCTTTTTTAATCGGGCGTCCAAATTCATAATCAAAATCGAATGGATTAGATTGAGAAAAAACTGGAAGAGATAAAAAAACAAGAGAAGTAAAAATAAATGTCTTAAACACATGCACCCCTTTAAGATTTTTTTGAGTATACGCCCCTTGTTTAGATTTAACATGGATTATTTTTGGCACATGGCCTGCTTAGAATAATAGAAGCATAGGAGTATTCTATGAATATGAACCAGACTAAACTTCACATTCCGCTCAAAGAAAGACTTAAATCTATACCAGAAGCATTTGGTATAAGAATGAACGAAGAGCCTGAGTATGATGTCATCTTCACTGATGGCAAGTTTGAACTACGTCATTATTACAAACAGTTAATCGCAAAAGTTTCGATGCACGGAATACCATTTGATAAGTTTAGAGAAACTGCATTCAAGAAACTTGCTCACTATATTTTTGAAGGGAATGATCAGAAAAAAGATATACCTATGACAAGCCCTGTAATGGAGCAACACGGAAACGGGGAAAATAATCCCGGGCAAATAGCAATGATGACGCCAGTTTTGCAACAGCAAAATGAGCAAGGGGGATGGACCATGTCCTTCATTCTTCCCGAGCACTACACTTTAAAAAATGCTCCGAAACCAACTGATTCCGATATAACTCTCGAAGAGGTTCAGCCTTACATCGTGGCGTGTGTGAAATATAAAGGCAACAACACACTCGAAAAAATAAAAATACATGAACGCGAATTAGCTGAATGGATTAATAACCAACCCAACATTCAGAGCACAGAAAAATATATGGTCGCTCAGTATGATGCTCCTTTCGTTATTCCTTTTATGAAGACTAACGAAATTCAGGTTAAAGTGGATAATCTTCAATAATGTTTGACCCTACAAAAAGTGCAAAAGCAGCAGGCCTTAAATATGTGACCGATGATACTCCCGGCATTCTTCGAAAAGCACACGGAAAATCTTTTACCTATATAGACAGCACGACCAATAAAACTCCCTCTAAAAAAGACATGGAGAGGATTAAAGCACTCGTCATTCCTCCCGCATGGAAAAATGTATGGATTTGTAAAGATCCTGACGGACACCTTCAGGTAACAGGTCGAGATGCACGCAACAGAAAACAATACCGATATCATGAAAAATGGACAACTCAGAGAAATACCACCAAGTTTGATAGCTTGAAACTTCTTTGCACAAAACTTCCCGGTCTCAGAAAAAAAATTGAGCATGATTTAAAACTTCCGGATCTCCCCCGTGAAAAAGTTTTGGCCGCTGTTTTAAAAACTATGCTCATCACCCGCACCAGAGTCGGGAATGCTGAATACGCTGCTGAAAATGAAACATACGGGCTCACAACAATTTTAAACGATCATGCTAAAGTAAAAGGTAAATCTATTAAATTAAATTTTAAAGGAAAGTCAGGTGTTGCTCACGATATTGCATTTGATGATGAGGCCATTTCAAAAATAATCAAACGCTGTCAGGATCTTCCCGGTGAAGAATTATTCGCATTCATTGAAGATGACCATGTCACTGACATTAATTCCCAGCATGTGAATGAATACCTGAGAGAAGCAACCGGCGAAGACTTCACAGCAAAAGATCTTCGTACCTGGTGCGGAACCTGTGAAGCACTTAAGTTGCTCATGAAAGATATCCCGTCTGAAAAACTCTCTGAAAATAAATTAAAGAAACGCCACGTCTCTATTATTAAAGAAACGGCAGCAAGCTTACGTAACACTGTCGCAGTCTGCAAAAAGTATTATATACATCCTGTTGTACTTGAAGCAGATGCCAATCTCACTCTGGAAAAATTAGGAAAGAGTTGCACAGGACATTCAAAGTATTTTCAGAAAGTAGAAAAAGTTCTGGAGTCACTTCTTAAAAAAATAAAATAATCCTACTCATTCAGTCTAATTATGAATATACGCCTGCATTACTGATGTGGGGAAAATAACCACGATCATTTTTTTATAACTCCCTAAAATATAGTTGAAATTGTTTGGAATGAATCTTGAAGTATAAAACATAGTTAATAAGTAGTTCACTAACGAGCTACACTAGTTCAAGGGAGAATTTATGAAAGACCTTAAAGGTAACAAAGAAAGTTTCGCTCACAAGACTGGAGATAAAATTGAGCGAGCTGGTGATAAGCTAACAAATGCCGGACATGATAAAATGGGTAGAGCTGTTCACAATGCCGGCGATAAAATCGAACATCTTGGCGAAAATAAAAAAAACGTAAACATTTCTGATAAATCGAAAAGATAATTTTTGATTTTGATTTCGGCGTGGCCAGCTTAACCCTGGTCCCGCTGAATTCTGTAGTTTTTACATTAATAAGTTCCAGCAGAAATAAGGCAGCTCACCCCCGCGCGCCCCTTCAAACCTTAGATAAATCCTGAAAATCATTCCCCTTCAATTAAATCAATTTAAGCCCTTCACAGGCCCTTCGCATTAATTTTTTTTAATACGTGAATTTTCTATTGTTCTCTTGGGAAAAAAGAGTAAATTCCACTCAATTTTAAAAAACGCTTTTAAGCAAATGTCTTGCTTTAAGTAAACTACTAGGGAGTTCACATGAAATCACTTATCGTTATCGCTCTTGCTCTTACTTCATTCGCTGCTTTTTCTGCAGACAAAAAAGAAGTTAAAACTGTAAAAACTGAAACTAAAGCTGTTGAAGCTGCTCCAGTTGCTGCTGCTACTCCAGTTGTTGCTACAACTGAAGCAAAAGCTGCTAAAAAAGTTT
Organism: Bacteriovorax sp.; assembly: GCA_014378525.1. Taxonomy (GTDB): domain Bacteria; phylum Bdellovibrionota; class Bacteriovoracia; order Bacteriovoracales; family Bacteriovoracaceae; genus Bacteriovorax. The sequence continues at coordinate 6,661 of JACMNL010000012.1, forward strand.
CTAAAAAACACGTTAAAACTACAAAAAAAGTTACTGAAGTAAACGCTGCTAACACAGCTCCAGTTGCTGCTCCAGCTGCAACTACTACTACAACTACTACAACTAAAAAATAGTCAGTACTGTTTTAAGTATAAAAAGAGGGATCCTTTGGGATCCCTTTTTTTTTGCAAATTTTATTGAATGATCTTTTTAAGAAGGACAAAAAATGATTTGAGATCAATCGGCTTTCTCACAACTGCAGCAGTACGTGCCTCCAGATCTTCGCGCGTGTTTTGTTCAGAAGCTGTTATGAGAATGACAGGAATTTTTTTAATATCAGCTTTATCACTTGCATCAACAGCATCCAGAAACTCCCTTCCATTCATGACAGGCATAAAAAGATCGAGAAGAATGACGTCCGGTAAAGAGTTTTTTTCTTCATTCAGAATTTTTAGAGCTTCGGCTCCATGTTCGGCCTGTAAAATTTCATAGCCTTCATACTTTAAAACCATCGCCATATTTTCGCGGATATCAACATCGTCTTCCACCAAAAGAATTTTTTTACCCGCCATAAGCTATACTCTCCTCTGGTTGAGTTAAAATACGATTGGGGATGAGGGCCGTAAAAGTTGAACCAACTCCGGAAATACTTTCTACGCGAATAGATCCACCGTGGGCCTCTGCAATTTTTTTCGAAATATAAAGTCCCAGACCCAGGCCGCTGATTTTGGAAACTGATATGGCACGTTCATAAGGTTCAAAAATTCTTTCAAAGTCTGCAGGCAATATTCCCATTCCCTGATCACTTACCTGGATTCCAGTGGCCTGAAATGCAGTAAAAATTTTTAATTCAATAGGTTTTCTACTGCCGTACTTGATGGCATTGGTGATCAGATTTGTTACCAGCTGCTCGATTCGATAACTGTCCCAGTAAACCATGACAGGTTTTTCTGTTTCAACGGATAAAATCATTTCGCACTGGCTGGCCTTTAATTGAATTTTAAAAGCATCAAGCAGATTTACAATTAAAGCATGAAGATCAAAATTTTCTCTGGATAAAGTGAAACGTCCGCTGTTGATGCGACTGAAATCCAGCATGTCTTCAATCAGTTTTGTTAAACGGTCAAGCTGGCGGTCCGACTGCTCGATAATATCCATCATTTTTTGTGGAGAAAGTGCATTAGTGTCGCCTTTCTCCATCTGATATTTCACAAACTGAGTTTGCAGTTTCATACTTGAAATTGGTGTTCGCAATTCATGTGAACAGATGCTTAATAAATCATCGCGGGCCTGAAGTGCGCGCTGAAGTTCTTCGGTTCGCATAAGTTGTGCCTGTTCTGCTGTCGCACGTTTTTCATCAACTTCATCAAGATATTTACCTGTGGTCATAGCAATCCATGCAAAGAAAATAATACTTCCAATGACTCTTACCAGAATTCCAAAATCAGCATCAAAAATTTCAAGCTTGAATAATTGAACCTGAGCGATGTTAATTAATGGAGGCACGATGATCGCAGCAAGCAGAAGTTTTCTCCCGACACATCCGGCAACACCATTGCCTGATAAATATTTCAGGTACCCGTGCTCTGACCATAAAACCAGATTGGCAGTAGTGAGCAGGATAATAATGATAGCAGTATGGAGTGCAATCTGTGTGTAATAGGCAGACCCAAAAGTATAACTATTGCCGCTCATGTAGCCTACCAGGGCCTGCAGAGAGGCGATCCATGTAATGACCATCATCCCCTGAGTGAGTTTAATAAATCTTTGTGGATTAGTGGAATGTAAAAGAAGTGCACCGCTGATGAAAATAAAACTCAAACCTGTAATCGGTGCGAGTCTTCCTGGCGGCCATCTATTGCCGGCATCGAGATCTTTAAAAAAAAATTCATCAATGTGAAAATTTATTTTAAATAAATACTCGGCCATGGTCATTAGGGAAAAGATCATAATACTGCTTGATAAAATTAAACCAGCAATTCTCAATGTACGTGAGTTGTTAACTGATAAAAAATAACTCGCAAGTGCAAGAGTCATTAACCCAAGCGCAGTATTGGCCTTCATAGAAATAAAACCTGGAACAATGGTTTTTAAAACCTGAATGTTCCAATACCAGCCACACAAGACTGAAAATCCTAATAATCCGACTATAGAAAGAAGGACAATTGATATTTTATTAATCTTATTCATATAGGATTAGCGTATCTAAAAAGTTGAAGACTGACACTATGAAAAGTGCGTCAAAACTAATGTATGGTAAAAGTTTTTTTTATTACTTTCATGCAAGCTCTTTAATTTTTATACCACGAGGATCAACAGGAATATCGATGGTGAAAGTTGTCCCGTCTTCGAGGCTACTTTCAATTCCTAAGCTGCCTGCATGGTCTTCTGTGACTTCACGACAAAGGGCGAGACCTAATCCCCATCCTTCTTTATTCCCGCTTATGGCCGCTTCTGTTCTTTTAAAATTATTGAAAAGAAGTTCGCGGTCTTCAACCGGAATTGGATTTCCTTTATTGTGAACAGAAACCATGGCCCTTCCCAATACAGAAAAAACTTTTACGTCTACAGGAGTATCTTCGAAACCATACTTTAGGGCATTTGAAATAAGATTTTCAACGACACGACGAAGGGCCTTTTTATCCCAAAAGCCGTTGACTCTTTCTCCGCTGACATTGATCTGTTTTGAAATCACTTCAGATAGTCCTTCAAGAGCTGATTCAACAATTGAAAATAATTCTGCTTCCTGAAATCTGTCGCCGGTATTTTGTGTATAAGACTTGATATATTTTTCATCGAGAATGACCTGGATCAGTTCATCACTGTAGTTGATGTTCTTCTTAATCCTGTGAACAATATTTTTTATTCCTTCAATCGTTTCTTCCGACTGAGGTTTTTCCAGTCTCTTTAAAATAATATCGAGAGAAAGTTTTGCAGCCGTAAGAGGCGTTCGCATATCGTGAGTCATGTGGGCCACAACATTTTCTCTGATCTCATTGAAGATCAGGTGAAAAGCCATCATTGCTTTTTGAATTCCTTCATCAAATGATTTCTGTATCACCGAGAATACGTGCTGGTCTATTTCGTGACGTTCTCTTAGAAACTGCAATGTAACTTCCCTCAGGAGAACATATTCCTGCACCACCTGATCGGGGCTGTAGTCTGTAACTCGAGCCCGCTCTCCGCCATGTTCTTCAGCAATATTATTTGAGTCGCTGGCATTATCGATGGAAAAATTTCCATCGATAGCTTCAGCAAGTTTTGTTAAAAAAACCGGAATTGTATTAATGATGATTGGAGACTGAAGTCGTTTTGCGGCTTTTATTTCTTTTTTAACTACTCTTACCCATTCCTGAAGAATATCGGTTTGAAATTTATTAAGGGTGATTGCAATTGGATGAGTAAAGGTCGTTGAAGATTTATTCATAAAACTCCTGCTGACATATTCTACGAGAAAAATATGTCTTTGTAACGTAACGAGAGTATTCCAATTAAATAATCAGATCAATAATAGAGAATGACTCATTGCTTGAGTGTAATTGTGCCCGTTTTACCGGCGAAACCATCTGTTTTATCAACTACTGTGTAGTTGAGTGTCATAGCTTTTGGATCATAAGTAAGATTGCAGTAGGTAACATTTCCGGCCTCTGACGCCAGAGCAAAATTTGAAATATCCACATTCCACACGTTGAATCCCGTCGTTCCGATTCCCTGATCTTCACTTCCATTTTTCTGGTGACGGAAAGTGAGCCATCCAGTTGATCCACCTGAAGTAGAAGGAAAATACATAAAGTCGTGATGACATGCTGATAAATTTGTTTTCGGAATTAAAGGCCCGACGACACCTGTGATGTATCCATTGCCATTTGTTCCTGCTTCACCGACAGCACCATTACAAACAACGTTCATAACAGATTTAGCTCCGGGATTGGTTGTCGTAACGATCACCCCACCAGTCGGGCATTGAAAGGATGTAGCGTTTTCCGTTGCGATAACAGGACTTGCTCCGGTCTCACCTTTTTCTCCGTTACATAGTACATCTGTTTTCGGATTCAAGGCATCTATCCATGTTGAAATAACAACACCGCCATTTTTACACTGATAAGGATTTGCAACAGACGTTGTGATGTATGAACTTGTTCCTGCTGAACCTTTTTCACCGGCCACACCGTTGCAGATGACCGAGTAAGCAGGATCGCTTCCATCATTTTTAATTTCAAGAACAGTTCCACCAGTTGGACATTGAGAAATATTTGCAACTTGTGAAGAGATCACAGATGAAGATCCGTCTGCTCCATTACAGATAATATTTGTGTCCGGATCAGCACCGGCACTTGTGCTGGTATAAACGACTCCGCCGTTTGAACACTGAGCTGTGGTCGCTTTTGTTACAGTCAACTCAGAACTTTTTCCGTCAGTTCCGGCCACACCGTTACAGATACTGCTGGTTGAAGTTGTCATTTCACTGGTATCTAAAATGCCATTATTATTTGTATCGACGAAAGTGATGACATTTATTCCCCCGCTACTACATGCACCTGCTACTGCAGGTGAAACTAAAATGCCTGCACCTTTTCCATCAGCACCAGTTGAACCAGATGGGCCCGTAGCACCTTTAGCACCATTACAAATATTTTGCGTACTGACGACAGCTTCTTTTTCGTCGAGCTTGCCGTTGATATTTGTATCAATATAAGTTTTTAATGAGACACCACCATCAGCACATAAATCAACAGTGGCCGGCTCAATTGCAACATTAGTCGGAGGAGCAGTCAGAGCACTGATTCCCTGAATTTCTTTTTCAGTTATTTTCCCGCAATGTTGATAAGAAAATAAAATGAGAATGAGACAGAAAATGGAACCTGTTATTTTTAAATTTCTGCTATTCATTATTTCTCCGTAATTTATTACTTATAATATCGGAGAAAGAAAATTCTATATGAGATTTATTGATGAAGAAAAGTTTTGAGTCTCAATAGATCGTGAAGAGGCAATTGTTACCATGACTCATTTTACTAAGGATGCCTGCGTATAGTTCCATACTGATATTATGGCAGGAGTAATAAGATCTGAAGGTCACAGACATTCGTTTCTGTAGAACCGGTTTTTAAATGGCCACCGGCCTGTGAAAAAAAATGATAAGAGTCGTTTTTTTCCAGGAATTCAAGTGGGTCTAATCCTTTTGTACTAGCTGACTTAAGAATGTCTACCGAAGCAAAAGCACCAGCAGCATCAGTCGGCCCGTCACCACCATCAGTAGAAGCAGAAAGAAACATCTGATTTGTGTCGTTTTGTAATTTACATAAATACGCCAGGGCCATTTCCTGATTCCGGCCGCCAATCCCATTCCCGTGAATGGTAACTGTCGTCTCACCACCACCTAAAATGCAGGTAGGTTTTGTAACGGATTTTTTCGATAAATCAAAAAAAATGGCAGCAGCTTCTCTTGCTTCTCCCTGAATTTCTTCACTCAAAATAATAGTTTCATATCCAAGTGACTGAGCTTTTTTTCCGGCCGCAATTAAGGCCTGTCTGTTTGTACCAACTAATATATTTTTCGAGTTTTTTAATTCTTTGGGAGTTTCAATGATTGCGCGATTTAATTTTTCATCCAGATTGTATTTTTTAATCACATGAAAGGCATCTTCACAAGTCGATGTGTCTACAACAGTCGGGCCTGAACCAATGATAGAAAGGTCATCTCCGATCACATCAGATAAAATAAAATTTAAAGATGTCGCAGGAAATATTTTTTCAGAAAGCTGGCCGCCTTTTATTTGAGATAAATGTTTACGAAGGCAGTTCATCTCCTGAATCGTCGCACCACTTGCAAGAAGAATTTTGGTTGTGTCCATTATATCTTCGAGAGTAAGGTTTCCAGCTGGTACTTCCACCAATGCAGAGGCCCCCCCTGAAATGACTCCGATAACCAGTTCATCTTCAGCACATCCACTACAGAATTCAATTAATCTTTTTCCGGCCTTAATGCTATTTGCACCTGGAACAGGGTGAGAGCCGGTATAAATTTCTACACCTTCAGGTAGTACTGCTTTCGTTGCATCTTTTACAATGAGCACACCTTCAGAAATTATATTTTCTAAAACGGCACAAAGACCCGCGGCCATCTGGGCAGCAGCTTTTCCGAATCCGATAAGTTTAATTTTTTTATATTGAGAAAGATCGATAGAATATTTTTCGGTGTCAGTATTAATAATGAGAACATTATTTTCTAAAGTTAAAACCAGTTCTAGTAGTACGCGTGAGTTGACTCTCGCAAGGCCTGCTCTAAAAATTTCTTCTGCGTGGTTTTTTAATTCCATAGTCCTTATTCGAAATCGATAATTGTAGCAGCTCCAAGCCATCCTCTACTAGTCTGACCATTGAATCCACGACCGTCAATAAAGATTGAAGAGTCCACTTCATCACGGCGTCTGATGGCCGTGACATTATTGTACACAGAGGTTTGTGTGCTTACAGTCCAAACATAAGCTGGATCCATAATCTGAAGTTGTAATAAATTATTTTCAAAATACTTTTCCCACGAGTAACCAAAAATTCCAAAGACGTGGCCTGAAGTGTATTTCCATTTTTTAGTCACAGGATCGATAATGTTCCAGTTTACAGATCCTAAAACCGGTAATCCTTTTTTCATGGCCTCTCTTAAATCATTAATGTCCGGCTGACGGTTTTCCCATGTGACGTAGTCAGGGTTAGTCACTTTATCTGCTTTCACGATTCTTTTGATCGCCACTTTTTTGCCGAAGTATTCATTAAACACATCACCGATGCAAACCATCAGGTTGTCGCTGTTTGTTCCCGTATCATAATTTGTTTTGCATTTTTTTGAGAGTTCGATGATTAATGCGTTCGCATCGATGGTCGTCAGGTCTTTTGAAACGCCAGGCACTTTATCTGAAATCGGAAGTTTTTGGGTAATGGCCATTTGATAGATTAAATAATTCGCGAGCGTCGTTGGAACACACAGCTCGCTTTTTCCCGTCGTTGGCCCGAAGTATGGTTTTAAATCCGGATCCATTTGAGTCGTTCCGAAATTGGCAGATAAATTGATGGCTTCATCAAATGAAAATTGAGCAGTGGTAGCTGAACTAAGTTTTTTTAAATCGGAAAATTTTAACACCTGAGCACCAAAGGCACTCGTTGAAAGTAACAGGCATAAGCTTACAAATGTTTTCATCGAAACCCCGGATTTTGTATGCTGTTTGATAGCATTACCGATAGTTTAATGAAAGCTTATTTTACGATTTCATTGCCATTCAGGGGTTTGCTCTTATTTAGAATTGAAGTTAATGGTTTGCCAAAATAATTTGTCAGTGTATCTGAATAATCCTTAAGAATGGCAATCTTAATTTCTTCCTGATTTATTTCGAGAATTTCACAAATATGCTTCATCGTTTTTAAGGGAATATTGCACATACCTCTTTCTACGTTTGAAATAAATTGCCCGTTTTTATAACCTAGCAGAACTGATAAATCGACCTGTGAAAGTCCAAGTTTGCTGGTAATTCTCTTGTAACGGATCAGGATAGCGATATTTTTAAATGATCTCATTTGTTATCTCCCTCTTTCATTAAAAACTTATAATCCAGATAGTTCAGTATATTTTTTCTGCAACTCATCCCATCTAGTACAGATTCAATAACAACCATCTGTTTTTTTATTTTTTTGTTTAGATCTATGCCTTCTGCATAGTGAATACTTTCATGAGATAATAATGTTAAGTAATCAATTGCTTCATTCATAAAGCTGCTCCCATGGTTTAAAGAGACTTGATTATCTGTTTATTATTTAAAAATAAATATGACGGATGACATGTCTGGAATATGACTCTTATCATATTTTAAAAAAAGTTAGGAAGTCTTACTGAATACTTTCAAGCCCGGATTTTTTTAGAATTTTGATTTCGCGCCCATTGATTTCGATGAAGAGGTCTTCCTTAAAATCACTCAGGCAACGTATGGCAGACTCTGTTGACGTCCCTACAAGTTTGGCTAGATCTTCTCTGGTGATATGAACAATGTTATCAGACTCAAGTGTTATTAAGGCCTCGGCCATTCTTTTTCGAACAGAATCATAAGCCAGCCTTAGCAATTGCTGCTCCTTCCCTTCAATCTGATTGGAGAGCATTTTAATAAACTGTCCGGCCACATCGCGGTTTTGATATAACAAAGCAAGGAACTCATCCTTTGGTATTTTACAGATCTCGCTTCTTTCCAAAACAATACATGATTCAGCATACGCTTTGTTATCGAACAATGAAACGTGCCCGAAGAAATCACCGTCAGAATAAATATTGGTGATAAATTCTTTGCCATCACCATGGGTCTTGAAGGTTTTTACTTTTCCCTTGTTCAGAAAGAAGAGATACTGGGGAATGTCTCCTTCATTAAAAATAATATCTTTTTTATTTTTACTGTAAGGCGGATTTTTTCCCGAAAGAATTTTAAGGTCACTAATTCCACCTGCATACTCGAGAAACTCATTCAGTCCTTCCGCATTTCTGGAAAATTTTTTATTGAGCAATTCAGCTTTTTTCAAACGCACATCAATGGCCTTGAGAAGCTCTTTATCATCAAATGGTTTTGTTAGGTAATCATCAGCGCCGAGTTCCATACCTTTTCGCAATTCACTTTTTTCTGCCTTCGCGGTTAAAAAAATAAATGGAATGGAAGAAGTCAGCGGGTCATTCGACAATAAGTGAAGTACACCATAACCATCGAGTTCAGGCATCATGATATCGCAGATAATCAGATCGGGATAAGCAGTTGTGGCCATCGAGGCACCAATTCTGCCATTGGAGGCCATGACAACTTTATAACCTGCAAGCTCCAGTATTTCAGTGGTATTTTCTCTCATGACTTTATTATCTTCTATCAATAAAATTTTCTTCATGAATTACCCAAAGGTAAAATGACAGTAAAAGTGGAACCGACATTTTCTACACTCGTAAATTTCAATTCACCTGACATCATATCCAGATAAAGTTTGACGATGTTGAGACCGAGACCAGTTCCCTGAATGGTTTGGACGTTGTCTGCGCGGAAAAATAATTCAAACAGATGCTTCTGGTCCTTTTCGGGAATCCCAATCCCATGATCGCTGATGGAAATTGAAAGTGAAACGTTATCAGCAGAAACTTCCATCACGATGGTGGAATTCTCGGCAGAGTATTTTATGGCGTTAGTCACAAGATTGATCAGCACATTTCTCAGTAGATCTTTATCCTGATATAGACTTAATTCCTTATACAGGTTCTTTAAAATGAAGTTATGTTTTGCCTCTGAATAAGATCTGGTGATACCCATGACCTCTTCAATAAGTTCTTCGAGTCTGAAACTTGCAGGATTGGAAATAATTTTTCCATGATTTAATTTATCGAGAGATAAAAAGTCATTGAGAATGACGGTGAGATTATTGACTAAATTTTTTATAGTCTGTACATGTTTTTGTCTTTTAACTTCATCTTCTTCTTTGGAGTAACTGCCTATCAGTGAAGCTGAAGTCATGATCCCACTGAGTGGAGTGCGAAACTCATGAGAGGCCATTGAAACAAAACGCGACTTGAGTTCACTCAGTTGTTTTTCTTTTTCCAGAGTACTGCTGATCTGCTCATTGGTTTTATTTAATTCTAATAGTGCATTTGAGAGTTCTTTCGTACGCTCCTCTACTTTCATTTCAAGTTCAGCAGCGAGTTTTTTTAAATCAATTTCAGATTGTTTGCGGACAGTGATGTCGTTGACGAAGCTGACAATTCGGCGGACTCCATCAGATTCAAAATAAGACAGGCTGATTTCTACGGGAAACTGATCTCCGTCCTTTTTAACGGCAAGCAGGTTCAGGTTACTTCCCATCGTTCTCGGTTGTGGGTCAACGTTATACATTTTACGATAACCGATTTGCTTGTCTGTAAGATGTGCAGGAATCAGAATCTCAATGAATTGGTCCTGAAGTTCTTCGCAACCATAACCAAACATTTTTGCAGCGTAAGGGTTGGCCTTAATGATGACTCCGTCCTGATTGGAAATAATAATTCCAATGGATGAGTGATCAAAAATGGCCTGAAAAGGCAAATGCTGCATAATTCAATCATTCCACTAAATGTGACATATATCAGTCTTTTGTATAACAACGTACCACACATACTAAAATGAATTTTATAATTATCTTCATAAATATTAGTACGGCTCCTTATGAATATATCTATGCAATGTTGAAACCAACTATCAGATAAAGTTGATGAATATTTTAGTAAAACTCTCTGATACAAAATTTGTGATTTTACTTCCTAAAGTGGCCTCAACTATGCATGTTTTATAAGTGAACTTATCTACTAATTGTTAAAAGGAGATATCTCATGGCAAAAACTTCACTAAAAAAAGTCAGCTCTATGATGAAGGGCATCGATTTGTGTATGCTTACCACTGTCAACGGGAGAGGTGCCCCGTTAAGCCGCCCCATGAGCAACAACGGACAGGTTGATTATGACGGTACTTCTTACTTCTTCACTGACAAAAAATCACTGATGTTTCGTGAGTTGAAAAAAAATCCGAGTGTAGGACTCTCTTTTATTCATCCGAAATTTTTTGGAAAAACTTATATTTCAGTTTCCGGTAAAGCAAACCTTTCAACTGATAAACTGGAAATGGAAAAACACTGGTCACCGGATCTGGAAGTCTGGTTTAAAGACGGTCTCGACACCAAGGGCATCGTTATGATCGAAGTGCAGGCAAAACATATTAAGTACTGGGATGGCGGCGAACAAGGCGAAGTGGATATTAAAAAATAGTGTAACTATTCTTCTGCTTCATCAAGGCCTTCGTATTGGTCCTTGTCACTGAAGCAGTAGCTCTTTAAAAGATAAAGTGGATTTACATAAAACCCATCTTTCATGACACCAAAATGGAGATGGGCACCTGTAGAGAAACCAGTTCTTCCAACTTCCCCAATCTGATCATCAAGACCAACTCTCATTCCAACTTTAAGTCCTTTTTGAAATTTCTTTAAATGATCGTATGTCGTGATCAATCCGTTATCGTGATGAATCGTGATAAATTTTCCTTTCGCTCGCGCTCGAGAGATCGCCGTGACTTCACCCGCAAGAGCAGGATATACCGGTGACCCACTATGAGCTACGAAATCAACTCCATTATGTGGCTGATGTCTTCTGGTAATCGGATGGCGACGGTTAAGCTGGAATAAACTTGAAACCCTGCTCGACTTTACCGGAGCATAAAATGGTTTATCATTTGAATCAAAATTTTCCGGCATCAGCTCCCACAAAAAAGATTGCGGATTCATCTGCAGTATTTTTTTTGTAATCGCCCGGCCGATAATCAATGAAGCACTGACAATATTTCCGTACTTCACAAATCTTCCGTTATCAAAAAACTCCTCGACCTGAAAATTATAAAGTGTCGTGACCTTGATTCCTTTTGTCGTAGAAAAATCTTCTTTAAAAGCTTCCGACATAATCGTCGCAAGTTTTTGTGAATCAGTTTCTTTTAAAACAGTTTCAAAAAGAGTGTTTCTGATATCGCCTTCAATACTTTTCACTTCCCTTTCAAGATCGACATTGATTTTATCAACATTAATGACTGAATCCGATTTTGATATCAAATAAGCATCATTTGAATTTTCTGAGTAAAGTTTTAGATTGAGATGTTGAGTAAACTCTTCACCTGCACTCTGCTGACTCTCCGAAGCTACGTCGAGGTCTTTCAGCTCCGGGAACTTATCGACAATCGTTACCAGGTCATCGGCCTTAAAACCATAACTCAGCAAAACAGCAAAGGCCTTTTCAGAAGCATGAGCATTTTGAATGAGTACTGCAATGAATAGTAAACTGGTAAGTAATTTTGCCATTGATGAATAATAGCTGCGCGTGAAGCAGCATGTACACCTTAAGAACTCTTACATCTAATAGAATTGAGTTTACCCTAAGGTAAAAATTCTAAACTAAGCCGTTGATAGTTTCGCTTTACGCACATATTAATTAATTTTAATCCAACTTAACATTATGAAATTTCATTAGTCTTTTGTGTTTACAAATTTGTGTATAACATTGATTTGGAGTTACAATGAAAATTCAAAGCAAAGGATAATAATGAAACTCTCGACACAGCTCCATAAGTTAAGTGCGAAAACAATCTGGAACCCGCTTCCAGGTGGAATGCAAAAAGTTATTTCTGAAATCTGGTCACGACTTTATACGACGAAGATGTCTTCACTTCTCATCGCTCCTTTTTGCACGAAGTACGCCATCGGTGCAGATATGCTTCTCGATTACAAACCTTCATCAGATGACATTAATTATTCTTCGTTCCAGGATTTTTTCACCAGAAGATTAAAAATCCCCCTCTCTAAAAGCAGCTCATACGTATGGCCTGTTCAGGGATACGTTTGTGACTTTGGAAAAGTAGGCGATTTAAATCCTGTAAAAATCAAAGGTGAAATTCACCCTGTGCCTTATATTTTTGGAAACGCAGAAAACAGAATTCCTGAAAATTATTTTTTCGTTAATATTTTTTTACACAACCACAACTACCACCGTTTTCACTCTCCTATCGATGGAACAATCATTAACATCGAATATGTGAAAGGCCAGCTGACATTTTTACGTCCGTGGCTTTATAAAAAATCTCTCGTGTCACTTCCCGCTTTTAAGAATGAGAGAATCATAATTGAAATCGAAGACACAAGCGGCCGCTCATGGTTCATTACTTTCATCGGTGGAATGGGTGTTGGAAAAATCAAGCTTCACGAAAATGTTCAGGTTGGGCGGATTATTGAAAGCTCTGATGAAATCGGGTTGTTTCTTTTAGGTTCGACTTGTTGTCTGGCCATTCCTGAAGCGATTGAAAATCTGCACTATATGAAAAAAGTCCAGGTCGGCGAAAAACTTATCTCTTAAAAAAATTCAAAAAAAAAGGCCGCTTACATCAGCGGCCATTTTTATCTTAGCTTAGTAAAATCTTTTTAATTGTCTTACATCCATCCACGGAGGAGTTTCCTCATCCATGAACCCGGAGACTTCTAAAATTTCTGTCGGGTGGTGGTAACCGTTCAGGAATCCTGAATCGATATAATAAACACCTTGAGACATATGTTCGTCTTTGACACCGTAAACGTTTCCGTTTCTTCCAGTCGCTCTCCACTTCCCGAAAATTTTCTTACGAGCTGTGTATGGAATGATAGTTGGCTGATTATCAACCTGATAAGTACCAACTTCAAGAATCTGGTTTAGTTTGCTTGCAGGATCGATCATTACTGCGCCACCTGAACGGTATGTGTTCCAATAAGCATCAATATCAGCATCACTTAATCCTAATGCTTTTGAAACAATAGCGCGCTCAGCAGTCTGGCCTGGATTTTTTGTCATTACATACTTCCAGAAAACCGATGGCCCCTGGTAGCTTGATAGGTTTGGATCCATTAACGCTTCTTTAGCGTAAATTTTAATGATCGGAGTTCCTGTATTGATCAATGATCTAAGGAATGCGATCGCTTCGTTATTGTTTCTTGTACAGCCAGAGCTTCTTGGATTTGAAATAACGTTGATCATGAATTTTTTTGTTTTCTTGATGTACTCGTCTTTGTTCTCACCCCATCCAACAGTTCCGTGAGTCCATTGTCCGAAAGCTTCCGGCTCAACGAATGCTGTATACCATCCGAATGCTCCTCTCATCTTTCCGTCTTTTTCTCCATCGATCCCTGGTGGCATAACTTTATTTGAGAACCAGTCATGCCAGTTATTGTTTCCAATCGCTGGTGGCATTGGATATCCTTCTTTGTACCATGCCGGATAGTGGCCTTCAGCATCTTCATAGAACTTCGTCCATCCAGTCATTCTGTATGAACCAAGAATTGAACGTCCTTTTCCTTTTTCTGTAATCGGGTGATCTTTATCTTCACCAACTACAACTTCAGTTTCCATAATCATTTTGTTTGGACAAGAATTATCCAGACATTGTCTTTCATATAAACGAAGAGTTTCAGTCGCCACGTTAACAACTACGAAATATTTTCCGTCGAAGTCTTTCCAGTCAACTGGTTTAGCAGCAAGGTATTGTTGAGCGATGTAATAGTGATCAGCAGGGAGCATATCTGCTTTCGTTTTCAGGAATTTAACTTCAACATATTTATTGTTGATAAGTTCAGGACTCACAACCAGAACTTTTTCGTTAATGTCCATCTGGCCCATAACTTTTCCATCGTCCTGTGGAGTTGATCTCACTCTCAGGCCATCAACTGCGATGTAGAATTCTTTTTGATAGTTGTCATAAAGAAATGAATTCGTATTCAAGTCGAATACAGATGCATTTCCTGCCATTGGCATTACACACACCATAGCTGCAAACAAAATTGTTGCGAAGTTTTTCACGTTGATTCCCCTCGATTAGTTATTACTCAGCCGCATCACTAGCAACGAATCATTTCAATTTCAACCCTAAATAAAAAACTTTAATTTCTTATTAACACTCTCCGCATCAACTTCCCGTTAATGGGTGCCACTAGACTTTTTGTAACCACAGCGCGCATTTTCCCAATGAGATCGGCATCGACTATGCAGACTCTACAAGGGGGAGACGCAAGTTTATGGAAGGTCCATCATTAACAATTTTAAAAGAAGAATTACGCCCGTTCCGTGGCGAAAAAGTACTGCGTGTAAGTGGAAATACCAAGCAGGATAAAGATGAATTAAAAGGGGCCACACTCGCTAAGATTGAGACATGGGGAAAAGTTTTATTTCTCAATTTCAAAAAAATTAATCACGATCCTATTCTAACCAAAACACATTTTATGATGTTTGGCATTTACCGTATTAACGACCCAAAACCTGATCGTGATCCGCGACTTACTTTAAAATTTCAAGATGGCAGAATTGATTTTTACGCATGCTCAATAAAGTTCGATGCAGAAGAGTATTTTGAAACACGTGACTGGCAAGTCGATCTCATGTCTAAAAAATGGGACAAAAAACATGTTCTGGAATTAGTGGAAGAAGTAAATCCTGAAACTTTTTTATGTGACCTTCTACTCGATCAGAATATTTTTACTGGTTCAGGAAATATTGTAAAAAATGAAGTGCTCTTTAATCTTCGCCGTCATCCGCTTACCAGACTTTCAAGTATAAAAAAGAAAGACTGGCCGAAACTTGTCGATGCAGTTCATGAGTACATGTGGAATTTTTATAAGTGGAAAAAAGAATATCAACTTCGCCGTCACTGGCAGGTTTACAAACAACATAAATGTCCACTGTGCAATGAAAAACTCGTCAGTGCAAAAATTGGAAAGTTTGAGCGAAGAACATATTACTGCGAGAATGATCAACCTCTGAAAAAAATAAATTCAAAACTTGATGTTTTTGATGTCCTACCGATGAAGCCTGCTAAAAAACCGGAAAAAAGACTGGATCACTAATCACAACTCCTTCATTTCACATTCTTTGACAAAAATTAGTATTCGTTTATAATTAACCAAAGAGTTAATTAACCGATAGGTATAATACATGACCGATAATCTAAGCCAGACATTTTCAGCGTTAGCAGATCCCACAAGAAGAGCGATGCTTGCCAGACTTACGATGGGTGAAGCCAATGTTTCAGATCTTGCTAAACCTTTTTTAAAATCGATGAGCCTTCCGGCCATTACAAAACATTTAAAGGTGCTGGAAAATGCGGGGCTGGTAACGAAAACAAAAGATGCCCAATGGAGACCTTGTAAATTAAATGCAACTCCACTGCAGGATGCGGCCGACTGGATGGAGCCCTACCGTGCTTTCTGGGAAGAAAGTTTTGACCGTCTCGATGAGTATTTAAAAGAAGTTCAATCCAAAAAAAATAAAAAAGTTAAAACGAAGGAGAAAAAAAATGCCCGCAAAAGTTAAACCTAACGAAATAAATCTTATTCGTGTATATGATGCTCCAGTAAAACTCGTTTGGGATGCATGGACTGATCCGAAAAAAGCTGCGAAATGGTGGGGGCCGCGCGGTTTTACAATTACAACTCACAGTAAAGATCTTCGTCCGGGCGGACATTGGGACTATACAATGCACGGACCTGATGGAGGTGATTACCCGAACGTTACAAAATATTTCGAAGTCGAAAAATACTCCCGCCTCGTTTACGATCATGGCGGTAACAAAGATCAGGACCCACTGTTCAGAGTGACAGTGACGTTTGTTGAAGTAAACGGAAAAACGACGATGGATATGACGATGGCCTTTGTCGATGAGGCAAGAGCGAAAGAAATAGGAAAATTCATTAAACTTGCCGGTGGTAATTCAACATGGGATCGCCTCGGCGAATATCTGGAAAAAGAAGAAACTGGTAAAGATAAATTTTTTATCAATAGATCTTTTAATACTTCTATTGATGTCATGTTTGATATGTGGACCAACCCTGAGCATTTTACAAAATGGCTTCCACCCAGTGGAATGACTATGAAGTTTTTGAAGGCAGATATTAAAACTGGCGGGACGACTTTATTTTTGATGACTGATGGTGCGGACCTCACGATTTATAATAAGACTAAATATATTGAAGTCTCAAAACCAAACCGCATAGTTTACACTCAGGAATTTTGTGATGAAAAAGGAAATGAGTCATCACCTCCGTGGGAGCCGAACTGGCCGAAGGTTAGTATCATCAGTGTAAATTTAGTGGCAGAAGCCGCTGATCAAACGCGAGTGACTGTTTCATGGGATCTGGCTCCTGAAGTTTCAGAAGCTGAGATTGCAGCATTCCTGAAAGAGCGAAATGGAATGACTGGCGGATGGAATCAGTCGTTTGATAAACTTGAAGATTTGCTTACATAGTTTTTGTTTTCACGCCGTTTAATACAGATTGAAACGATTCAATAATAAAATCCTGGTTTATGGAATCCCCATAAATCAGGTATTGTTTCGAAGTAAATGTCTGTTCTACTTCTTTTGTTTTCTTTTCAACTGCCATTGTCGCACTTGCAAGATCAAGACCTCTCAGGTTGAAATTATATTTTAAATTAAGGTTCTTTTCGATTTCAGAAATATTTAATGTTAAGGCATCAACACTCGACATCTCTCTTGAAGTTGGTGGAGTTAATTTTACTTCAAGTACTCCTTTGCCCGATTTAATTTCTTTAACTTTAAATCTTAGAAAATTTTCGATGATGGTCAGGATTTGCGTGATGACGACTTTGGGAAAAACATTGAGTTCAACATTTCCTGTGGGGATTTTTTCATTGTTATCGTTGAAGCCCAGATAAAGGGAACCTGTTTTATCTGTGACAGAGCAATTTTCAACTAATTTAAATTCGAATGAATAATCTTTTTCTTCGGAAGGATTGAGTGCAAGTTTGTCGGCGAGAATGTTTTCAGAAACGACACTCCAGCCTTTTGCGTCTTTTGCTTTTACTTTTTTATACTGGCCTTCGTAAAGTGTGACTTTTAAAACCGGGATTTCAATTTTTTCAGCGCTATTATTTTTTACTTTCAATGTCCCTTTGAGTTTATCACCTTGATACCATTTCTCACCAATTGCTTCGAGTGTATACTCAAGTGGTTTTAAAATAATTGTCGCTTTCATGTTTTTCCTTCTTTCAATGTCTGTCCTGAAAGATTACATGATTGGCAAAAAGACGACAACTCTTCTTTGACTGTGTAGTTTTAACGATCCCATTTTGGATCTGTGAGTGCCTCTTTTAGAAATATTTCCAGATAATCTTTTTCCTGATCATTTAAACGCAGCCTGTTTTTCAACTCGGGAAATAATCCTGATTGTGAAGATAACCAGATATCGTCCAGGATCACTTGTGAACCGGCCACTGCAACTTTAACGGGTATTTTTTTCTGCAGCTCAGGAGTTATCACAAAATTATTCAACGATTCACTAACATAGTCATAATGATCGATGACTTCTCTGAGCGTTTGATAAGCACCATTGTGCATATAAGGGCCGGTCAGATTTATATTTAATAAGCTTGGAACTAAAAAGAAAAAATTTCTTTTTTCATCACCTGTAATTTCACCTCGGCCCTTATCCAGGACTAAAGGAGCTTCACCCCATTGTGGTGAGGCCACCGAGGCAAACATATTTTTTTCGCCCAGTTCACCACCAGTGTGGCACTGGATACAATGTCCTCTACCCATAAAGACAGCAAATCCTTCTTTCTGCTCTCTCGTCATGGCGCCATTATCTCCGCGAAGATATTTTTGAAACGGTGAACCTGTCGATTGAAACTCTTCTCTTTCAAATGCAGCGATCGCCTCACCGACATGTCCTATGTTAATATTGTCCGGTGAGATTTCAGGATAGGCCTTTGAAAAAAGTGCAGCATAGGATTCAGTATCAACTCCAGTTGGATTTTCATTTTTTAATCTTTCTATGATTTTATCCCAGGCCCTCATAGTATCTGGCGCATCAGCAATCTCATTTTCTCCGGCATTGCCCATCATTTCATTACGACTCACCAAGGGAAATAATGCCTGGGCGGCAAGCGCGCTGGTCAAGACTGAAGTTATTTCGCTTGCCTTCGGATTTTCACCATTCAGTAATTCTTCCGGTGTTGTAAAAATTTTAGTTTTTGGATCATAGTAAATTCTACCGTCCCAGAACATGAAGTTATGTGAGGCCAGTCCGGCATTATACAGGGCCGGTGCATTTCTTCTTAAGATCCCTTTTTTATTTTCTGTTTGGGAAAGTGGAAGTCCGTCACTTGTTCCGGTATCCGGATTGTGACAGGTTTTGCAGCTAATTGTTCTATTGCCTGAAAGTTTTTTTTCTTCAAACAACTGATGACCCAATTCTATAAGCGGACGATTGGGATTTATGGGCAGAGTCTTAACCGGGCGGATGTTGAATTCTTCAATTTTATTTCTTATATGGTGATCTATTAAAGCTGAGTGAGAAGGAGAAATTGTTACTGCAAAATATAATAATAAAAATAAAGTTTTCACAAATCCCCTACCAAAAAAGTACACTACTGTTTACAATAGCGTTTGTTCAAATTCTACTTCTGAATTTTTCAGAGAGTCCACTTAAGCTTTGTTAAGAAATCAGTGCAGAACGGCAAAAAATTAATGTAGTGCCAAGTCTTTTAGTTTAGTAACATTATTGAATGCAAAAAATATTTTTATTCGTCTTCCTTATTGGAACTCTTAACGCCTACGCTTTCGATTATAAGATTGAAGCTTTACGGGGTGAAGTCAAACTCGAAAAAACCGGAGACATTCTGAAAGTAAATGATGAACTTCGTAAAGATGACATCGTTACAACTTCGGATAAAAGTTTTGTGAAAATTATCTACGCCAATGGCGGAAAAATTTCATTGGGGCCTAATTCATCCATCAAATTAATTAATGCTGAAAAAGGCCAGCTTTCTTCACTGGCCTTATTGAAAGGCCAGCTGAGAGCTACCTTTGATAAAAAAGAAAACAACAATTATAAATTTATGATCAAAACCAGAACTGCTGCCTTAGGGATTCGCGGAACTGATTTTCACGTTATTTATAATCCTGATAACAATGTCTCGACAGTTCTGACTTACGAAGGAAAAGTTGAGTTTGCAGAAAACACTTCCGGCGAATCAATGACGGAAAAAGATTTTGAAAAACGCCAAAAAGTGAAAATTCCTCCAGGATATATTTCGGGTGTTTTTTACAATGCGGACAAAGCATCTCCTCCTATTAAAATTTCACCACTACAGTTTTCACTTCTTGAGGCCAACCAGGATTTAAAAGAAGGTTCGGGACAAAAAATTGTTAGACCAAAAGAATCAAAATCGCTTGCAGGTGTAAATGACAACGACCTTTCTAAAAAAGATGAGAACATGGTTCCTACACCAAAAAACATATTAGGTGATGAGTATTTTGAAGATAAAGTCAGAGGAAATATCACAATCAAAAGTGGTGGTTACCTGGATTTAAAAACCGGAATTTATATTTACCCACCTGAAGACAGTGAGTACGATGCAGCTAACGATCTTTATTATCCGCCGGTTGAATTCGGAGGAATAGATGAAGAGTCCGGTGAATACGTTGCTCCTCCCGGGCTTATCCTCCACCCTCTAAAGGGATTCATGTTCACAACAGATGTTCTGCAAAAAGGTTTTCACAATGTGACATCGACTTTAAACAGCGGTGTTACTCCTGTTGTTAACGGTGTAACTTATGTTGGTGAGAAAACCATCGATACATTAAAAAATACTGGAACTCTCCTTCGCGACAATACGGGATTCGTTGGAACCACTGTTGGCAAAGGTGCAGACCTGGTTGGCTCGGGAGTGACCGGCACATTAAATATGGCCGAAGATACTTCGTCTTTAATACTGAATAAGACGGCCGATCTTTTAAACTACACTGTTCATGATGTTTTCCTGACAAAAATTAAAGAAGTAAAAGATAAAGTTCCTTTCATCAATTACCTGAGATTTAAATTTAATCAGGACTTCGATTTCAGTCA
>JACMNL010000013.1 GCA_014378525.1 Bacteriovorax sp.
GAAATTCATCGCACTTTTCGCCCTTATTCTTTCTGCACAAATCGCAGCCGCAGCCGAGCCGGCCTTCGATATTTTTACAACATATTCACCGTCAGTCGTACTCATCCAGACAAAATTAAATGCCACAGGAACCGGATTTTTTGTCACACCGGGATTACTTTTAACAAACCGCCACGTCGTAAGAAGTTTCAATAAAAGAAAAGGCCAGTGGGACGCTCCGAAGGCCATCGTTTTAAAAGACGGCAGAGAAATCACAAAGTTTAATTCAGTTTATTGCTCAGTGAGAGTTGACGTGTGCGCGATCAGCATTGCACCTCAAACAACTATTAAAACTTTTGCAAAATTATCCATCGTTCCTTCAAAAGTCGGGCAGGATGTGTATGTTATGGGGCATCCGCAGGGAATTTCAAATCCAATCATCAGTTCAGGAATTGTGAGTTCGGAAAATTTTCTAATTCCAGGTCTCGATCACAAAGGTAAAGAAATCGTTTTTAAGGGCTTCACAACGACAGCTGCAGTATCACCGGGAAGTTCAGGTTCACCGGTCTTAAACAGACAGGGAGAGATTCTGGGAATCGCTGTGAGTATTCTTCGTGGCGCTCAGAATTTAAATGTCATCATTGGATCAGAAGAGTTGAGTATGTTTGCTAAACAAATTGCCAAACACGATACTGAATCCGTTTTTACAATTCCCGGCATGCAAACACCAAACAATTTTGTTTCACTTTAATGGCTACATCAACCAGCGTTTTTTCATCAGAAAATATGAAGCTGCAAATGTAATCACACCAACACTTAACATATAAACTGTTGCGACTCCAAGACTTCCGATGCGGGCCTGGTCAAAAAGAATATGCTTGATCGACTCGTAAAAATGAAATGAAGGCAAGAGCGGAGCTACGACATCGAGCTTTCTGGAAAAATCAGAAAGCGCAGAGGGTAGCAGGTGAGGAAGATAAAAAATGACTCCGAGAATTCTGGCACTGGCCTGGTTACGGCATAAAAATCCCAATAGCACGCCGTACGAACTGAAACAAAAACTTCCGGATAAAATTATCAGGATATAATTCAGGTTTATGCCCGTATGAAAATTCCCTATGAGATGTAAAATGAGAATGGACGCGGTCGCCAGAATCATACCGGTAAAAATCTTCGACATAAGCCATTCAATTTCACGCATTGGAGTTTGCAGTAATGAGACGAGAAGTTTTTTTTCTTTTTCTTCTGCTACCTGCGATGGCATGATCACAAATCCCACCAGCAGTACCATCATGAGAATCCACGTCGGCAAACTGTCTTTCTGAATGTCTGTTGACTGCAGAGCTGTGACAGATGAAACCCAACTTTTCTTATTTTCCGCTGTCTGTTGCAACGAATACAGCCCTTCAATCATTGAAATAGTTTTGAGCGATTCTTTTTTCAGGATAATCAATTCATTTGTATTTAATAGAAGGCCATCAAGTGTTTTCTGCCTGATTTCATTTTTTCCTTCTTCAATCGTTTCCACATAAATCACATTAAAAATTTTATCAGAGGACTTCAGCGATTGAATGACCACCGGAGAGTAGGCTTCATTGTTAATGAGCCCCAGGTTCATGGCATGAGCAGTCTCGTTTTTAGAGTCCACTATTTTCAAAGTAAAAAAAACGAACAGGGGAATAAAGAAAATTAAAAAAATTGTCTTATTCTTAACAGCAATAGCTAAGTCATTTTGAATGAGAGTTAAAATGTTTTTAATCATTGAAGGTAAAGCTCATTGTGAAGATGTGACTCGAAGTACGCAGACGGTTTTCCATCAAAGACAACTTTGCCTTTATGTAAAACCATCAGCCTGGTGGCGAGGTTTTTTATTTCTTCCGGCCTGTGGGTCGTGAAGAGAATTGTTTTACCACTGGCATGAAACTCCCTCAATAATTTAAAGACTTCTTTGGTCATTTCAAAATCAAGTCCCGATGTGGGTTCATCAAAAAGAATCACCGGTGGATCGGAGAGAATGGAGCGGCCAATGTTCACACGTTGCTTGAGTCCCTTGGATAAATTCTGCACTTTAGTGTGACGATAATTTTCCAGGTTGAATTCTTTTATAATTTCATCAATGCGCTCTTTTTTTATGTCAAAGAGTTTTGCGAAAAGTTTGAAGTTGTATTCAACCGAGAAAAAATCATAGAGATTGGGAGTTTCTGAAACGAAACCAATTTTTCTCACCATCTTTAATCTTTCACTCAGGTCAATTCCATCAATAAGAACTGACCCCGAATCCGGTAAATGAGTGTTGGATAAAATTTTTAGTAAAGTTGATTTGCCGGCCCCGTTGTGACCGACAATTGCAATGAGCTCTCCCTTTTCAACTTTAAAGCTGGTGGGGAAAAGGCCTCTGGTGCCTTTATAAACTTTGGTGAGATTTTGGATTTCGATCATTAAGCAAGTCTAATGATTAATAAGACTAGAACAACAAGAGTAAGTAAATAAATCATAATAACGTCCTTAGTAGTAGGTTTGTGGCAGATGCGCGTAGCTGTAATGTCTAATGCAAGATGAGTACCTTCCTAATTCCCTGATTATGTCAGTTAAATGGGAGTTTTTTCATTTAGAATGGGGCAAAGTTCCATAACAAGATGTCTTGATAATCTCACCCCATCACGATAAATTTTAAATACAAATTTAATATGGAACAGAATGAAAAATAACAGCGTCGTTGTCATCGATTTTGAGACCACCGGACTTTCACCCAATCTTGGCGAAAGGGCCATTGAAGTGGGTGCTGTGCTCATCAATAACAATCAAATCGTCGATCGTTTCCAAAGACTGATGAATCCAGGAAAAAAAATTTCAGGTTTCATTGAAAGTTATACCGGTATCAGCAATAAGATGCTCTCGACTGCTCCGAGTGTGGCCGAAGCGATGGGTGAGTTGAAAGATTTTATCGGCGACCATCATCTTGTCGCTCACAATGCTTCCTTCGATTCAAGATTTCTCGATGCAGAGTTCAGCAGAATTAAGCACAAACGCGTAAACGAATTTGCATGCTCGCTTTTAATTTCGAGAAGACTATATCCAGAAGCTCCCAATCATAAACTTGAAACACTGGTTCGCTATAAAAATCTAAAAACGGATGGCGTTCATCACAGAGCACTTGCCGATGCAGAGATGACTGCGCATTTATGGATGAGACTGGTTGAAGATATAAAAAATAATTTTCATTTTGATGATATCACTTTCGACATCGTTCAAAAATTCTCAAAAACACCTAAGAGCAAAATTCCGGAAGTGATGAAGAAGATCAAAGATCAGCTTCACTAGAGTAAATTTATGATAAAAAATTTCATCTATCTATTGATACTTGTCACACTGGCTTCCTGCGGAACTTTTTCAAGAGATCCGGGACAACCAGTCAATGATAAAACCGCAGAAGAAATTCTGGATCAGGCCGAGAAGTCGGCAACTCCCGGGGGAAGAAAAGTTCTGGAAGTTTCCCGCTCGATGATAGCCAGTCAGGAAATTATCATTGGTGGATGCTGGGATTATATTAATGGCGTTTACAACCGTGCTGGTTTTCCTGATAGCGCCCGAGTGACAACTTATAAAAGTAAATTCCAGGGCCCGTATTTCAAATCAGAAGATATTACGACAGGTGACTGGCTTTATTTTGTGAACCACTCATTCAGCGAGAGCGAACACAGTGCAATTTTTGTCACGTGGACAAACTTCGATACAAGAGAAGCTCTAATGGTGAGTTATGTCGGCGGAAAAAAGAAAAAACCGGCGACCTACAAATTATTTAAACTGAATAAGGTTTATAATGTCTTTCGCCCGAAAGAAAATTAAATTTTCAAGAGCTCATTCCAGCCCGTTAAATAGCGGGGCGATTTAAAAACCTGATTCATGTACCACGCTTCTTTGTTCACACCACAGGCGGCAATCTTCAGCGTCTCATGCCCGTCACGCGCATTGATTTTGTCCATCGCTTTCATGATCGCCAGATCTTCAATCGTATCGTGGCCGCCAAAAAAAGAAATCTGATGTTCACTTGCATCCTGAATCCGCGACAGTTTCACGCATGCTTTTTTATATTCATAACCATTGATAAAAATTTCATCGAGAAGTTTCCATGCGGCCTTGATCACTTTTCTCGTATCGCAGGTGGCACTATCAAGCTTCATCGAATTCACCCGCATATACTGGGCGACAGACTCCTTGAAGGGATTCGTTCGCACAAATATTTCGACTTCCTGACAGACCGACTGCTGCTTCCTTAGTTTTTCACAGGCAAGACTCGCATAACAGGCAATCGATTCACGTAGCATCGCCAGTTCATATACCGGTCTGCCGAAAGTACGGCTGGAAATAATTTCTTTTTTCTTCGGCGTTTCTTCGTTTAAAGGAAAACAGGAAATCTCACGGAGCTCATCCTGAATCATGCGGCCGACTTTAGTAAAAATACTTTGAATCAATTTATCATTTCTATAATCGCGAAGATGTTTTGCTTTTTTTATTCCGAGCTCATTCATCTTGATCGTACTTTGTCTTCCAATGCCCCAGACATCTTCGATGTCGACACGCTCAAGCGCGTATTCAAGTTTATCTTTTGTGAGCAGTCTATAAACGCCACCGGTGCTCTTATCTTTTTTAGCAATCCGATTGGCAAGCTTTGCGAGGACCTTTGTTCTCGCTATGCCTATCCCCACGGGAATGCCGGTATTTCTTTCCACTGTTTCTTTGATGTGCCTGCAGTAATCAAGAATATTTTTTTCATCAAAGCCTGTGAGATCGAGAAAAGCTTCATCGACAGAATAGACTTCAAGGTTAGGAGTAAAATCGAAAAGGGTACTCATCACTCTGTCAGATAAATTTGTGTAGAGAGAAAAGTTGGCAGAAAAAACTGCGACTTTATTTTTTACACAGATATCTTTAACTTTAAAATAAGGTTCTCCCATTTTCACGCCGAGAGCTTTCAGTTCACTTGTTCGCGAAACAAAACATCCGTCGTTATTTGAAAGAACACCGACAGGAGTCGTGCGTAAATCCGGACGGAATAATCTTTCACACGAACAATAAAAAGAGTTGCAGTCCACCAGTGCAAAAATACGGTTGTTCATTTTACATACCCGGCATTGGCAATCACGATGCCCCAAAAGTTCACACTTTCATTGTTGTAGACGAGGATGTCTTTATATTTTTGATTATCAGAACGAAGAATGATGGCATCGTTTTTAATCAACACCCGCTTGCAGATAATTTTATCTTCGTATTCAACGGCACACACTCGTCCGTTAAAATCCTTTCGCGCGCGATCTACGATCAATACCTGTCCCTGATAAATCGTGGGCTCCATCGAATCACCGGCCGCTTCGAAAAAAAAAGTGTTGTAGCGGTTTTTAATGAAGAGCGAATCGAGACTCTGGTATTTTTCAATCAGGTCATCTGAAATTCCAAAAAGTCCGCAGGAGAGTTTCGCGAGCATCACCGGAGTGTGTGGGAACGGCCCGTCGATGACAGGGAGTTCGATTCTGTTTAAGATAAGGGCAGGATCCAGGAGAGAGTGAATGTGTTTTTTACTTTCCATAGGACCAATTATAAACTTACGCATAAGTTACGCAAGACCTTGGAGTAAATTATTTGCTTTTCTATAGCGGTAGACAAAAATATTAACAAGTTATCAGATTACTTTGGGGCCATGATTTCCGGCAAAGACACCAAAAATCTGGAGAAATTGTTTAAGCTACAGGAGTCAAGTGACTCCAAAAAGCTCGATGACCTTCTGGGTCTTACGCCTTCCACGCGAAAAAGAAAACCACCTTTTCATATGCCAGCGGATGATGGAAAAGTTTTTCCAAACTATTTTACCAATGTGATCGTCGAAGAAAACGACCAGCGCTTAATCAAACCGATGCGCTATCGCGTGCGCCCTCATGGCTCACGTGAAGAAGTTCCGACAAAGTTTAATGTCTATAATGCACGAATTGATTCACTTGAAACCGCGAAAACGTGGCGGCCTTTATTTATGCGCCAGCATGGAATCGTTCCTTTCGTAAAATTTTATGAATGGGTTCCGGGCCCGGACGGAAAACCAAAACTGATTACATTTTTCCCCGAAGGAAGAGAGATCATGTGGGCCGCGTGTTTATGGGATGAGTGGGTTTCAAAAGACGGCTCAGTTCATTTCGAATCATTTGCCATCGTGACTGACGATCCACCACAGGAAGTTTCCATCATGGGGCACGACCGCTGTCCGGTTTTTTTAAAGGATGATTACATCAACGAGTGGTTGAATCCAAAGACCTCGAATAAAAAAGAAATTTATGAAATATTAAAACAAAAAGAAGACGTAAAATTCCAGTACAAGTGGGCCGACTAAATTAAAGTCCCGGAACATTCCTTATTTTCATCACCAGCTCGTAATCTTCACCGTTGTTGTCTTCAACTTTATTTAAACGGTAACACATATAGTTCGGATCAAACTTGTAATCATCTCTCCCTTTCACAAGAATTCCCTCGACCAGACCGGTGTTTAAATTAAAAACAGGTGACCCTGAATTCCCACCGAACGTATCAAGATTAGCAGCGAAAAAGTACGGACGTCTCGCCAGTTTTTCAACCAGCGCAGGATTTCCTTCAGTCTTAACAACAGCACCGTCAGCAGCTTTCATTGGTAGTCCAGACGGATGACCGATAACAAGCAGAGGAGTGTCTTTTGAAATCTCTCCTTCTTTCCTGAATGCAAGTGGAGTCGCACCTTCCACTTCGCGGTCGAGTTCGATCACTGCATAGTCAACGTTTTCGTAATCTGTCGTCACCATTTTTTGTGCGATAATTTTTTTACAAGAATAAATTTGTGAAGACTCGAAAGTTGAAACGTTCGACTTAAATCCGAAGACCCAGTTGTTTCTCTCGCAGTCCATAGCCGATCTCATACAGTGACCTGCAGTCACCAGAGTTTTCGGGCCTGTTAAAAAACCTGTGCAGTCAGCAGGTGCCGGCTGTTCATTGAACGGAATATTTTCGCAAAGACGTCTGATGTCCTGGATTGGTGTATCCGGAAAAGAAAAGTAACTTGAACTGATTGGCTTTAAATCTTTAACAGGAATTCTTGCAGCGATGGCATTTGCTTTTTTGATGTAAGAGGAATCAGAATACTGGTCGATTTCAACCCTGTTGTCGTCGCCATAGATGACTTTATTTACGAGATGAATTTTCGCATGTGCAGTTGATATTAAAACCAATGAAATTAAGATTAATTTTTTCATTTTGGGGTGATACTTCAGGCGATAAGGTCTGCAAAGTATGAGTGGAAAATTTATACGATATAATCGCCTGAAATTGCATTGAGGCAGATATGATTTTACCGGGTAATTTCTACGGCCTTTCCCAATAGAATCTGTTTTTATGGCATACTAATTCAAATTTATAATTATCTGGAGTACCCAATGAAAAGATCAATCCTTTTATGCTCATTATTAGCAGTTACTTCATTCACAGTAATGGCCGCTGATAATGTTTTAGTTAAATCATGTTCAACTGTATTAAGCATGCCTGATTCTGAAGAAAAACAGGAAACAAAAATCGACATCGTTAAAAAAGGTGATGTTTTTAAAGCTATCGTTACACAAAATGGAACTTCATATGAAGACGTGGCCAGTGTTGAAACAGATTCTGTGAAAGCAGGATTAACAGGCGATCTTGAAAGTGAAGAGGTCGATTCATTAAATCTTGCTGAAAGACTTGTTACACATGCGATCGCGATTACTAATGATCCTATTATGGAAGGTGCTTTTAGCGCGGGCCTTGAATTAAAAGATATTCGTTCTGCAACTGTTTATTCTGTTGGAGTACAGGGGAATATGGGAATGACTGCGATCGTTGAAGCGAGAGATGCAGACGGGAAAAATCTTGGGTCTTACCTGGGTGGTTTTTTGGTTTCTGCGTGTAAGTAAACCGAATGACATGTTTCCGGTAAGAATGCGACGCTTGTAGCGTATTCTATTTTTATCAGTTACTCTTGATAAGTACAAACTCAGGAGTAACTATGACTTTCATTAATAATAAATTTTTTCTAGCAACTTTTTTAATGGTTACAGCTCTTGCCTGTACCAACGATACGAAAAAAAATCCTGACAACCGCATTCCAGCAAGTACAGTGACTGTCGTTCAACCCAAAACAGAATTAAATGAAAGCTGGACTCAGGACGACGTCAATAACTCAAACGGAATTTTATCAATCATTGAAGAGACATTGGATAAATCAACAAATGGTGATCCTGTAATGAAGCGTGATGCACATCCAAAACATCACGGTTGCGTTCAGGCCAGTGTTGAAATGGATGCTTCTGCTCTTTCAAATGATCAACAGGTAGGTGTCTTTTCTAAAACAGCTCCTAAAAAATATGAAGCATGGATTAGATTTTCGAACGGAAATCCCAACTTTAAAAAAGCAGACGCTGATGGTGATGTTCGTGGAATGGCCATTAAGTTGATGAATGTTACGGGATCAACTTCAGGTAGTCAGGATTTTTTATTAATGAACAGCAAATCATTTTTTATAAAAGACTCAAAAGAGTATGTCGACTTTATGAAAGCGACTGAAGGAAATCTTTCTTTATTATGGTTTCTTGCGACTCATGGGCGTACGAGAAATGTTATTCTCGCAGCACAGGGGATGAAAGTAGGTAACCCGCTTCACGTTGATTACTTCAGCGCGACTCCATATAAACTTGGTAATAAAGTTGTAAAGTACAGTGCCCGCTCATGTACTCCGTCTGATAAACGCGATTCAATTCCAAAAAATCCATCACATAATTTTTTACATGAACGTTTAGCGAATACATTGAAAGAGTCAGAAGCATGTTTTGATTTTTATGCACAGGTGAGTGTAGACGCCCGCAAAATGCCGGTCGAAGATCCGACTGTTGAATGGGATGAGTCACTTTCGCCATATAAAAAAATCGGCCGCATCACTATTCCAAAACAAACCGGTGTAGATACAGCTGAACAAATGAAATTTTGCGAAAACCTTTCGTTCGATCCGTGGCATACACTTCCTGAGCAGCGTCCATTAGGTGCGATTAACCGCGTTCGTCTGCAAGTCTACACGGCAATCTCTAAAAAACGCCATGACTATAACAGCGTTCCTCAGATTGAACCAAAAAGTTTAAGTGCATGTACTGGTGATACCGAAGTTCTTTGCAAATAGTCCTTTAGAAAATGTAGTTCGCACCAGACGAGAAAGTTTGTGCCAGGTATTTAAATCTGGCATCCGGTGAAGTTTGCTTCAGGATTTCATACTTAAACTGCACTGAAAAACTACTGGCAAATGTTTTTGTAAGTGAAGCCCCAAGAAAATAGTTTCTTTCGCTTTCTCTCTTTTCAATTGTTCCGGTGTTGCTTAAAAAACGAAGTCCGCCCCAGACATCGTAGTTCATGTTCCACTTCAGGGTTGTCATGAAAAAGTTTAACTTAGGAGACCAGTTAGTCGTCGCTCCGTAACGGTCCTGAAATATTTTATTCCAGTCGACAGAAAGTTTAACGAGGCGGGAGTCATTGATTGAAACGATTTCTGAAATCTCAATCTGGTGTCTTGTACCGTCAGCATCAAAAGCACTTTTATAAACTTCGTAATGATAATCAAGAGTCGTAGCAAAAGTTTTTTGTCCAAGAATCAGTTTACTGAAACCAAATCTCCATGAATCTTCCTGAGTTGTCATATCATCCTGGAGGGCAAGGGCCTGACGTCTTTTACCTTTTTCAACACTCACGAATGTCTGGTACTTCATTTCTTTTGAAGATGAACTGTATCCAAAATCCGAACCAACATAATAAGTCACCTGGTCAAAAGACTTCAGGTAAACATTGCTTCCGATAAAATTAATATTTCTTAGAGCAAAGTGGGGACGTACAAAAAAGTTAGTGTAAAAATTCTTCTGAACTTTAACATCCACATTCGTATTCGATACAACAGTATCCTGACGTACAACATTTCGGTCATACATATTGTATTTGTCAGTGTTAATGTGACTGAAATCGAAGTCCTGATTAAATTTAAATCTCAGGTAATTGATGAAAGGAACTTTATCTTTTACTTCTTTAATTTTTGTCAGGAAAACATCATGAACAGTGTAGTTTAAAAGATCGGCCGTCTTATTCAGTATTAAA
>JACMNL010000088.1 GCA_014378525.1 Bacteriovorax sp.
CTTTTAAATCTAATTATGATGCCGGAGAATGGAAAATTCTTGTGCAGACGAGCTCAGGAGCTGAGATCTCACGTCATTATTTTGATGTTGTTAAAGTTGATAAAGTACCGGGGAGAATTTTTAAGGTTCTGGAGCGATAAAAAATTATCTCTCTGCAGTCACCAATGTGGCAATTCTCCATAGAAATTTGAAATTGAGAAAGAAAGCAAAGAGTACTATTATGCTATCAGGAGGGCCCTAAAAAATGGCCATAATTAGTCCAGAACGTTTCAACAACGAAGATATTTATCTTGATTATGACTTTGAAGATGTCATGTTTCGATATGATCACAAAACCCAAAATATCTACCGTAAATTTTACGATGAACAAGAACATCCGGAACCTATTCACAATTCGAACAGGCTTTATTGTGATACTCGACTTTATGGCGATGAAATAACAAAAGAACAATATCTCAAAGGGAGAAAGAAAGGTGACCGTCCATTCAATCCAAATCGATAAAGCAAACAAGCTTTATATACTTCATCTTTTCTTCCCGAAAAAAAAATCGTAAAATAATACATGACCGACTCACTCACTATACTAAAAACTATTTTTAATTATGATCAATTTCGTGGTGATCAGGAAAAAATCGTCAATTCAGTTATCGCTGGTGAAAATGCCCTCATTCTAATGCCGACAGGCGGAGGAAAGTCACTTTGTTACCAAATACCGGCACTCGCCAGAACAGGAACTGCGATCATCATTTCTCCGCTGATTGCTCTCATGAAAGACCAGGTAGATGCTCTATTAAAAAAAGATGTCAAAGTAGCATTTTTAAATTCATCCATTTCAAAATCAGAACAAAAATTAATTGAAAAAGAACTTCTGCAAGGAAATTTGAAAATCCTATACGTCTCACCAGAAAGGATGATGACTTCTTTTTTTCAAAACATTTTAGACAAAATTAATATTTCTTTATTTGCTATCGATGAAGCTCATTGTGTTTCCCAATGGGGACATGATTTCAGGCCTGAGTATATGGAACTCTCAATGCTGGCCACGCGATTTCCAGACACTCCAAGAATCGCACTCACAGCAACTGCAGGTGCCGCGACCAAAAAAGAAATCATCAGTTGTCTTTCACTGGAAAGTGCTCCCGTTTACATCAGCTCTTTTGACCGACCCAATATTCGTTACAGTGTTTCAAAAAAAGGATCAAAAGAAGAAAATAAAGTTAAGCTTTTAAACTTTATTAAAACTGAGCACCTTAATCAGGCAGGCATTGTTTATTGTCTATCGAGAAAAAGTACAGAAGAAGTCGCTGCCTTCCTGACTAAAGCAGGCCTTAAGGCCATGCCCTATCACGCAGGCCTCACTCAGGAATACCGCAACAGCGTCCAGGAAAAATTTATAAATGAAGAATCTGTCATAGTGGTTGCCACCATTGCTTTTGGAATGGGGATCGATAAACCTGATGTGCGTTTTGTGGCCCATATGGATCTTCCAAAATGCCTGGAGTCCTATTACCAGGAAACAGGCCGTGCCGGGCGAGACGGACTCCCTTCACATGCATGGATGCTTTACGGCCTTGCAGATCTGGTTCTCTTAAAACGCATAACGAATAAGGGATTAAAAACCGCGGCCAGAAAACGTGTTAATGATGAAAAGCTAGATGCCATATTAGGTTTTTGTGAAACCACAAAATGCAGGCGCGAAGTTCTCCTCGGTTATTTTGATGATTCTTATCTTGGCCCCTGTGAAAACTGCGATACCTGCCTTGCTCCTTCTGCCAAACAAATCAATGCTACAAAGCTTGCCATTGAAGCTCTCCGTGCGGTTTATGAAACAAAACAAAAATATAACGTCCAGTACATGGTTAATCGCCATGAGGGCGAACAGTCCCTGTGGTTTTCTGTCTACCGACAGCTGATAGCTCAAGGCCATTTAAAAATGCTGATGGATGGGAAGTCGGAATTAAAACTCACGCGAAGAGCGATTACGGTTTTAGAAGGTAAAGAGGAAGTTTTCCTTAGGGCCGATTATAAAAAGACTGTTGAAAAAAAATCTGCAGTAGTAAAAAAGAAAGTTACAAAAAAGAAAACAAAGAAAAGATCTACTTCTGCAATTTTAAAAGAATTTAAAAAGGCCGATGGAACTGAGCAAACACTCTTTGAAAACCTCAAAGTCTTTCGTACCAATCTGGCAAAAACGAAAAGGACTAAAAGTTACAAAATTTTTCCGGATAAAACTCTTTTAGAGATGGCGCAGACAAAACCAAAAGATTTAAGGGAGCTTGAAAATATTTTTGGGGTTGGCCCAAAGAAACTTAAAAAATTTGGAAAAATTTTTATTGATGCGATTTTGGAGTTTGATTTATAAACTGTTCCGACACTCCTTAGAGGCAACGTTCAGGATGTCGGAATGAATCACGAATTTGTTGACTCGTCTTTAAAGACAAAGCATCGATCGTCCAGTCCTGAATGTCTTTTTGGTAAAGCTTTTCATAGATAAACGCGAGGGTGCCAACTCTCAACTTGTTTCCGATAAAACCTTGAGTGAGATAACCCCAGAAATGGTAATGAAGACCGGGAACATCGTCGCCCTCAACCAGGCGCTCGAGTTTGTAGGAAACGACTGAAGATGTTTGACGGTCGACAGTAAGAGCATCCCCACTCATGATCCACGGGATCACCCCAAGGGCCACTATTGGATCACCATAAATCTCGAGTGCCTTGCTAAAAAGTTTTTCAGGTGTGACGGAAAAATTCTTTTGGTCTAGTAACCATACAAAAAGCGGTGAACTAAACTGATTGTACTTTTGGGATTCAACAGTAAACTCACTGAACATTTTATGATCAGGATTGCCGATGGCAAGAGTAAATGGCTTACCTTTACTCCCAGGTTTTTTTGTCTGGGTAATCGGAAGGCCATCGAGATCGAGAAACGGAAAGGTAAAGTTCGCGACAAAGGGAAGATGCTCCTCTATTTGCTGACGAAGATTTTCTTCATTTCGTAGACTAAATTTTTTTGTTTTTCCGTTTAAGTAATCAATGTGACGCTTTCGAGCTAAATGAATAAAAGAAGAGAAATAATTATCTACAGGTTCTTTAAGCTCCAGCTTTGGGTTTCCAAAAAGGATGAAGGCATTTTGCAGATAATACTCAGAGCGGTCCATCGGGAATCCCGGAAAACCTGTAAGCTTCTCAACATATCGCGGAAGCGAAATTCCCGCAGGTATAGGATAGGCATCAACCCATGGGTTAATATCAGTTCTCAATAGATCCAGGATTTCTCCTCTGAAATCTTTTAGGGTTTTATCCGGATAAGCAACTTTGATCGATTGAGCGACCTTACAAGCAAAACGATTCATACGCTCTTTGCTAAAGTAGATTTCGTTTGCAAATGACGACAAACTTACCAGCATCACAATCAAAGAAAGGATTAATTTTTTCATAATTATCTCATGGATTTTATAGCTTCAGTCATTGCACTTAGTAAGGGTGAAACCTGGTCTTTAATTAAACTCACGGCAAACGGCCCCGTGGGGTAAGAATATCTGCTTCCAGTAATTATCTGCGATCGTATCTGGCCTGTAATTTTTGACTGGTTTTCTTCACGCAGGCAAATAAGCACCTGCAACTCTTCCACATTATCTGTCACCAGGTGATCTGAAGACTCAAAATGCATTTTCAGTTCGTAACCGACTTCTTCCCTTGAACAACCGCGAATGACTTCACTTGATTCCAGGATCCCGTTTACTAAAATTGATTTTGATATAAAGAGATAGGTCTTGGTGGCGATGAAACTAATTTCATTTTGAGTCACGCGCTTATTGCTGATTTTTACCCCTATAGGCATGTAACGCTTGAGTATTTCCTCTGGGTGTAAAAGGGCCTGGTCGAACTTTGAAAGTGCATGGTCCGTGCTAATTTGAAAATTTACAGGTGGAATGACAATATTTTCCCTGGCAAAAGCAGGGAGAGACAACAAAAGAACCATTAATAATAGAATTTTTTTCAT
The DNA here is from genome assembly GCA_014378525.1 of Bacteriovorax sp. Classification (GTDB taxonomy): domain Bacteria; phylum Bdellovibrionota; class Bacteriovoracia; order Bacteriovoracales; family Bacteriovoracaceae; genus Bacteriovorax. The sequence continues at coordinate 4,004 of JACMNL010000088.1, forward strand.
AGTGCTTATTGAAGCAGTTTTTGGATTAAATGCTCTTAAAATTGCATTTTTTACAGGCGTGTCTATTTTATGGACACTTTGCTAGTTCACTATAATGACCGACTAGATTTGCAACATTTAATACTTAAGTTACAATAAAAGAACAATGGATGAAAATCAAGAACCGACATTTTCAATAATGATAGAAGATATTCAAGATGTTTTGGATTCCTACATTAATGAACGCAATAAAATAATTTCTCTTTATTTAAAAAATCATTTAATTATTTCTTATTGCTTCAAGGTTCAAGCAAAACATATTGCAAAAGATTTTTTTCGTAATCCTATAAATGTCATTTGGGCAATTCCGTATTTCTCGATTAAAAAAACGCTAGAAGTCGCTGAAAAAATGGGATCTGAATGGGCAAAGCTGGCATTGTTAAAATGCCCAAAAGGACTTCGGACAGATTACCAAAAAGAAATAGAGCAATCCATATTGAAAGAAGTATTCGGGTTTTCTGCAAATAAAAAATTGCAGTCAGTTTTTGAATTAGAAATCTTAAGACATCCAAAGCTTCAAGATATTTCCCCTGCATTATTACAAAAGATTGTTTCTATTGTGGAATTAGATATCAGAACAGAAGTTAATCTTCAATGTTCAAAGCAACAAGAAGTTACGGCCCTGGCAGCATCTGCAGCTTTTATTTTTATTGCTCATAAGAAGTTTGGAAGTCATTCATTAGATATTTTTGGAATTGGAAAAGAAATTGCTGCTATCTGGGCAAAGAAGAAAGCAGTTTCAACTTTTGTTTTTGGAAAAACACTTGGAAGGGCCTATTATAATTATTCACCTCCAACTCCCACTTCAAAACAAGTGGTGATTGCAACTCTGGCTTCCATCGTGATTTTTTCTCTTCTTTCAAGTGCTATTGGTGTTTTGAGTTATCCTATTCAAAACAAATTAGGATTATGTCGTAAGCAGCTTCAATCATTAATAGGATTAACTTATGAAAAACTGATTGTAAGCTTGATTAGAATAATTCGTAATAATTAATACACCCTGTATTTCGGCAACCAGAAAAGTCTGTGGAAACCTCATCAAATTAAAATCCATTTATTTTTTTTAATAATAATGCCCTTTGATTTTCAGAAGGATTATATTTTTGAGAGATATAAGCTGAAACTTTTTTTCTATCAAAATAAAAACTTCCCGATTGCAATGGTTCAGTTGTTAGAAGCAACCAAAGTATCGTGTCTGCACCTTCAGAAGGGGCCCGCAGATTGTTTTTCATAATTTTATAAAATCCAGGAAGAGAATCGATGACTCCCGCAGTCTCTACCCAACCTGGGTGCATACAAAGAATATAGTTATCTTTCCATCTATCAACTTTCGCTAGTTCTTCAACCAAAGTAACCTGGGCCCTTTTGACATTGGCATAAGTTGAGACTTTATCGTATTTAGTGTTATGAAATAAAGTATTGAGATCGAGCTCTTTTAAATACATTCCACCAGAACTTACCCAAACAATACGTGCACCCTGCTTAATTTTTCCCATTTTTTTCAAACGGTCTATTAAAAAGA
>JACMNL010000014.1 GCA_014378525.1 Bacteriovorax sp.
AATTCATTGGCAAATATTTTTGAAAAGTGAGATGCGGCCACCATTCCATGAGCAATCCTTCCTTTAAATCCTTGAGCACGTGCAGCTTCATCGTCAAAATGCACAGGATTAAAATCACCCGAAAAATCAGCAAACTTTTGAATATGAGCTGCTGTTATGGTAAGTTTTTCAGTATAAATGTCGCCGGTCTTCATATTGATCTCCAGTTAAAACGTTCTAGAGGTATTTTAGGTAATGAAATTCATTTTGGCATTGTCTTTTTTATTAATGAGCACAGTCGCTTTTTCTTACGAAAAAGAATTTGTGATCGCTTCGATTTTAAATGACGATGTAATCAAGGTTGAAAGACTTGACCCGAATATTGAGATTGCACCGGGTGATATACTTTTGATTTATTCTCACGTGACAAAAAGTATTCTTGGATATGCGCGTGTTCAGGTCACTGATCTTGATCCGGATTTTTTTACGGCCACAGTTCAGACTCATAATAAAAGCGGGTTAATCAGGCCGGAAAATTATTTGAAGAAAGTTGACCTGACTAAAACTAAAAACGATGAATTTCCTGCGCGTTTTGACTTAATTTACAGAGAAAACAGGAAAGCGGCCGCAAAGTATAAACCCCTGGTATACACAGGTCTTGCACAGGGTTTTACAGCATCCAATTTAATGAAAAAAGAATGGCTGGCGGGGCCATCAATTCTTGGTTACGGTATTACAAACAGCTGGCAGGTAAACACCAATTTAATTTCAACGATGTTTAAAATTTTCAACGTCTCGATTAAAACTACAATTTTTAATAATGATGACTGGGAACTTGCCGTTGAAAATGGTTTTCAATACTACAATGAAAAAACTAAAGGCTCTTATCAATTTACTGGATACTTCGACAGTGTATCTAATTCAAATTTTAATTCTTATGTAAAGCTTAGGGTCTTCACTCAAAAACCTCAGGATGAGTATTTATACAACTCTGAAGAGTACCTGAATAACCTGAACCTTGAATTAACTCTTTCATATGGATATTTATTCACTAACTGGAACAGACTTTTATTCGGACCAAAGATCGATGTTAACAAGAAAAAAGTTGGTGGAGTTGTCGGATATTATATTATTGATAAAGAATTTCACACCATGATTGGTGTTTCTTCCAATGATTTTTCAGAATTTAAGATTGGAAAACAGGGTTACTTGTTCAACCTTGATTTCTGGTGGCGTTTTTAGAATTTGATTTCAGTAAAATCTTTTGCTGTTTTGTGATCACCAATAACAACATCATTTTGTCTTACCAGCTGAATCGTCTGCATTCCTGCAGTTCTGGCAGCATCCAGTTCTTCTTTGATGTCTGAAAGAAATAGAATTTCTTTGGCAGGGATTTTTAGTTGTTCCACAATGTTTGCATAAGAAGAAACTTCTCTTTTATTTCCCACTGCTGTATCAAAGTTATTCGTAAAAAATGGCTGAAGATTTCCTTCTGTTGAAAATCCAAAAATAAGTTTCTGGGCCTGCACTGATCCTGACGAATACACACCTAATATCAGACCTTGTTTTTTCCAGTTCTCTAAGGCCGATGGAACGTCTTTATAAACGTGACCTTTGATTTCACCTGAGTTGTACCCTTCCTCCCAGATCAGGCCTTGAAGGTTTTTTAAAGCAGGGTGCTTGCGGTCAGTATCAATCCAGTGAATGAGTAAATCACTGGCCTCATTGTCATTTAAATTTTTCTGATTTTCTTCGAGTGCTGTTTTTTTAGTTTGTGCGAGAATATTTTGAACTTCATCATCTCCTGACTTTCTGGCAATAAAAGATTTAAGTCTTTCTTTGGCGAAAGGAAAAAGTGTGTTGTGAACAAAGCTGATTGAAGTTGTCGTTCCTTCAACGTCAGTTAAAATATATATCATTGATTTCTCTTAAGGGTTATATTTTTGATCAACGCCTGAATCTGTATAGTGCGGAACCCATCCTTCAATGTTTGAAAAAATGCGGATCGCTTTAACAAAATAATTCGGGTGCAAATCAAACCAGTGACGGAAATTTCTTGGTACTGACATGAAGTCTCCTGCCTGGCATGTAACGGCCAGAACTTCATCATTGTCCAGGTGAAACCAGAAAATTCCTTCACCATCAACGAAGAAACGGATTTCGTCATCACTGTGACGGTGTTCCTTCATAAATTTTTCTCTGATTGCTTTCAGATTTTCAGTTTTTGGAGTGACATTAATTACGTCAGCAGTTTCAAATCCATATTTTGTCATGAATGGTTTTAATTCATGTTCATAAGCTTTTAAGATCGTCACCTGATCTGCATCGTCGGCAAGCTTCGTGTTCGCTTCCCATTTATCGATCATGATTCCGTGACTTTTTAGAGTCGACTGAATTGTTTTAAAATCTGTGACTGTTTCGTTTTTCGCAGGAATAAATAATTTGGCCATGATTAAAATCTTCTGTTTGAGTTGAGATAGTATTTAAAAATATATTCGAAAACTTCAAGGTGACGTTTTGCCTCTTCAACACTTTCACCCCAGACGTAAACGCCGTGACCGCGAAGTAGAAGTCCATAGCTGCTTGGTTGTGAAAGAATCGAAGGCTTCACAGTTTCAGCGAGTCCTCTGATATCCTGAGTGTTATCAAAAAGTGGAATATTGATTTCCAGTTCGTGAGTTTTAATTCCCTTGAAACCTTTTAAAAGTTCAAGATCTTTAATTGTTGCAAATTGTTTCCCTGGAAAAAGATCTGCAAATAAAAGTGAATCAAGCATGTGACTGTGAAGAACACAGTTTGCTTTAGTAATTTGATAAATTGTTAAGTGGATGTCTGTTTCATCAGAGGATTTTCTTCCTGATGCTTTGTAATCCTCGTGCATTTCGCGATTAGAGATATAAAGCGGAAGGAAGTTGTCTTCAGTGAATTTGCTTTTATCAATGCCTGATTCTGAAACTAGCGCGATTTCTGGACTCGTTTTAGAGCGAAGTGAGTAATTACCGCTGGTCGCAGGGTTATGGCCTAAGCTGTTCATAACTCGAACGAGGCTCGCTAGTTTTTTCATTTCTTCGTAATCTTGAGCACTGATGATAAATGACACGGCTTTCTCATGGTTAATTATTTGTTCTATATATAAAATCCCTCTTTTTTTGGCCAATACTATGTAGTAAACATAAGGGAAATATTACTAAATCAGGACCTATTATGAAGCCTCTTAGCAACACTGTCGAACAATTCACTGAATCGATCTTTTCAACTATGACTAAAATGGCAATGGAAAATAAGGCGATTAACTTGTCTCAGGGCTTTCCTGACTTCGACGGGCCTCGTTGGGTAATCGATTTAGCAACGAAGGCGCTGAACGAAGCAAAAAATCAGTATGCTCCTTCGATGGGGATACTTCCTCTTCGCCAGGCGATCGCACACAATTACCAGCGCTTTTATAATATGAAAGTTGATGCTGCCAGTGAGGTTGTTGTAACTAACGGAGCAACTGAAGCAATCTTCTGCGCGTGCCTTGCACTTTTAAATCCAGGGGATGAAGTTGTTGTACTTGAACCATTTTATGATTCTTATTTGGCATCAATTCAATTAGCTGGAGCGAAAGTTGTTCCGGTTACTTTGAAAGCACCGGATTTTCATTTTGATATTGAAGAACTGAAGGCGGCCGTATCTAGCAAAACAAAATTACTTATCGTCAATAATCCACACAACCCAACTGGAAAAGTTTTTACTGCTGACGAAATTGCATTTATTGGTGACCTCGCTAGAAAACATGATTTCTATTTATTATCTGATGAAGTTTATGAGTTTTTAACTTACGATGTTGCTCATAAGCCAACTGCTACTTACGGTGATTTAAAAGACCGTACTATTACAATTTCATCTACTGGAAAAACATTTGGTTTAACGGGGTGGAAAATCGGATGGGCGATTGGTCCAGCTAATTTAATAAAAGCAATTCACAATGTTCATCAGTTTTCTACTTTCTGTGTGGCCCAGCCACTTCAATGGGCAATGTCTGAAGCGTTAATTAAAATGGATGATTATTTAGTTGAGTTTAAAGCTGATTATCTGAGAAAGAAAAATATTCTGGTGAAAGGTCTTAAAGAATGTGGATTTAATACTATCGAGCCAAAAGGAACATACTTTGTCATGGCCATGCTTCCTGCTGGTGAAAATGATGTTGATTATTGCAAAAAATTAATCATTGAAAAGAAAGTCGCAACAATTCCCACTTCAGCTTTTTATATCAAATCAGATGAAGGTACGCGCATGATTCGTTTTTGTTTTGCTAAACAAGATGAAACATTGATTAATGCTTTAAAAAATCTGCACTAGATTTGTCTTGA
>JACMNL010000089.1 GCA_014378525.1 Bacteriovorax sp.
GGTATACCACTAAAGAATCCCGGTTTTTATGTAGTCGAAGTGGAAAGTCCGAGACTGGGACAGGTTCTCACTCTCGCAAAAAAACCAATGTATGTGGCAACCTCTGTTCTTGTAACGAACATGGGGATTCATTTTAAGAGAGGACTTGAATCGTCTCTAATCTGGGTGACGGAATTAAAAACATCGAAGCCTGTCGCCGACGCTGCCATTTCTGTACGCGATTGTAATGGTGATGAGATCGCCAAAGGAACTACGGATAAAGATGGTCTGCTAAAACTTGGCATATTAAAAAAAGTTGAGTGCGAAAGAAGAGGTGATCAGAATTATATTTTTGCAAAAAAGGGAATTGATCTCTCTTTCATGAGCACTGCCTGGAACCAGGGGATCGAGTCCTGGAGATACCAGGTTTCAACAGACAACAGTTACGAAAGAAAAAAATGGGGAGCACTCGTTGCTCATACTGTCCTCGACAGAACACTTTTTAAACCGGGCGAGACAGTGCAGATGAAACACATTCTGCGCGAGCATCACCAGAATGGTTTTTCTATAGCGGGTTCTAAATTCTGGCCGAAGGCGATTACCATTCGCCATTCGGGAAGCGGGAAAGTTTATGGCCTTGCTGTTAAGGTCGATGCAAAAACCGGAACTGCGCTGAACTCATTTCCTATTACTCAGGAAATGGAACTTGGTAATTACGATATTTTTCTCTCTGACAAATCTCCCAAAGCCAAGAAAAAAACTCAGGATGATGAATACGAAGACTCTGATTATGATTACGATGCAAGAAAAACCGGAAGTTTTATCGTCAGTGATTTCCGTCTGCCTTTAATGGCGGCAACGGTAAAAATCCAGGGCGATACTTTAGTAAGGGCAAAAAATGTAAAAGTTGATTTGTCTGCTCATTATCTTTCCGGCGGGCCTGCTGCAAAACTCGCAGTTGAAACCCGCTCACAACTTTCTCCAAGTTCATTTTTTCCCGATTTTCCGGGTGGTGAAGAGTACAGCTTTTTTGCCGAGCCATTGAAGACAGGCTTCGTTCCGAAAGAAGCCGTTGAAGTCAAAGCTGAAGATGTGCGACTTAATAATTTAGTTCTCGATGATAAAGGTGGCGTTGTTTTAGACGTCGATAAACTTGAATCAGGAAATGTACCGAAAAAATTACTGGTAGAAATGGATTACGCTGATCCCAACGGTGAAGTGAAAACCGCAAGCGGGGAGAAATTAATTTATCCTTCGAAGTATATTGTCGGACTCAGAGTAGATAACTGGTTTGGTTCTGCCACGGCGACAAAAATTCTCGGAGTCATCACAGACCCTGACAGTAAAATGGTCAAGTCAATAAAATACACTGTTGAAGCTTTTAAACGTGAAAGATACTCACACCGAAAACGTCTGGTCGGTGGATTCTATTCTTACGATTCAAAAGAAGAAATTAAATCACTGGGCATCGTTTGTTCAGGCAGCAGTGATGCCAATGGAAGATTCGAATGTACTCCCAAAGAACTTCCTGCCGGTTCAATCGAATTGCAGGCAAAAGTTGTCGATGAAAATTCAGCGGCCACTTATGCAGGTGTGAACGTCAACATTCTCAAAGATGGTGAAGACAACTGGTGGAGCTCAGGAGACAGCGACAGGATCGATATTCTTCCTTCTAAAAAAGAATACGGGCCTGGTGAGACTGCAGAATTTATCGTGAAGACTCCATTCAAGGAAGCAACTGTTCTGGTCACTGTTGAGCGCGAAGGGATTCTTGATCAGTTCGTAACAACTCTTGGCCGTGATAACCCTGTTATCAAAGTTCCGATGAAAGGTGTGTATGCACCCAACGTATTTGTTTCAGCTGTGGTTGTTCGCGGACGTATCGGTGAACCAAAACCTGATTTTTTAGTTGATCTTGGTAAACCTGTTATGAAAATGGGTCTTAGCGAAATCAAAGTCGGCTGGGGTGAACATAAATTAAATATCAACGTAACGACGGACAGAAAAAAATATAATGTGCGCGATACTGCAAGTGTAAAAATTAAACTTGAAACTCCCGGTGGAATTCCTCTTCCGAAAGAAACAGAAGTCATTCTTGTGGCCCTTGATGAATCACTATTGCAGTTAAGAAGCAATGTGAGTTTTGATATTCTCGCGGCCATGATGCAAAAAAGAGGACTTGGTGTTGAAACCAGTTCCAACCTCAATCAGGTCATCGGTAGAAGACATTTTGGATTAAAAGCAAAACCCCCAGGCGGTGGTGGTGGTCTTATGGAAGGACCTCGTGAAAAATTTGATCCGCTCCTTGCCTTCATTCCGAATTTAAAAGTGAATGATAAAGGTGAAGTAGAAACAAAAATTAAACTGAATGACTCCATTTCAAGTTTCAGAATTGTGGCCATCGCTCATGCAGGAGCAAATCTTTTTGGTATGGGCAGAATGAATATTACGACGAATAAAGATATCATTCTTTATTCCGGAGTCTCTCCGGTTGCGAGAAGCGGTGACAACATCAACAATGTTTTTACCATCAGAAATGCTTCTGAAAAACCGATGAAGGTTGCGATCACTGCAAAAGTGAAAGGCATTGAAGGCCTTCCTGCATTCCCGGTGATGGAGCTGAATCCGTCTGAATCAAAAGTGGTGACATTACCAGTATCGATTCCGGAAAAGCTGCATGAGCTTGAGTATCTCGTAACAGTCAAAGATACACAGGGTGATGCTCACGATGAATTAAAAATTAAAGAAACTTTATCTCCTTCAGTTCCGCCGCAGGTTCTTCAGGCCACTTTATTCCAGCTGGATAAAAACTTTTCTGTTCCGGTAAAACAACCGGCAGATGCAGTTGATGGTAGCGGTAATGTCAGCATTTCTTCGCGCGCAACACTGGTGTCTGGTCTCGGCGGTGTGAGAACTTACATGGAAGAGTATCCATACAACTGTCTTGAGCAAAGAACATCGAAGGCCATTGTTCTCGATGATAAAAAAGCGATGAAAAAAATTATCCAGGATCTTCCAAGTTTTATGGATGACAATGGTCTGTTGAAATTTTTCGACTGGCCTCGCATGTGTGGATCGAGTTCACTGACCCGTTATATCCTGGATATTCTCGACGAAAATAAATATGAGATTCCGGTAAATGTAAAAAATCAGATCGTCGATGGATTACGTAAAGCTCTCGATGGAAAATACGCATGCCTTCCATGGTGGATTGATATTTCGAAAAATGAATACGCTGATCAGGAAAAGATTCTCTTCCTGCAGACGCTTTCACGTTACAAACGTTTTGATGCAAAAGTTCTGGAGAGTATCAACATCACTCCAAACTTATGGACAACGGAGACACTTAATAACTGGATCCAGCTTCTTGCCAGAGAAAAAGGAATTAAAGATCGCGATGAAAAATTAAAAACAGCTCAGACTATTTTAAGAGCGAGATTGAATTTCCAGGGCACGATGATGACTCTGCAAAATCAGGCCGGATGGGAAGCGCAGTGGAGACTCTTCACTTCAACTGACCAGGAAGCAATTGGAGCTTTCAACGTTTCACTTTCTGATAACGTGGACGACTCTGGAAGAATGGCGCGTGGTTTGATCACAAGATTAAAACGCGGGCACTGGGATACAACCATGGCCAATGCCTGGGGTGTAACGACGATGAGAAAATTCAGCGAGAAGTTTGAAAAAACTCCTGTATCTGGAACGACTTCTTTTACGGCAGATGAAGTGAAAGCTCAGGTCGACTGGAAAAAAAACCCGCAGGGAGAAAAGAAACTTCTAAACTGGCCGAAAGAGTCCATGACAAAAGATGTAGCGATGAATTTCACTCATGAAGGAAATGGTAAACCCTGGATGCTGGTGCAGACATCTTCGGCGATCCCTCTCAAAGCTCCAATGAACTTCGGTTACACATTGAAAAAAGTTGTCACTCCTGTTTCACAAAAAACAAAAGGTAAATGGACTGTGGGTGATGTGGTGAATGTCGATCTGATTGTGACGGCCTCAACAGCTCAAAGCTGGGTGGTTCTTCGCGATCCGCTTCCATCGGGTGCCAGTCATTTAGGAACAGGGCTCGCTGGTGAATCGGCGATTTTAGATACACAAAAAAATGATCAAAAAGGTAATGAAGTAGAATGGCCGGTTGAATATGAAGAAAAAAGTTTTTCTTACTTAACCCGTTACGCCGGATTTTTAAGAGCAGGAACTTATAAAACAAGTTACCGCTATAGAATCAATTCATCAGGTAATTTTAAGCTTCCTCCAACCAGAGCGGAGGCTATGTACGCACCAGAAGTTTTTGGAGAATTACCGAATGCGGAAATTACTGTTAACCCTTAGTTTCGTGCTCGTTATTTTTTCGAATGCCCATGCCGGCATTTCAAAAAAAGAAGAGTTTCAGACATTTTCTGAAATAAAAAACGCTTACGTTCCAAGTGACGTGATGATTGTTGATCGTTATGGAAGAGATCTTGAAAGATTCCGCAATAACAAAACAGAGCGCAGTCTTCCCTGGGTGAGTTTAAATGAAGTATCTTATGCTTTTAAAACTCTGCTTTTAAAATCTGAAGACAAAAATTTTTACGAGCATGCCGGTGTCGACTGGAAAGCTTTAATGAAAGCTGGCTTTGATCACTTAACAAAAAATACCAGGAGAGGTGCGAGTACTCTTTCAATGCAGCTGGTGGGGCTTATCGACAGCAATGTTTCAAGACACAGAAGAACTTTCAGCGATAAGTACGACCAGGTGAAAAAAGCTCTTTATCTTGAGGAGCACTGGAGCAAGGAAGAAATTCTTGAAGCCTACATTAATCTCACGGCCTTTCGTGGTGAACTTCTTGGATTAGGAAGTGCGAGCTTTGGATATTTTAATAAATCTCCCGGCACTCTGACTCTGGAAGAATCATCTCTGCTAGTGGCCTTGTTAAGATCGCCCAATGCAGATGCAGAACTCGTAGGGAAGAGGGCCTGTCAGTTACTGGAGACTACAAGCTGTCTAAACGTGCAGGACCTTGCGATGAAAATTTTCAGCAATGGTTATGAGATTAAACGCGAACGCAATTATTTATCAGTGATCGATAAAAGTTTTTTAAAGAAGAATGGAAATAAAAACATCATTCAAACGACCATCGATAAAACTATCCAGAATAAAGCAGTAGAGAGTTTGCAGGAACAAATTCGTTTTTATAAAGAGCAAAACGTAAATGACGGCGCGATTCTGGTTCTCGATAACCAGACAGGCGAAGTTGTCACTTATGTTCCCAACGCAGGTGTTGGATTCTCAAAATCACCAGGTGTTGATGGAGTCAGATCGAGAAGACAGGCCGGTTCCACTCTTAAACCTTTTGTTTATGCAACAGCGATTGATTTAAATCTCATCGACCAGAACTCACTCATTGATGATTCACCTGTGGATATTTCAGTAGGCAATGGTTCCATTTATTATCCCAAAAATTATGACGACAGTTTTAAAGGTTTAGTAACTGCTGCTGAAGCTCTGGGATCAAGTCTCAATGTCCCGGCCGTAAAAACTCTGCAGTTAGTTGGTGGAGAAAAAGTTGTCGCCCGCTTGAAGAAACTTGGATTCAGAAGAGTGAGAGAATCGAGTTACTACGGGCCATCACTCGCGCTGGGATCAGTCGACATCACACTATGGGATCTCACACACGCTTATCAGAAATTAATTAAAGACAAAGTTTTCTCTGCAAAAACCAGAACAGAAATTTTCCAGATGCTTTCCCGTGATGAAAACAGAAGATTTACTTTCGGAACCGGAAGTATTCTGCAATTGCCATTTCCCGCTGCTGTTAAAACCGGAACTTCAAAAGACATGCGCGACAACTGGTGTGTCGGTTTTTCTGAGCGCTACACAGTTGGTGTGTGGGTTGGAAACTTTAACGGCAAAGCGATGTGGAACGTAAGTGGCGTAACTGGCGCGGCCCCATTGTGGAGAGCGGTGATGATGGAGTTGCACAAAGGTAGCACTGAATCTGTGAGAACACTGGCAAGAGTTGAAGCCGTGAGAACTAATGGGACAGAAATTTTTAAGAAAAATATTTCATCAATCAGATATCCTGTGAATCAGGAAGTCGTAGGTTTTGATTCTGAAATTCCACAACATTTGCAGAAGATGCCTTTTGAAATTTCAAATCCTCAGTCAGGATCAAAACTTTTTTTAAATGAAAAGTTTTATGCAGAGGCCAGTGAACTAGCAATGTGGCCTGTAGAACGTGGGCAATACCATCTGGCCCTTTATAGTGCAGATCAAAAACTTATTGATGAAGTACGCTTTGAAGTCAGGTAATTTAGTTAAAAAGGGTTCCGGCAAAAAAACCGGAACCCTGAAATAATTATTTGTAAGAAGGGTCAAGGTCGTAACGGTCTAGTTCCATCACTTTTACCCAGGCCTTAACGAAGTCATTTACAAATTTTTCTTTTGAGTCTGATGAAGCATAAATTTCAGCAATAGCACGCAGCTGAGCATGTGATCCAAAAATTAAATCCACTCTTGAAGCTGTCCATTTTTTAGAATTTGATTTGCGGTCAATTCCATTAAACAACTGCTCGCTTGCATCCTGCGCTTCCCATTTCGTTTCCATGTTCAGAAGATTTACGAAAAAGTCATTCGTAAGTGATCCGACTTTATCAGTGAATACACCGTGATTTGATCCATCAGTATTGGTTCCAAGAACACGCATACCACCAACCAAAACCGTCATCTCTGGCGCAGTTAATTTTAACAACTGTGCTTTATCGAGAAGAAGTTCTTCTGCTGTTAAACGATATTTTCCTTTCAGGAAATTTCTGAAACCGTCAGCAATCGGCTCCAGTGCTTCAAACGAATGTGAATCAGTTTGTTCCGCACTTGCATCCATACGTCCAGCTCTGAATGGAACAGTAACTTTCTGGCCGGCGTCTGCTGCTGCTTTTTCAATACCAACTGATCCAGCTAAAACAATTACGTCAGCAAGAGAAACTTTTTGACCAAATGATGTGCGGACTTTTTCTAAAAGTTCCAGTTCTTCTTTTAAAAGTTTCGGACGATTCGCTTCCCAGTTATTTTGAGGAGCAAGTCTAACCCGTGCACCGTTTGCTCCACCACGTTTATCAGATCCTCTGAACGAAGAAGCTGAGGCCCATGCAACAGAAACCATTCTTGAAACTGATAATCCACTTGCAGAAATTAAATCCTTCAGTGTTTTTATGTCAGCATCACTTAAAGTGTAATCACATTTTGGAATCGGGTCCTGCCAGATTAAATCTTCTTTCGGAACTTCTTTCCCAAGGTATCTGACCTTCGGCCCGAAATCTCTGTGAGTTAATTTAAACCATGCACGTCTGAAAGTTTCAGCGAATAATTTTGGATCAGCATGAAACTTTTTAGAGATGGCAAGATAAGCAGGATCTGTTTTAAGTGCTATATCAGCCGTCGTCATCATCGGTGCATGCTTTTTCCCTGCAACGTGAGCGTCTTCAACCAATGTATCAGTCGCACGGTCTTTTGGTCTCCACTGGTGAGCTCCAGCAGGTGATTTCGTTAATTCCCATTCGTGATTTAAAAGCATATCTAAATAACCCTGGTCCCATCTTGTAGGATTTGGTTTCCATGCTCCTTCAATTCCGGATGTGATGGCATCAACACCGTGACCAGTGTTCATTGCATTTTTCCACCCCATACCCTGATCAACTAAAGTTCCTGCAGCTGGTTCGCGGCCGACGTTTTTAGCAGGTCCTGCTCCGTGTGCTTTCCCGAAAGTATGTCCACCGGCAACTAGTGCTACTGTCTCTTCATCATTCATCGCCATACGTGCAAATGTTTCTCTGATGTCACGAGCTGATCCCATTGGATCAGGAACTCCACCAGGTCCTTCAGGGTTTACATAAATTAATCCCATCTGAATCGCAGCAAGCGGGTTATCAAGTTCTTTTTCTTCTTTTGCAATTCTCGTTGTACCAAGCCACTCATCTTCATGACCCCAGTAAACATCTTCTTCTGCTTCCCAGATATCTACACGTCCACCACCGAAACCAAATGTTCCAAGGCCCATTGATTCAAGAGCGCAGTTACCTGCAAGCACCATTAAGTCTGCCCATGAAATTTTATTTCCGTATTTCTGTTTGATTGGCCACAGAAGCATTCTTGCTTTGTCGAGGTTGGCGTTATCAGGCCAGCTGTTTAACGGTGGAAATCTCTGGCTACCTGAACCTGAACCGCCACGGCCGTCACCTGTACGATATGTTCCGGCACTATGCCACGCCATACGAATGAATAGAGGACCGTAGTGTCCGTAATCTGCAGGCCACCAGTCTTGAGAAGTTTTCATTAATGTGATGATGTCTTTTTTTATAGCATCCAAATCTAATTTTTTAAATTCGTCAGCGTACTTAAAATCTTCTCCAAGTGGATTTGATTTTGAAGAGTGTTGGTGAAGTACACCAATGTTTAATTGTTCCGGCCACCAGTCTTTGTTGGTGCGGTTTCGTTTTGATTTGTCGTCTTTTACTGGATTGTTGCTCATGAATCGATCCTCCATAATTTTTTTTAAATTTTATGGTGAATATCCTGATTGAGCAAATAGATTGAGTGAATCTTCCGATAGTCAAAACTAGTAAGAAAATGATTGCGTTAAATAATGCACAGTGGCCATTTCACTCTTCTTCAACAAACTTTTTAAATCTGCTTAAAATATTGTCCCACTGCTTCGACATGTTCTCGAGATACTTTTGAATGTCTTCAATAGGTGCGGATTCAAGACTATAGAGACTCTCACGACCTCTACGTATATTAATAACTAGTCCTGCATTCTCCAGAGCATCAAGGTGCCTTGTGATTCCCTGTCGGGTTAAATCAGATCCCTGCGACAATTGTGAAATGGACTGAGGAGAGTCTTCACAAAGTTTAGTGACCAGACGCAATCTCGTCGGATCACCAAGTGCTGCGAAGACTGCTGCCCGCATCTCTAGTTGTTTAACGGCCGACATAATTTTGAATATTTTTAAGTTGTTCTTCCCATCCACCAGTGTGCATTTCAAATGCTTCATCTCTTCTGGCCGCTGGAATATTGTCAAAACCAGATTCTGTTACAGTGACAAGTGTGCCTGTTGCAGTTTTTTCAAGTTTAAATTCAACAAGAGTAGGGATTTCATTTGAGTAATCAATATCAGGTTTTACTGCGAACGGATGCCATGTAAGAGAAAAATAAAATTCTGGTTTAATATCTTTGATGACAAATTCCATCTTGATATGTTCCATTCCAGGATAGGTTGTCTGTCCTGAAATTTGTTTTCCGGCCTCAAATTTTTTTCCAGTGAAATTAACTTTAAACCAATCACCGAATTTTTCTGCTTCAGTCAGCGCGCTCCATACTTTTGTCACGGGTGCATTTATCTCGATTTGTTTTTCAATTGTATTTTTCATGAGGACCTCCAAAATCATCATGGCATA
>JACMNL010000090.1 GCA_014378525.1 Bacteriovorax sp.
AATATCTGCAAATTTATAGTACATGGTTCCACCGATTTTGGTGTAGCGGAGCGTTCCATTGATGCGCAAATTCTGTAAAGTTCCTGGAGAGATGTTTAACAATTTTCTAACCTCTGCACTCTTCAACCATTGGCGGGTTCCGCTATTTTCTGAAGGTTTAACAAGTTTAGAGATTTCAGATAACAGTTCAGACTTGAACTGAAGCAGGTCTTCTTTGGTGATGATTTCTACTGACATGATTGTATGTTTTAAAGGGTTCATATTTTCAATAGCAACTGATCTAAAAAAGCATTAGATTGCTATTGATTACCCTACAAAAGTCAGGAGGAAAGGGTGGCTTTGAATGACCAACCGAGGTGTTTGGTCATGGGTGCTGAGTGAAAAGGGATCAGTCCTTTTTATCTACTGGGATGATCTTAAAAATCTTGTCTTCATCGGCAACTTCAGAACCTTTAATAAGCTTTGTGTTCTTATTGGCCGGGAAGTAATTCCTTGCGGTGTTGATGGGGATTTCTTTCTCGCCGTGAAGAAAATATTTGGAGAGCATCTTGTACCATGGGCTTTGTGTTTGTGAACGGACTAGCTTCTTATCATCGGTCAGATTCAGTTCTTGAAGTTGTCTGAGCAGATCAATAACAGTCGTCAATTTACCTTCTGTAATACTTATTTTTTCAGCCGATTCATATTGATTCAACTCTTTGATTTGAGCTTCCAAAATTTCGATTTTACTCTTTAAATCTTGAATCTGTTCTTCCTTTTCTACAAGTAAAACCTCCAAAGATTTATGCTGGCTCCATTGGTCAATGGAGTGGAGAAATTTTAAAAATAGGTTTAATTTCTCCAATGATTCCTTATTCAAAACATGCCTTGAACCGAAAGGAGTCCGTTGTTTGAAGTACTGGCTTCTGGTAGTGGTCAACTCATAGATATAGCTAAAGAAATCTTTTTCTTCACCTGCATTTTCTTTCAGAAAATATTCCAAATGATACTGATAGAAGGCTGGGTATTCATCCTGATTTAGTTCATAAAGTTTGAGGAAAAAGAAGTTATCTGCGTATGATTTATTGAAGATAAAAGGTCTCCCTAAATCGAAACGGTGAGGTGAGAAATTGAATGGATTTCGAAGTTTGAAGTAAATAGTCTTCATGTCTTTGGTGGATGATTCAGATTTTTTTGAGCAAAAATCTTTCCAGTAATCATGGATGTTTAGGGTGGTATATAAATTTTTCATGATGGTTGCAAAAAGGTTGACTTCTCCTTAATAAGTTTGATGTCTAATCCTGTGCTGGTAATGTTGATGAAATATTTTGATTAATGGAATAATAGTTGGATATTTACAATTAGGCAGGCGTAAAAATACAATCATGAGTAAATTAGAAACGTTGAGGAAAGTAGGTAAGGGAGTGAAAGGCAAATCTGTACCGGTAGCTCAAAAGGTTACAAGAGCTATAAACTTGGATGAATATTCACCAACTTGGGTCGTAGTAAATGTTAAAGACGCACCCGGTTATAAATTAGAATTGATTGATCGTATTCGTCATGGAGTCAAAAAAACAGATTGGAAGTATTTAATTTCTTATTTAGGGTCAACGGAAAGAGAGTTTGAAAACATTCTACCAGTATCCATAAGTAGTATGCAAAAGAAGAATATTTATGGTAAAGAGACTTCAGAAAGAATCTATGAATTAGCTAGATTATTTGGACTAGGTTATGAAGTTTTTGATTCTAAAGAAGACTTTAAGAATTGGTTAATGACTCCATCTAAGGCACTTGGAAATAAGAAGCCCTTCGAGTTGCTTGATAGTAGCTTTGGGTTTGAGATGGTTGAGAATGAGATTGTTAGAATTCAATATAATGTGTATAGTTAATGATCGTCTACCGGGTTGCTAATTTGAAATATAAAGACTCTACATTAACAGGTATAGGAGCTGAAAAGGTAGGTGGCAGATGGAATCAAGTAGGAACCAGAGCAGTTTATTGTTCTGAAAACATCTCATTGGCTTTATTGGAGTATTATGTACACTCCGAAAATATAGCAAACTTGCCAAGCAAAATATTGATTGCTAAAATTGAGTTTCCAGATGATTTCAAAATTGAAGAGTTAGCTGAGTTGCCAGAGCAATGGAACCAATACCCGTACTCGTCCAAAACAACTTCCGTCTTCACAAGCCTAGTCAAAGACCGTAATATTTTTGCACTACGGGTACCCTCAACTATTATTGGACTAGAATACAACATAATACTCAATCCCGTGTGTAAAGAATTCGGCAAAGTTGAGATTGTGAACTTTATAGAATTACCTATTGATAAAAGGCTCAAAAAGGTAGAAAGAAATTAAATCTTGATTGGATACTTTTGTTAAGATTACGCCTTGATGCAGGAACAATGATATATGGATAAGACAGCAAGGAGTTTAAAGAAATCATAAAACGGTTAAGCTCGCTACTTGACGTATTTAGAAGAGCTGCTCAAAAGTAAATGGAGACTAGTTTACAGTTATGCATCTTAATTTCATCCTTTTCACAAGACATTTCTAGTGAACAATAGGACGCCAGATTTTCTTTATTTAAACAAAAATCAGAATAAAAGCCCCAAGATTATTATAAAATTCCTTAAAATTTAATGAATAACCCCGAAGCAGAGCTATCGGGGTATCAAAACGGAATTTATTTTTCTTCGATGCAGAGCATCGGGGAATTAAACCCAGTATTGATTAAAGATATGAGGAATCAATCTGTTTCGAAATCTATAAGGTAAATTCTTGAATTTCCAGACCGTAATAAACACAACATGTTGAAAAGAAATTAATTAAATGGATAGACTAATATCCCGGCCAAAATGACTGATATTTGATAAAACCAATAATTTCCCCATCTTTAATTCACATTTAAAGCTAAAGACCATCAAAATAAAAGTGAGTACTTCGTGAATACCTGTTTGATTAAGCTGTAAAAACTTAATTTCTAGCGTTTAAAAGCATAGGTTCGATTTTTCTACGCCGCTTAAGTTAAATTCGCAATTTAGACCCTATAAAATTTTCTTCCTCAGAATAGCCATGTCCTGGCTAACTTTAACATCTAATACCTTTGCATAATGTTGTGTTGTCTTCAAATCCATATGTCCAAGCATTTTACTTACGGTTTCAATAGGCACACCATTAGAGAGCGTTACGGTGGTTGCGAAAGTATGTCGAGCCAAGTGGAAAGTCAGGTGTTTTGTAATGCCACATAAATCAGCTATTTCTTTTAAATAGGAGTTCATCTTTTGATTGCTTGAGACCGGTAATAGTAAATTCTGGTTTTCACATTGAGGATGGTCTTTATATCTTTTAATAATTTCAAGAGGAATTGACAATAGGGGAATTCTTGACGATGTGTCTGTTTTTTGCCTACTAGTGAAAATCCATTTCTCTCCATCAATTCCAGCTGCGATCTCATTTCTATTGAGTTTTTTCACATCAGCATAGGATAGACCTGTATAACAACAAAAAACGAAAGCATCCCTTACCTGAATTAGCCTTTCGATGCTGAATACCTTTTTTACAATTCTTTCCAATTCATCTGCAGTTAGAAAAGTCCTCTCTTTAGGTTTTGCTTTAGACTTATAGTTACTAAACGGATTGCTAATCAACCATTTATTTGCAATGCAATGATTAACTATTTTCTTTAGATGCTTGATGTATTTAGCTGCGGAAACACCGCTACATTTACAATCTGTTTTGAGATAGAATTCAAAATTTTCAATAAAAGAATGATTGAGCTTTTTGATTTCAATGTCCTCTATTTTATAATGACTTTCAAGAAATCCTGTCAAATGTTTGATCGAAGTCTTATATCCTTTTAGGGTGTTTGCTTCAAATCCATTACCAATAAGTGCTTCAACTTTTTTATTATGTTCAGCGAATAACTGCAAAAGATATTTTGGTTTTTCTCCTCTTCCCGAAAACTGGTCACTGATACTTTTTGAAGTGATTGTCTTTCCACTATCAAAAAGTTCGAGATGGGCGTTCTTGATTTTTTGCTGCAATGTGTCGAGATAGGCATTTAAAGTTTTGATCTTTTCCTTTTTACCAACTGCCCGGCCTACATTTCCATTCCAGTCTCCCGGAAGGCAATCGCGTCCGGTCGATAATTCTGAACGTTTACCTTCTACCGTG
>JACMNL010000091.1 GCA_014378525.1 Bacteriovorax sp.
AAAAGGTGAAAGTGATGAAGACGATAAAAAAAATTACCAGACTGTTTACTCAAAACACATGGGCTCGGTAGCAGCACCGACAGCGGGACTGCATTTTACAAATGACCTGCTTAAAAAATTAAAAGAAAATCAAATCGACCAGGCCTTCGTTACACTTCATGTGGGTCTCGGAACTTTTAAACCGGTCACAGTCGATCATTTAAAAGACCACGTCATGCACTCTGAAGAATATTTTGTAGACGCAGAAAATTTAAACAAGATTACTCACGCTAAAAACATATTTGCTGTAGGAACGACGAGTCTAAGAGTCCTCGAATCCAGTTACGGAAAAGAAATCGTTGCAGGTAAGCACTATAAAACCCGGATTTTTCTTCACCCCGGCGTGGAAGTTAAGAGTGTTTCGGGCCTGATCACCAATTTTCACCTCCCCGAATCGACTCTTCTTATGCTAGTGTCGGCCCTTATCGGCAGGGAAAAAACAATGGAGCTTTACGGGATTGCGGTCAAAGAAAAATACCGTTTTTTTTCGTACGGCGATGCCATGCTGATTTTAAGGTAAAAAAAAATGGCAAAACAAATTTATAAAAAAATCGCTCAATCAGGAAAGGCCCGCGCAGGAATTATTGAAACTGCTCACGGAAATATTGAGACGCCGATATTCATGCCAGTTGGAACGCGCGCGAGTGTTAAAACAATCTGGCAGGAAGAGCTTGTTGAAATGAATGCCCAGATTATTCTGGGAAATACTTATCACTTATACCTGCGCCCTGGTCACGAGCTGATTGAAAGAGTGGGCGGAGGACTTCACGGATTTATGAAATGGGACCGCGCGATTCTTACTGACTCCGGCGGATACCAGGTTTTTTCTTTATCATCGATGAACAAAGTCACTGAAGAAGGTGTGACATTTTCTTCTCATCTGGATGGATCAAAACATTTAATTTCTCCTGAGAAATCGATGGAAATTCAAAGAGCACTAGGCTCTGACATCGTGATGAACTTTGATGAGTGTCCGGCGCTTCCTGCTACCAAAGAAAGATTAAGAGAGAGTATGGAGCTCACACTTCGTTGGGCAAAACGCTGCCGCGATTACAATTTAAAACCTCACCAGAATTTATTCGGTATTATTCAGGGCGGCCTTCATCATGATCTCCGTACTGAATGTATGGAACGATTAAATGAAATGGGATTTGAAGGAATGGCCCTCGGTGGATTATCGGTCGGCGAAAAAAATGAAGAGATGGTTTCTTTTCTAGATAATTTTGTACACACTATGCCACAGGATCAACCTCGTTATTTAATGGGCGTTGGAAAACCTCTTGATGTATTAAATGGAATCAGAGCAGGCATCGATATGTTCGACTGCGTTTTGCCTACGAGAAACGCCCGTAACGGCCAGTTTTTAACTGCGGGCGGACCACTCAACATTAAAAAAGAAAGATTCAAAGAAGATCAGCTTCCGCCAGATCCTGAGTGCGATTGTAAGGTATGTAAGAAGTACTCCCGTTCGTATATTCGTCACCTGTTTACAGTGGGAGAGTATTTAGCTGGGAATATGATCACTTATCACAATCTCTATTTCTATTTAAAGATGACTCACAATGCAAGAGAAGCAATTAAGCTTGATAAGTTTGACGAGTTTTACACTAAGTTTTATAACTCTTATCAAACAAACATGTGGACATAGTTCCACTCACATAACTCGTTAAGGAAAACCAATGTTAAAATCACTTTTGGCCGCGACTCTATTATTGTCAGGAAACGCTTTCGCTCAGGCAGCAGCTGCTCCAGCACAAAACCCACTACTTCAATTTTTACCTTTAGTAGTTGTCTTTGTGATTTTCTACTTCTTAATGATCAGACCACAAAAAAAGAAATTTGATCAGGAACAAGAACTAATTTCTAAACTTGCAAAAGGGGATGAAATTTATACCAAGTCAGGGCTGATTGGGACAATTTACGGAATGACTGATACAGTTGTTACTGTTGAAGTTTCAGAAGGTGTTCGTTTTAAAGTTTTAAAAAACCAGATCGCTGGCCTTTATAAAACACTTACTGAAACAGCAAAAAAATAACAAAACGGAGTTTATATGTTTGGATTAGGTGCTGGTGAGTTATTACTAATTTTCGTAATTGCCATTTTATTTCTAGGCCCGAAAAAAATCCCAGAGCTTGCAAAAGGTCTTGGACAAGCGGTGCGTGAATTTCAAAAAGCACGCGATGAAATGATGAATGAGATTAACAAGCCTCATACGGGAACAACGACGACAACTGCTGACATGACTGTGAAGAAAGCAGACGTTGAAGTGACTGCTGTAAAAGTTGAAACG
The DNA here is from genome assembly GCA_014378525.1 of Bacteriovorax sp. Taxonomy (GTDB): domain Bacteria; phylum Bdellovibrionota; class Bacteriovoracia; order Bacteriovoracales; family Bacteriovoracaceae; genus Bacteriovorax. The sequence goes on from JACMNL010000091.1 coordinate 2,331, forward strand.
CATCCTGAAAATCCTGAATCTCCTAAGCATTCATAAGCTTTTCCAAAAGCTCCTTTGAAAAGTCGTTCTTGCAATTTCATAAATATATCAACTATACTTTCTGGTACATCCAGAAAGTATAGTTACTTTTGCTTATAAAAAAGGGAGTTTTTTAATGAAGACCAGCTGGTGGGTACGTTTTAGCGTACTGCTCGTTCTTATTGCCGCTTCGGTAATCGTTTTACTACCAACAGTCATGCACTTTGATGAAAATGGACACTATCCAGTGAAGTCAAAAATCAATCTTGGTCTGGACCTTCAAGGTGGTCTTTACATGATTCTTGGGATCGACTTCAAAAAAGTTTATCGTGATGAAGTTCAAACTTACACACGTAAAATTGAGTCACTTCTTAAAGATCAAGAGATCACGATGACGATTGGGGACCTCGATGCATCAGACGCTCAGGATCCAAAACAATCAATGACTCTTTTAAAAGCTTCAGACATGGAAGCTGCTAAGAAAAAAATCAAAGAAGTTTTCGGTAACACAATTCGTATTACTCAGGAAGAAGGCGCACGCCTTCAAATCGGTCTTGCTCACGCAGTAAAAACTTCTATTGAAGAACAATCTGTTGGTAAGTCGATTGAAGTTATCAGAAATCGTATCGATGAGTTCGGGGTAACAGAACCGGAAATTATCGCTCAGGGTACTGACAGAATCGTGGTTCAGCTTCCAGGTGTTCGCGACATTGAACGCGCGAAAGAATTGATCGGGAAAACTGCAAAACTAGAATTTAAAATTGTTAACGATACAGTTCCTCCTGCTAAATTGCAGGAATGGATGGCAAAAGCTAAGCTTGCCGGCATCACTTATAAGAAAGGTGACAGATTTTCTGACTATCTAAAGAAGATGAATGATCTTCTTGCGAAAGATCTTCCGGAAGGCCACGAGATCGCTTTCGAAAAAAATAATATCGACGAGTCTCTTAACGTTCCTTTTGTTATTGAAGCGACTCCTCGTATTACAGGTGACGATCTATCAGACGCCCGCGTTCAGATTGATCCACAAAAAAACCAGCCCTACGTTTCTATGGATTTCAAAACTTCAGGTTCAAAAAGATTTGAAGAAACGACAGGTGCTAACATCGGTCGCAGAATGGCAGTTGTCCTGGATGGTAACGTTTATTCAGCTCCAATGATCCAGGCGAAAATCGCCGGAGGTCACGCTCAGATCACTTTAGGTGGTGGAGCAAACTTCAATAAAGTAATGGGTGAGGCACGTGACTTGGCCCTTATTCTTAGAGCTGGTGCTCTTCCTGTTCAGCTTGATTTCCTAGAGCAAAGAACGGTTGGACCAAACCTTGGGAACGATTCAATTCAAAAAGCTAAATTCGCATCTATTATCGGATGTACTTTAGTATTTATCTTCGCGATTATGTACTACCGTTTTTCAGGTGTGATTGCGATCGTGACTCTTCTTTTAAACGTTTTATTCACTGTTGCGATTTTAGTTGCGATTGATGCCACGTTAACTCTTCCGGGGATTGCAGGTATTGCATTAACGGTTGGTATGGCCATCGATACGAACATCATCATCTTTGAAAAAATCCGCGATGAAGTGAGAAAAGGAATCAGTAACTTTAAAGCGTACGAGCTGGGATACAACTCTGCCCTTTGGACAATTCTCGATGCCCACATTACTCAGGCCGCTGCCGGTTTCTGTTTACTGAACTTCGGTACAGGGCCAATCAGAGGGTTCGCTATTACTCTTTTAATCGGTATTGCCGTAACTGTTTATACAGCTTACTACGTTTCGAAAATCCTTTTCGAATTGTACATGGACAAGACTGACGGAAAAGAACTGAGCATTTAATTTTTAGATTTAATCGGAGTGATTTATATGATCGAATTAATTAAACACGGAACGACTTTTGATTTTATGGGGAAACGTAAATACGTTTTAACTTTCTCATTGATCATTACTCTTCTTTCTCTATATGGAATCTTTTACAAGATGAACTACGGGGTAGACTTTAGAGGTGGAGCTGAAATCCAGACTAAGTTTGCTAAAGAAGTTCATTTAGATACACTTCGCGACTCCCTTGAAAAAGGCGGATTCAGAGGGACATCGGTTCAGACAATCGGTGAGGCTTCTGACAACGAAGTATTGATTAAAGTTGAAGCGACTGAAGGTCAGCTTAACAAGATCACGGAAGATTTAACTCAAGCTCTTCACACATCTTTCGCAGACAACTCTGCAGAGATCAGAAAAGTAGATATCGTTGGTCCAAAGGCGGGTAGCGAGCTTCGTTTATCAGCTGTTAAAGCGATGTTCTGGGCGATTCTAACGATCATGGTGTACATGGCGATCAGATTCGACTTTCGTTATGCTCCAG
>JACMNL010000092.1 GCA_014378525.1 Bacteriovorax sp.
AGATTCTCCGGCCTCGGCACGTTTGATAATCTTAATAATTTGTTCTTCTTTAAATCTTTTAGCTTTCATAATCTCCCTTTTGTTAATTATAACATAGGGTGACTCATCAACAAATTGGAGGTGAATTTCGGGGGAAGGTCATGAGCAAAAAAGCCATCATGATTTTTATTTCCATGATGGCTTTTTAAATTATTTTTTCATAAAGAAGATTATTGTAGATGACTAATTATCCCATGGAATCAATTATACCCTTAATTAAATTTAGTTTTTCATCTGAAAGATCTAGGATCTTATTTTTACAATCTTCAATAATCACATCTCTGGTCACCTCTGCCCTCAATTACTTCTCGAATTCCTGCATTTTAAAACCGAAGGACATAATAATATGGTTTATCCTGTCTGCATTAACAGTGATCCTGCCATTCTCAATATGCCCAAAGGTAGGTCTAGAGTATCCACAGAGCTTCGACGCTTCATCTTGTGAATTTTTTTTTAGTGACCGCAACGCTCTTAACGCCTTTACCTCTTTGGTAACAATTTTTTGATAACTCCTTCGGTCTAAATTACGAAGCACTTTTTTTATTGTTTTCTGATGCACCCGATTTTTTCTATCATCCTAACTTTCTTTTTTGCTCGAAGAAAATCATGATAATTAAAACCTAAACTCGATATAATTTTTTCAATTTTTTCTTTTGTAAGCTTGACCCTACCATTCTCAATGTGACCTAGGCCCTTAGACTTAATACCTAAAGGAGTTGAAGCTTGCTCCAGATTTAATTTTTTTGAAAGCCTAAGCTCCCTTAAGGCTCTTTGCGCGTCTGTAATTCTTAAAGGCTGTTTCATTTTTTTATTCATAGTCCGTCCTCCTAATTTCGTTTGAGAGAATACTTTTTAGCCTTGGCTAACCAGCGTTCCGCTCATGTTAAAGTTCAATAGGATAACGACGAAAAAACACCTAAAAGCTAAAGTTCAGATGATGGTAAAAACACGGCTAAAATCGCTAGCTCAAAAGCTAGCTTAAAATAGCAAAGCACTGTCATTCTCAGTCATGTTGAAAATTAATTGCGAAGATATTTGAAGAGATGAAACTATCAGTGGGCGTGAATCTAACTATTTAAAGTTAATAATAAAAACCTCTCAAGTAATGAGAGGTGATCAATGTTCAATTTTTTGGATTTTTTCGTATCTAGTTAAATGGTGGACCAGACTGGGATCGAACCAGCTACCTTCTCACTGCCAGCGAGACGCTCTACCAATTGAGCTACTAGCCCCTACCATGCCCAAGATTATGGATTAAACAGTTCATCTTTTCCACCCTAAAATACGAACTTTCTTTAACGCATCCAACGATATCCTGACACAAATTGACTTCAATCGGCGCCACCTGATAAGATATAATGCTGTTCAAAAGAAACAAAAACTACGAGGTCACCCAAGATGGGAATTTTCATTAACCGTACTCTTAACTTAAAAAAAATCAAGGCCATCGGCTTTGACATGGACTATACGATCGTTCGCTACAATTCAGAAGCTTTCGAAGAGTTCACTCACCAGGAAACATTAAAAAAACTGGTCCACGACAAAAATTATCCTGCAGAAATTCTTAATCTAAAATTTGATTTTAAGCGTGTCATCCAGGGCCTTGTCATCGACAAGTCGAAAGGAAATCTTTTAAAAGTATCGCGCTTTGGAAAAGTAAAATCTTCTTACCACGGACTCACTCCACTGGATTTCAAAGAGCAACAACGTCTCTACGGAACTGGCGTCATCGATTTAGGTGACCCGCACATTCAAAGTTTAGATACAAACTTCGCAGTCTCAAACGGAGTTCTCTACTCTCAACTTGTAGACTTAAAAACGAAGGGATTAAATCTTCCGGATTTCGATACACTTGCTGGGGAAATTAAAGACGCACTCGATGCGGCCCATTCAGACGGAACTTTAAAAAATCACGTCAGACAAAATATTTCAAAATATATTATTCAGGACCCTGAAGTTGTCGCACTTTTGGAGCGCTACAAACGTTACGGGAAAAAACTTCTGGTTATCACGAACTCGGATTTTAATTACACAAAACTTCTTCTCGATTACACAATCAATCCTTTTTTAAAAGAACACAAGGACTGGTCTGAGCTTTTTGAAATTACTGTCACTCTCGCAAGCAAACCAAGATTCTTCACAACAAAAACTCCTTTTTTAACTGTCGATCCTGTCACAGGAACAATGACGAACACAGAAAAGAAAATCGAAAAAGGAATTTATCAGGGTGGATACGCTGGTCGTCTGCAAAAAGATATGGGACTTGAGGGCGATGAGATTCTCTATCTTGGAGATCATATCTACGGTGACGTTGTAACAATTAAAAAAACATTTAACTGGAGAACTGCTCTGGTATTGGATCCTCTTGCTGAAGAAATCGACGCTATCAAAAAAAGTGCACCGATTCAGGCAGAGATCGATAAACAAATGATCATCAAGGAAGCACTTGAAACCAAACTTAATCATTTTGATTTGAGAAAACATGAATTCAATGAAGAAATCCCAAAAGAAGATTTGAATGCTTTGTTTGCTGAAGTCGATAAAGTCAACGCAGTCATTTCTGATCTTCTCGATCAGCACCGTAAATTTTTCAATCCATACTGGGGAGAAATGATGAGGGCCGGCCTTGAAGAGTCACGCTTCGCTGACCAGGTGGAAAAGTACGCATGTATCTATATGACGAAGGTATCAGACCTGATTGAGTACTCACCTCGTACTTACTTCAGGCCTCAAAGAAGAGTTCTTTCACACGAATTATAAAAAAAAAGGCCTTCGTAATGAAGGCCTTTTTTTATAATACTTTCTTCTTTTTCTTTTTGTGGTGTTTAGTTCCAATCTGTCTTACGCATTCATCGTAACCTTGTTCAGATTCAGTGATTGTTTTACCTTCTTTAGTTACACAACCAGCAGTTGAAATTTTTCCGTTGGTCTTTACTTCTTTGCCAGCGCCATCTGAAGATGTTTTGACATCGGTCTTATAATCTTTTTCATCACCGTTTCTTGGTGTTGTTGATTGAGCGTAAAGTGTTCCTGCAAGTGTTGTTGAAAGAATGATTGTTAATAAGTATTTCATATTGGTCTCCACTAAGTGTTGCTCTCTACAGACTAATACGCCTTACTTTTTTTGAAAAGAGGTATTCTCTCCTACAAATTTTAAAAACTGCAGGTAGATTTCCCATGACTTCTCGCCGTAGCCGCCGGCCATAACATAAGACTGGGGAATATTTCTTGATTTGAAAAACTGGTAGAGAAATTTATCGCGGTTAAGCATCTGTTCTTTTGTCAGATTAATAAACGATGCACTTGGGAGTTCATCCAGCTCATAGGGATCTGCACCATTGACGACTATAACCAAATCCGGATTCGGAGCTGACTCATCAAGTTCAAGTAGTCCTGCTTCAAGTCTGGCCAGGTATTGATCATCTTCACCGACATCAATTCCGACATCAACTGTAGAAGGAATAAACCAGGGATCGCGGACTGTTCCGGAATTAAGCGGCCATCCTTCCTTCATATGAATCGAGAATGTTTTTATCGATGAATCATTTTTAAAAATTTCCGGAGCACCGTCACCTTTATGAACATCAACATCCACAATCCACGCCGTTTTGATTAATCCATCGGCCTGCATTTTTCTGAGTGTGATCGCCATATCATTCACCAGACAAAACCCGCGTCCGGCAAAACTCATCGCATGGTGCATTCCACCACCGAGATAATAACTGAATCCATTTTTAAGAGCGTACATACTTGAAGCATTCGTCATCGAAACCTGAAGCAAAATTGTATCGAGCAATTCTTTCCAGTCTCTCTTTTGATTTTTCGGATTGAATCTTTCAAATTGTCCGTCGCTGTTGACCAGTTCATAACAGCGATAAATTTCTTCCTGTCGTTCAAGTGCAGTTCCAAAAAGTCTGTGCATGAAATCTTTGGTGTGAACTCTTTCAAGATCGGCCCGGGAAATTTTATCTAAGGATTTTAAATTGGTGTACTGAAGAAAAGGATAAAGAAACTGAAGGGCCGAAAAAACGTGGGATGCACGATCATCCACGATTGGGATTTCGATTCCATATTCACTAAATCGAAGATCACAATCGGGATGATAAAAAATCATTTAATTAGAACCAAGTTGCCTGACATTCAATTTGTGCCCAGGCCTGTGCCATTGGATCGTAGAAGTTAGAGTGTACATAAACATCAACGAAAGCACCTGGAGCGATGATAACATTGTTGGCATACGCGTTTAAAACTACACCCTGGAATGTTCTTCCGAAAGCATAACCAGAACAAGCTACGGGCTGAAAATTTGTATTGAAAACTCTTGCAACTGCTACCTGGTTGTTAACAAAAAATTGCATCTGAGGAACGAATGCAGATGCAGTTCCTGAAATGGTAAGAGTTGTGATTGCTGATAGAATAAATTTCTTCATAATTATCTCCTGAAATCATTGAGAGTAAGGTGGCTCTTTTTAATCATTTCTGCGCTGGTTTAGCAAGTGCGACATACTCTTCCAACTCTGCATTTTTTGGTAAATTTGAAGCAGCTTTTAGTAACGATTGCAGTTGATCCGGAGTTTTAGCACCACAAATCGCCACCGATAATTCCGGGAAACTTAAATTATAAGCAAGGGCCATCTCGAGGCCTGTGTGATGATTTTTATCTAAAACAGGCCATAGGTTTTTCATGGCCTCAAACTTTGCTGAGTTGTCAGCGTCTTTCCACCACGGTGCCCATGAGCGGCAGTCACTCTTGTCGTAAACTTTTCTTTTTTCATCAACACGTCCTGTGAGAATTCCCTTGTCGAGAGTTCCCCAGCTCATGAAGCTGATTTGTTTTTCTGATAAGTAGGGAAACAATTCTTCGCGGACATATTTATTCGTGAATAAATTAAATTCACTCTGAACGACTTCGATACGATCCACTTCAAATGCGCGGTTGAGATCATCAACATAGGTATTACATAAACCGATATGTTTGATTTTCCCCTGGTGTTTTGCCTTTGAAATCACTTCAATTGATTTTCTTATATCCACTTTTGAATCCGGCCAGTGAATCATGTAAAGGTCGATATAGTCTGTTTGTAAGTCGCGCAGTGACTGCTCGATCATTCTCTCGGTGACTTTCGGATCGTTGGTCATATCGACTCTTTTATTTTCGTGCCACGTGACTCCTGATTTAGAAACCAGGAAAACTTTTTCGCGCATTTGTTTGAACGCTTTTCCCATTCTGATTTCCGACATACCGAAACCATAAATCGGAGCAGTATCAAAAATTTTAATTCCGCCTTCATAAGCTGCGTGCAGAAGATCGATTGAAGCGCCTTCACTGATTTCACCAAACCCGTAACCACCACCTTCTCCACTGATAGCAGCGCCACCGAAAGCGATTTGCAGAGGTCCGAGGGATTTAAGTAATTGCGTCATTTGATGAGTCCTTGTGAAGCTTTTCTAATAAGTGTATTAATAATCCTTTTGCTCTAATTTGACTATTTAAAGGTGTCCAATGAAGTTATTAGTTTTCGCCCATCGCGGAGAGGCGCAGGCGTTTTTTAATGAATGGGAATTTCTTCCTGAAGAATTTTTCTTCACCGGCCTCTTCAAAAATAAAAATTATTATTTGCTCATCACGGGTGAAGGGCCGAAAGATGCCAGTGAAAAAACGGTCGCGGTTCTTTCATCTTACAAAAATGAAATCACTGAAATTATCAACATCGGTATTGCCGGAAGTTTAACTCCCAAACTTTCTGTCGGCGACATGGCCTGGGTCAGATCGAGTTACGCTCAAAATGCCGAGCGATCGGAATTCAAATCCTACACGACTAAAAATCATACCAACATAGATTGCATCACTGCTTTTTCCAGGATCACTTCTCAAATTGAGCGAAAAACACTTTCTGCTTTCGCCGACATCGTCGACCGCGAGCTCTGGTCAATTGCCAGTGCCGGCCATCTCTTTCGAGTAGAAACATCAGCTCTGAAATTAATCTCTGACGATGCAGACAGCGTAGATATGTGCAAGCTTGTTAAAGACGAAGCACCGGCCATGTCTAAAAAACTTTTCACTGAATTTCAGAAACACGAAATGAAACTTGCTTCAGTCAAACCGGTAGAGCTGGTTGCAAAATCAGATTCCATTGAAGATTATTTTTTAAATCACCCTAAATTTTATTTTACAACTTCACAGACCAGAAAACTTTCAACAGTCCTTCGTGGTTTGTCTCTTAAAAAAATTGCAGATGATACAGAATTAAAGAACATCGCCAATAAGCTCATCGAAGAAAACGCCAATGAAAAAACATCTAAAGAACTTAGTAAAATGTTTTTAAACAGTCTTAGTGAAAGACTCAACCCACTCAATACAAAAATCAAAGACAAAATAAACCAGAGCTTAAAACCACTTCTCGACTCCGGCGCCACTGTCACTTTTGATCCCGAGCTAGAACAGGAATATATCCAGATCAATTATCAGGTTCGAAATACAAAAGACCAGAAACGACTTCAGCTCGCTCTTGAGCAGTTCAATTATCAAAAGATCAAAGATATCTTCGCGGGAAATTTGGGCGATGATGTTTGAAAAAATCTTCATTGAAGAACATTTAGAAAATCACCCGAAAGTTCTGGAAATCCAGTCGCGCTTTCCCAACAGTGAATTCAAGTTCATCAAAAAAGTGGAAGATGTTTTTGGAAGAGTGAAAAAACCTTACCTGCAAAAACGAACCAACCTGAATCTTTTTATCGGCGAGAAAAAAGGCCAGCTGGTAAAACCTGCTCCTCCGGCCTACGGGCTCAGCGGCGAACCACACTACTATTTTGTCCACGCCTACAATTGTATTTACGAATGCAATTATTGTTACCTTCAGGGATACTTCCAGTCTCCGGACATCGTGCTTTTTATCAATCACGAAGAAATCGGCAACGAAATAAAACGACTTGCACTCGAGCATGCAAAAAATTCTCCCGGAGAAAAAATCTGGTTTCACGCTGGTGAATACAGCGACTCACTGGCGCTTACGCACTTAACCGGTGAGCTTCCACACTACTTTAATCTTTTTAAAGAACTCCCCAATGCCTATCTGGAGTTGAGAACAAAATCTGTAAATATAAAGGAACTTGTTAAACTCGAACCTTCAGAAAATATCGTCATCAGTTTTTCACTCGCTCCCGAGCACAGAGCGAAGATGAACGACTTAAAAACGCCGGGACTGAAAGCGAGAATCGAAGCAATAAGAGAGTTGCATGAACTCGGCTTCCCTATCGGCATCCACTTTGATCCGATTATCTACGACGACAAACTTGTCGAATCCTACACTCAGCTCATCGATCAGCTGACACTAGCACTTCCTCCCGAGGCCATCAGGTATATTTCCATCGGAGTCGTGCGCTTTACTAAAAATGTTTATCACCAGGTGATTAAAAATTATCCGGACTCGGATTTTCACGCCGATGACTTCACTAAAAGTTTTGACGGCAAGATCCGCTATAACCGCCCGACCCGCTTATGGATACTGGGAAAAGTTAAATCCCTTCTGGTAGACGCCGGAGTACCGGTCGAAAAAATTTACGAATGCATGGAAGATGAAGATCAGGACGGGGAACAAAATGATTCTCTCTCGTGATCTCGAAGAAAAAAATATTCTCGAAGTGAGCTTCCCTCTCCACCCCGACGTCATCAACTTACTTCACAATGAAGACTGGAAATCCATTGATCAGTATTTTCTTGAAGCAGCAAAACCTGGAGGGGTGCTATTTGAATTCCTTCATACATACCTTACCTTTCAAAGCATTGAGCACATCATCGCCATTAGAAGCGCTCCTGACGACGAAGACGGCATCTGGCACGACGATGGTTCACGCATTCTGGGTTTCACGGTATCGCTTACTGAAAAACCCGAACTCATAACTGGTGGTGAACTTCGTTTTAAGAAGAAAACAGATAGCGAATGGCAGACAGTTTCAACCCGTCATTTGGGCCAAATGTTGATGTTCAAGACGGGAATTTATGGTTTTGAGCACATGGTCACAGCTGTAACAAAGGGCAGAAGAATTATCATCGCCGGCTGGTGTTCATAGGAGAGAAAGGCCTATGCTCCGAATCAACAAAGAAGAAATGCGAAAGATCCTTGTCATATTGCCCCTTATGAGTTACTCTTTCGATTCTTTTTAAGAAGAATTTATATAATTAACTATTATCTTTATAAGGATTTTTTATGGCACGCACATGTGATTTAACAGGAAAGAGAAGACTAGTTGCCAACAAGGTTTCTCACGCTAACAACAAAACAAAAACTAAGAAACAAGTTAACCTACATACTAAAAAAGTATTCGACCCTGAGACAAACTCAGTTGTTCGTCTAAGACTTTCAGCAAGTGCAATCCGTACACTTGATAAAGTTGGATCAATCTCTAAGTACGTTCGTAAGAACGCTGCAATGTTTGAATAACTATTAAAAAAAATATGTTTATCTTAAGAAGGCTTCCTTTTACGGAAGCCTTTTTTTTATGTATTAATTGTTTACTCGGAGGCCTCGATGAAACAATTAATTTCTCTTATGATTCTGCCCTTTCTTATGATCTCTACAACATTTGCAAAAGATGCTGCATATCCAAGGCAAAAAATCGATTTATCCGGTGAACTTCTTCCCAATTCTCCCAAAAGTATTAGCTTTAAAGATTTAAAAGAACTTCAAAAACCAGTCACACTAAAAATTTTTGATCCATATAATAAAAATCTTGAAACTGCGTTCGAAGGTTTCTATTTAATTGACCTGGTAAAAAAATATGGAAAACCTGATTTTAAAATTCTTCGCGTAGGCGCGATAGATGGTTATAAAGTCGACATTCCTAAAAATGAAATCGATTCTCAAAAATTATTTGCTTCATACAAAGATGAAAAAGGTTTTTTAACAGTAGACCGAATGGGACCTTTAAGAATTTTGGCACCAGTTAAAGGTGTTGTGAATAAAGACCTTCTTTTAAAAATTGGTGTGTACTGGGTCTGGCAGGTTAAGACTATTGAGTTCGTAAAATAATGATTAAATCTAACGACCTCAATCGCAACTCCATTATTACCGGAGTTCTATTAAACCTGATTATGTCGATGATATTTATAATCTTCATTATTTTAGGTTATAGAAGCACGTCGGATAATGCTGCGATTCAGGACGATACATTCAGAACTCACTTTCAGTCGCGTATGATCTTGAAGGCGATCAATGGACTCAATTTTTCACGTGCTGATATCCTGACTGCAATGAAAGATAATAATCCGGAGTCGCTCAACGATGCGGAAGATAATACTCTCAGTGCGAAATCTAATTATCATATTCTGCTTTCAGAACAGGAAGAATTAAAACAATCCAGACGCTCAACTGGATTTGAAAAGGGTCTTGTAGAGCTTGCCGAAATGTATGAACAGCTTTTTAAGCAGGGCAAACCTTTAACTAATAAAAAAATGCTGGATGAAATTCTAAATAAATCAAAGTCGCTTATTACTGCCATGCACTCGGAAGAAAGCTCTTTATGGGTTGAGGAAGCACTTAAGCTGCATGATTATTCAAAAGTAAAAGAGCGCAACCTGCATATCTTTTACGGCCTGACAGTATGTTTTATTCTCATTCAACTGGTCTTTATTTATTTTACGATCATCAAACATCAGCTTAGCAAAAAAATTAATATACAGCATGAGCGACTTGTACTTCAAACCAGACTTTCAACTCTGGGAATGATGAGTGCTGAGCTTGCTCATGAGATCAACTCTCCACTAATGGTAATTGACGGAAGACTTCGTATTCTTCACAACGAATTGATTGCATCAAATCAAAACAGCGAGAAGCTGATTAAGAATATTAAAATTATTAAACGCAATTCTTCGAGAATCCAGGGAATCATCAAGAGTTTTAAAACAATGTCGAAGAGTGGGGAAAACGATGAGCTGGAACCCTTTTATCTCATCACGATTTTTGAAGATGTAAATGACCTGGTTTCTCAAAAATTAATCGATGAAGGAATAGATTTTTCAATTGACGATGTCGGTACTGAGGATTTTATTCTTGCTAGAAGAATTCAGATAGTTCAGGTTCTTACTAACCTGATTAACAACTCTTTGGATGCTGTCAGACACACAATTAATCCTTGGATTAAAGTTGAGACTATAGTTGATAATAACAAAGTCATTATAAAAGTTACTGATAGTGGTGAAGGTATTCCGACGGAACATCTTGATCTGATCTTCGATCCATTTTATTCTACGAAAGGTTCGGACACTGGAACGGGTTTGGGATTATCGATCTCTAAAAAAATTATGAAAGAGCACGGTGGTGACCTGATCTACAATATGGCATGCCGAAATACACAGTTTATTTTGACCTTTAAAAATGAAAGGGCCCGCGCATAAGCGCAGGCCCTGAAAGTTTTTATTGAACTTCAATTTCCTGAATCAAATAACCCCATTTACTCATCGAACGGTCTGATACGAAGTTAATCGTTACAGTGTCGCCTTCGATATAATCAGTTGTGTAGTTTGATCCCTGGCCTGTCACTTTTTCAATCGTGTTCCCTTTTCCATCAGCAATACGAACATAGTCATAACCAGTTTCTAAATCAAAACGTGCTACTTTCACTCTTAGGTATTTTGCACCAGGTACAGTAATAGTCTTCGACACGTTTGAATTATCTGCATACGGGTGAACAGACTCAAGTGATGAATCAAGAGATTGTTTTTTCCATGCATTGTCTTTAGGCCCTGTTCTTTCAGGTCTGTAATCTGTAAGAAGATTGTAAGCATCGATTCTTGAAGCTGTAACAGTTTTACCTCTAAGAGATGCAACAGGTACACCAGTCATCATTAAACGCTCTCTCAAGACTTCGTGAGGCATTCTTCCTTCTTTGGCGAGTAACAATCCAAGCACACCTGAAACGTGTGGAGTGGCCATTGATGTTCCTGAGTACACATCATATTTTCCACCGTTAACAGTAGAAAGAATGTTGTGCCCTGGAGCTGCGATATGCACTGTGTTTCTTCCGTATGAAGAAAAAGATGCAAGAGAGTTTTGAGCTGTTAATGCTGCGACTGATACGATGTTCGGATTTTCATAAGAAGCTGGGTATGAAGGAGTTGTATCGTTGTTAGAAGATGAGTTTCCTGCAGCTGCTGTGAAGATGATCCCTTTATCAGATGCTCTTTGAATCGCTTCAAATAAAGCTTCAGAGCGTCCGCCTCCACCCCATGAGTTCGACATTAAATCTACGTTTAACATTGTTGCGTAATCGATTGCTCTCACTGCGTTTTCTAAAGTTCCTGAACCATCATCACCTAAAAATTTAACAGCAACGATTGATACGTCGGCCATTACACCTGAAACACCAGTCTTGTTGTTATGAACAGCACCGATTGTTCCCGAACAGTGTGACCCGTGTCCGTTTCCGTCCATTGGATCTGAATCATTATTTGCGAAGTCGTATCCATGAACGTCATCGATAAATCCATCGCCGTCATCATCAATTCCGTTACCAGGAATTTCTTTAGGGTTCGTCCAGATGTTATCTTTTAAGTCAGGGTGATTGTAATCAACACCTGTATCAATAACTGCGATTCTGACTTGTTTTGATCCTTTAGTGATGTCCCAAGCTTTAAGTGCATTGATATCCGCCCCTTCTACTCCGGCAGATCCTTTCGGTTCATTTGAACCTGTATTTCTCATACCCCAAAGTTTTCCGAAGTCAGGATCATCTGGTGTTGCAGCTAAGAAATCAGTAAACGGTGATCTTTGCAGTTTTTTTACAAGAGCATTGTTTTCTTTAATAGGGTCAACTCTATATATGAAGTTTGGTTCAGCGAATTCTACGTTTGGATTCGCGCGAAGAGCAGCGAGAGCACCCTCTAATGATTTTTCATCAGTTGATACTTTTAATACAGAAAGCTTATCGTAAGATAATTTTACTTCTCTATGAGATGTAATACCTAAAGTTGAAAATGCTTTGTTTGAATAGAAACTTTTTTCGCGACCGGCCTTGAACTTTACAACGATCTCACCCGGAACGTGCTCTGCCTCGGAAGCAAACAGTCCTGTGGCCATTGCCAGCGCCGATAAACCTAATAGCATTTTCTTCATAAGTCTCCCTCCTTGGAGCAAATAAAAACTAAAAACAATCTCTTGCACATCCTGAGCAAAATGATTCAATTTCTAAAGAAATGGTGTCTATAAACAAGCTTAAACGATGGTGCCAGAATGCCCAGAGGTTTTACCTACGGTAATTTTTTGCCGAAAAAAACCCGGCTATCTTTTTTAAATAGAAATGCGATAATTCCTCTATATGATACACAACAGCTCATCAGACCCTGTTCTTATTAAAAAAATCTCACTAAAGATCTGGTCTCTCAGAGACGAGATTGAGTCGCGCATTCAGGAGAAACTTGATGCCGGCGAAATGGTGCCTGAGGTCCTTGAAGAAAGAATCTTGGAGCTGCGTGGACAATATACAAAGAAGACCTCAGTACCTGATAATGTCATTCCATTAAAAACAGCAAATGATCTACCGGCAGACGATGATGATGAAATGGCGAAAGCTATGGCAGCAGCAATGAACGGTGAAGAAGCTGATGAATCGGCCATTGAACCTGCAGCTCCTGCTGAAGGTGAAGAAGATGCTCCTGCTGAAAATAATGTCGTTGGATTAAATGGAGCTCCCGTTGCAACAGCCGAGGATACAAATTTAATCACTATCGGTATTGAAGCCCCTAACCTTCCTGATGATAAAGTTTCAAAAGGAAAAACAATTCTTTCTGAAATCGGAATGGAAAAAATGTTCTTCTTTTCCAATAAAGCTTTCACTGAAGGCCAGTCAATCGTGATCCAGTTTTGTATTCCAAAAACTTTTATAGTGAATGCCGACGTTATTTATTGTCGCCCGTTCAACATTAAAAGCAGAATCATCAGCCAGAACAATTACACCCATAGAATGCTTATCAAATTTAACTTCCTAAAAGAGGGAGAGAGAGCATTACTAAGACAATTTATTCAATCGATCGAACCAGATATGACTAAAGCAGTGAAAAAAGTCGCTGTGGCAGAAGAAGATTCCGGGGATGGCGACTTTAATGAATTGGACGATCTGGGATTGTAAACCAATGCCTAATATCCTCGCACCTCAAAAAAAAAAATGGCTTTCAAATCTCGTTCTTTTAAGCTTCCTTCTTCTCGTAGGTGGAACTGCTTTTTTGTCCAATACATTTAAGACACACTCCAAAGGTAAAAATGATTTTATTGAAGAGGCCCTGGTCTTCAATAATAAAGAACTCGATAAAGTCACCCAACTGATTTTAAAAAATAAGTCCGGTGAATACTCTTTCGAGCGCGCCGACACGAATACCGGTTCAATATGGCACATGACGAGTCCAAAAGATCTTTCAGCTAGCTCTGCTTTCATTGAAAAACTCTTTACGACTCTCAACACCATTAAAACTAAAAAACTTTTGCTTGATGATAAAACTAACAATTCAAATTTCTCACTGGATAAACCAACTGCGATCCTAACTCTTACGGATGAAGCTGGAAAAAGCATTCTTCTTTCCGTAGGGATTATGAATACAATTGATAACTCTACTTACATGAAAATATCCGGAAGAAACGGAATTTATCACGTTGAGGCCCCGTCAATTTCACTTGAGAACATTACAACAGCTGACCTGATTAAATCTACAGTGTTCGAATTTGATGCTAAAAAAATTCTCGCCTTTAAAATTTTTAAAAAGAACTCAAAGACTCCCCAGTTTGAAGTTTCAAAAAAAGACGGTGTGTGGTCAGGGCCTGAAGGTAAAGCTCTTAACACTACCCGACTGGAAGATCTGTTAAATGAATTCGTAAATTTAAAAAGCAGCTTCGTTCTCGACGAACAGACTGATGCCCAAAAGAAACAGGCATCCACTCTCCTTTCAAACGGTGAATATACAGTGAAAGTGACGATGGAAGATAACCAGGTTTACAGCTACCAGACGGGTGCTGTTACTAAATCAATAGCAGAAGTTCCACTGAGCGAAGAACCACACTTCATCATCGTAGAAAATCACACACCAATCGTATACATCGTAAAAAAAGAATTTCTTAATTTATTTGAATTAAAGAATGACCGCCTCAAAAGTTTAGAGTAAATCCAAAAAGATTAACCCGCTTTTTTAACAACCCTTGAATTCGAAGGAAGTGCCACTTCATTCTTGACTTTATCAGGATCAACGAACACCTTAATAAACTTTTCAATCAGAACTGAGTTGTAGCGTTTAACACCTGCTTTATCCATCAGAATGCGTTTTAATGCTTCCGTCGGCTGCAGTTTTTCATCCATCATAATATGTACGAAATCGTCTGCCAGGCACACGATATTTGCGAGAGTCAGGATCTTCTGTCCTTTCTTCTGAAAAGGAAATCCTGATCCATCGAAAGCTTCATGATGCTGAAGTATAATTTGTTTTACGGAGTTATTTAAAGCGCGGTTGTTTTCAATCAAACCAAACCCCAGCTCCGGATGCTGTTTATACTGTTCGACTTGCTCTGGAGACATATCTTTCATACTCATACCGATAAATTCTTTCGGAAGAAGAGTCTTACCAATATCGTGAAACATACAGGCCATTGCTGTCGTTTCAATAGTAGCTCTTGACTGCCACTCAAACTGCTTGATTATCGCAGTAGAATAAAGAGTCACAAGGAATGCGTGTGAGTAAGCTGTCGGATCAAAGTTTTGATAAGATCTAAGTACTGTATAAAGATCAGTTTGAGATTCAATCAATTGAAAAACAGTCTCACAGACTTCTCTTCCCTGATCAATAACCAGTGGTTTAATTCCCACGGTATAAGCTTCTTCAATAAATTTTTCAGTTACGTTCTTAAGTATGTTTACTTTGTTATAAGCAGGAACGTTTTCATTAGCGATCAACTTTTTGCTTAGATAATTATTATATTGAATGAATTTTCTTCTATCACTGTTATGAAAATAAAGTGCATCGACCTTCTTTTCGTTTTTATACTTATCGAGACGCTCTTTTGAGAACGTATCTCCTGTATGCAGAATTTTTAAATATTTGTTCGCAGAAAGCTTGATATAAATATCAAATAGAACAGCTTGCGAAGAATAAAACTCTTCGATTTTAATTTTTGAAAAGTTATCATCTGTTAGAGAAACTTCTGTCTCTTCACTGATCCCTTCTTTTTTTGGAACGTTCGCCATTAAATCTGATAGTGACAAATGCCCTTCTAGAACTTCTTTTAGCTGAAGCATTGTAAACGGCTTCACACAAAGATTGGCGACACCGATTTTCTGTAATTTCTCCTCTGTAATATCGTGAGCGTCTAAAACCTTCTGCTCGTTTCCGATGACGATGACTCTTTGATTGGTAGAATTTGATTTGATGAATTTTAAAACCTGCATGCACGAATGATTTTCTGTTGCATAGTTTATGATGATGGCAAAAAATTTATCGTTGTAAATTGCGAGCTGGGCCTCTCTACCGTTATACACAGCAGTGACTTCATATGATGCATCAAGAAAAAACTTCTTGGCCTGAACATTCCAGGACTCATCGGGGTCAACGAGTAAGATTTTTAGTGCCAAGCTTCGATCCTATAAAAAAACACGCTTTTCATAGGGATTTATCGGTAAGTTGAGAGGAAAACTAAAATAAAAAAGTAGCTAAAAAGACAAGTCTTTCCAGCTACTTAATATAATTTTTGAATCTTTTGAGAATACTACTTAATTTCTTTATGCATAGTATGACGTCTAAGAAATGGATTATATTTCTTAAGCTCTAAACGATCTGGTGTCGTCTTCTTATTTTTTGTTGTCGTATATCTTGAAGGAGATTTTCCTTCTTTTCTTGCTTCTGTACACTCAAGTGTTACGATAACTCTAGCACCTTTCTTAGCCACAACTGCCTCCACGAACGAAATTAAAACAGAGCTGAAATTACACGTTTGTCATTGGCATGACAACCAAAAATTGTTAAACATTAAAAAAAAGCCAGATTACGAGGTTAAAACCATGAATATCACGCCGAACATCAATCAAGAAAACTGGACATCGTCTCAATTTTTTTCAGAACCTCTGAGAGCTTTCGTTTCCCTGGGGGCAGCTCCCGTTGAAACTCCGGAAGGGCTTCAGGAAGTTGAATTTCAATACCTGGTCACAATGACCGACAAAGACTATCAAGAGCTGTTTCAGAGCACTCACAAGACTCTTGATGAGGCACTGAAGGTATTAAATGAAAAGTATGGACACTGGGAACTGCAGGATGCTGGTATGAAAAACTCGGGTGATGGCTGCTCGAGCTGCGCAGCTCATTAAGAGTTACATCCATACTACCTAGACATTACTTCACTGAAAGCTTCCCTGCCTTCGCACATGATTTCAATTGACGTATAATACTATTTTGGCCATATTACTGGCTTATAAAAAACCTGGTTCTGTATACAAAGCAGAGATCACAATAAAAAAAGAAGGTCCATATGAAAGAAGGAATCCACCCGAACTACCAACCAACTCTAGTATCATGCGTATGTGGTGCAGAGTACAAAACTGGTTCAACAATTAAGTTAGAAAAGATCGACATCTGTGCGAACTGTCACCCATTTTACACTGGGAAGACAAAAATCTTAGATACTGAAGGAAGAATTGAAAAATTCAAAAAGAAATTCGGTACAGATTACACAAATAAAACTGCAAAGAAGTAATTTGATAAGAGGCTCCGCAAGGGGCCTTTTTTTTGCCATTTTTCCTCTGTGAGTCTTGAACTCTCATCTCAATCAAGCAAACCTTTTAATAACTAAACAAACTTAAACCCGGATGTTTTGAATGAAATTGTTAATCGTGATCTGCGCCCTACTTGCTAGCGTTTCAGTTTTTGCAGGAGATAGAAATACTGCGTATGAAGTTATCTGCAAACCGATGAGCTTTGAATCAGATAGAACAAGATGTGTTGCCGCAATTAAGCCGCACAATTATTACAACGACGACGCTCTACAAATTTGTACAATTTTTACTTTTGATTCAACTAAGATTGAATGCCTTGGCTATATCGCTGACAAAACTTATGAAGCATATGAAATCGATACATGCAGAAACGGAACTTTTGATTCTGATAAACTTCAATGTTTGAGAACGAATGGTCAGAATAACGGCGGGCAGTCTTGTATTCCTAAACAGGAACTACTAAATCAATTGAGACAAACTCAGAACGAACTCCACCAGGGACAAACAGGAACTGTGGATAAAAGACTTACGTATTTAATTAGCAGAATTTCTAACTGTCAGTAGAAACAATATTGAGCGCGAAGTTTATTCTTCGCGCTTAAGTTTGACTCTTAATTTTTCCTGGATCTGTTTTTCAATTTCAAAATTTAATCTTTCGCCTACGTCGGCATTCTTGAAAGCTTTCGAATCAATTTTTGATAATTGTTTTTTCTGGATTTCGATCACAACGTTTCGATTATCGCCGTTTTCATTTTGCATGCACACTTCATATTCAAAACTAAATTTTGTTTCAGTCATGAAGCGAATTGTGACAGGGCCATTATCAACAGCTGCTTTTTGTTTTTTGCGGTAAACATGAGCAACCATTGGAAGAATTTTTCTATCGAGACTCACCATTTGAGAAAGGCGCTCGATACTTTGATCGTGTGAAGTGCGAAGCACCTGGTGGCACCAGTCACTCGGGCATCCTGCATTTCCCGGGCACGGGTAAATCACATCGTAGGATTCAAGGATTTGTGTACGAAGTTTTTTTATGTCGTGGAAAAATTCGCTGGTCCCGGGCTCTATCCACATGACGTATTCAGGATCGATGGTCATGATCTGGTCTTGTGCCTTGTCGATTCCCATTTCATTAATTGAGTGTCCGAAAAATAAAATACTGTTGGATTTTTTTTCTGAGTATTTTCTCACTGTCTGGAATTTCGATCCGGGAAAAAAACCGTTCATGAGTTTTGTCGCCTGGTCGAGCATGATCTGTGCTGTATCAACTGCGATCATCTCGACGTGGTTACCTATGTTCATGAGCATTTTATAGCCCAATGAAAAGGTTCCCGGGCCTGCGCCCATATCAATGAAAGGTCTGTTCTTAAAATCTTCCAGAATGTCTTCCGGGAGTTTTGAGAGGAGAAAATGAAGTTTAGGAATGTTGGTCGGCAGATAAAACGCGGCGTAGGCCGAGACTTGTCTGTGGTCTAAAACGTAATCAGTAATGTGATCGCGTTTCACCGTAAACTTCGCTGACATGTTCTTAATCGCTGTTACGATTTCAGGTTCAGTCATGTTTGAAATTAATAAATGTGGTTTTAGTTGTTCTGATGAAAGAGAAAAGGGCCCGAAGGCCCTCTTTTCTGTAGTTGAATTATTCAATTATCTTTTTCCAAGGTCAGTGTACTCGCGAGTTGTTTCACCAACGTAAACCTGACGTGGACGAGAGATTTTAGTTTCTTTTGTTTCTCTCATTTCTTTCCACTGTGATAACCAGCCTGGCATTCTTCCAAGAGCAAACATTACTGTGAACATATTTGTAGGGATTCCAAGAGCTCTGTAGATAATTCCAGAGTAGAAATCTACGTTCGGGTAAAGTTTTCTTGTAACGAAGTAGTCGTCAGAGAGAGCAGTCTGTTCTAATCCTTTTGCGATATCAAGGTATGGATCTTTTACACCAAGTTGAGCAAGAACTTTATCGCACGCTACTTTAATGATTTTTGCACGTGGATCAAAGTTTTTATAAACTCTGTGCCCGAAGCCCATAAGTTTGAATGTATCGTTTTTATCTTTTGCGCGCTCAAGAGCGTGCTTGTAATCGCCACCAGCGTTTGAAATCTCTTCAAGCATTTCTAAAACTTCCTGGTTCGCTCCACCGTGAAGTGGTCCCCAAAGAGCATCGATACCAGCAGAGATTGAAGCAAATACTGAAGCGTTAGATGAACCAACAACTCTTACTGTTGAAGTAGAGCAGTTTTGTTCGTGGTCAGCGTGAAGAATTAAAAGAACGTCTAATGCTTTTGCAACATCTTTAGAAGCTTTCATTCCCATCATCGACATAAAGTCTTCAGTGTATGAAAGAGCAGGATTTGAAGCTACTAAAGCTTGTCCTGTCGTTACTCTTTGAATTGCAGCTGTAATGATTTTGAATTGCCCGATCATCAAAGAAAAGATTTCATCTTTTTGTTCTTTAGTTGGATTTGGATTATTTAATTCCGGGTAGTGAGCTGATAGTGCAACAGTTACCGCAGAAGCGACTGCCATAGGGTGAGCAGTCTTAGGGAACAGTTGAATCATCTTTGTGATGTATTCCGGAAGTGTTGAATAGCTTGCAACTTTCTTTTCGAAAGCTGTCATCTCTGCCTGAGTTGGAAGTTTTCCCCAGTTTAATAAATACGAAACTTCTAAGAAAGAAGATTTTTCTGCAAGTTGTTCAATTGGATATCCTCTGTAACGAAGAATTCCTAATTCACCATCCAGGAAAGTCACAGCTGATGCGCACGAACCAGTGTTTAAAAAACCGTGGTCGATTGTAATGCATCCAGTGTCAGCACGTAGTTTTGAAATATCAATTGCTTTTTCTTTTTCTGAGCCCACAGTGATCGGGTACTCAAGAGTTTTCCCGTCAACTTCGATTTTTGCCGTTAAAGACATATAGATCCTCCAATGAATTTGGTCATACAAATTATTCTTAATTTACTGCAAACAAAAAAGTCCTGCCAGAAGAACTTTGAGTTATTTAAAATTTCGCAGACCACGCTTTAGGATCAGCGTGCCATTCTTTGAGGAGAGTTAATCCGTCTTTGTTTATTAAGTTTAACTCGAAAGCTGCCATTGTTAATGAGGTAAAATCTGTCAGTGCGAATAGTTGAATGGAAAGGTTACGTAAACGTTCCTGGGCACCACTCATTTCGTAATCCACCACACAAAGACAAGCATCACATTTAAGCCCTGCTCCATTAAGTCCGGCCATAGAATCTTCGAGGCTCGCACCTTGATTGACTAAATCTTCGAATAGAAGAACTTTGTCCCCTGTCTTATATAATCCTTCGACCTGGTTTTTTCTACCGTGATCCTTAGCTTTTGGTCTTACATAAACCATCGATCGCTTCATTCTATCTGCTACAAAAGCTGCGTGAGGAATCCCTGCAGTAGCAATACCACCAAGGTGATCAAACGTTAGTTTATTTTCTTCGATCACTTTTATGAAGGATGAAATGACCTGATCTCTGAATTCTACTTGCGACAAGATAAGACGGTTGTCGCAATAGATTGGTCCCTTTAACCCGGATGCATAAGTGAATGGGTTTTGAGGGGAGAACTTAACTGCACCTAAATTAATAAGGTTTTTAGCGATGTCCATTTTCATTGGTGATTTCATAACTGATGGCCTTTGGGCAAGTGCTGATTTTTCCATAAAATCACTAAATTTCAGCATATTGCTCGAATTGAAGTTATAATGATTAAGCATATGAATTATCACTTACGAAACACGAGTTGTCGCTATTGAAAGCATTATTTATTGGTCACACCCCTGAAGACGACAAGAACATTCTGCGTTTAATGGGAAACAATTATCCAAAAGTGCAGCTGATCGGTTTAAAAAAACCGGAAGACTTAAGCGACATGCTTACTGATGATGGTCCGTTTTCTTTCATCGTTATTTCCATAGATAATAAAAATATTTCTGCCGAAGATATTTATAATCAGATCAATGAAACTCTGGGAACGAGACCGTTTGTTTTTATCGGTACTCCAAACTCAGTAAAGTCGCAGCTGACAAATGCCATGGTTCACAATCAACAGACCAACGCTTTAGTCGAGCTTCCACTCGTGCTCGAAGAATTCAAAAAGGCCATGAATCTTGCAATTGACTGGGTAAAAAAAGAAGAATTTGAAGAATCGATTCTGGAATTCTCCCGCGATGATCTTCATCCGATGAGACTTCGAAATTTTTATCTGTTTGAACAAGTCCCTTATGATGTTTACATTGAACTCACATCTACAAAATTCGGTAAAGTTATCACTAAAGATAAATTTTACTCTCACCAGATCATCCAGAATTATTCGCGCAAAAATATAAAATACCTTTATCTGAGAAAAGATGAGCATTTAAAGTTTCTGGATATTTCCATTAAAAATCTTCTGAAGATTTACGATGCAAAACTTCCGGATAGAAAAAAATACCTGGTGCTGCATTTAAAGACTGCTTTTTTCATTCATCAGTTTATCAGGGCCGTTAGTGTCTCGGATGAAGTGAATAAGCTCGCTCACCTCTTTATTGATTCAGTTTCGACTCTCGTTCGTTCATTTGATAGTCTTGCAGACCTGCTCGATGGCGTCAGTGAGACCGGCAATATTACATTTGCAGAACAAAGTGTGGCGACTGCTTATGTCTGTGAAAAAATCCTGTTAAACATGGGCTGGACTGCTGATATGACCCGCGGGAAACTGATTCTTGCCTCTCTACTGCAGGATATTTCGATGTCGAATGATGATTTGATCAAGATCAGATCGCTCAATGATCCCAACCTGAAAATGTTCACTGAAGAAGAACAGGAAGATTTTAAAAATCATCCGCAGAAGGCAGCTCACCTTTCAACTTTCTTCAATGGTTTTTCTGACGTGGATTTTATTTTACTTGAACAGCATGAACATCCGACGGGAGATGGTTTTCCTAAAGGACTGAACTCATCAGGACTCACGACAATTTCTTGTATTTTTATTTTAGCGAGCAACTTTGTTTCGCGAATGGCACTGACTCCAAAATCGCCTACCCAGTATAAAGACATCCTGACAAATATGAAGCGTGTTTATAACACCGGAAACTTCAAGGACCCACTTAAAGCTTTAGAAAAAGCATTAAAGCGCGGCCAGCTCTAGTCATATATTTATTTTTTTAGCCTGGGAAATTTTCCAGTGTTTCAATGATCTTCTTGTAAGTTGTCTTTTTGAATTTATCATTAAGAATGACAAGGATCGCTTTAGTATCCAGAACGTATTCCGGTTTTTCATCGCGACTCTTCATAAATTCTTCAACAAAAGCTTCAGAGACTAAAACAATTTTTGAAAGCGGTGAAATATCATCCTTAAAATCAATTGCGAAACCGATTCCATTGGTGATGCCGTGGTGTTGTTTAATCAAAAGATCAGCTCCGATCGGCGCTCTTTTATAAGTCACGATGACTTCAGCGGCAAGGCGGGCGTGGTTTAAAACAACTTCTTTTTCCTTATCACTCAGTTGATCAGAAAATAAAAGGTCTTCTTCATATTTTAACTGCGGATACTTTAAGTAAATAGGCGCGAGCATAATATCGTGGAAAAAAAGAACGAAGTTAATTTTTTCAATGTGGGAGTCTCCTCCCCATGAAACACGCTTGATGATGTGATTACTTACGAAGGCCGCAAGAATTGAGTGAGTATAGATATATCCGTCACGTTGAGAGTTTAAAATTGATAAAAGTTTTTTAAGGCTTGGAGTTTCGTTGACGATCTCTTCCATAACTTTTGTACAGGCAGATGCGATATTCATTATCTCAGCTGTCACTGCTGGAGATTCACTGAAACTTGCAGCTGCAAAATTAAATCCGACTTTAACAGCTTCACTTTTAACAGTCGTTTCAAGTCCATCAGTATTTTTAAGGAAATCGACGATAGAAGTTGAGATGATATTGATGATCAGAAGTCTGTCGAGACTGTTCACATATAAATTTGAAATTCCTTCACTGGCAAACTGCTTGATGGTTTGTCCGATGAGATCTCCACGCTTCGCTACCATCGTGTACTCACCGTTTTTCATCTGCATGTACACTGAGCAGGGAACTTCTTTTATTTTCGATAAAAAATGCCCTTCAATCGGATAGTACTGGGGCACATCTTTTTCGGCCATATCTTTAGCCGTCACACCTAAAAGCTGCGCACACGAACGGATCATATTCTGCAGATTGTATGAGTTCGGGACAATAATAATGTTTTCGATTTCCTTGCCGGGATTACCGATCACCATTAAATGCGTTTTATTTTTAACCGTCGCAAGAAATGAATGAATCTCGCTTGCTGCATCAATACCATTGATATTGCTCATCGTGATGATAATATCCGGACGCGATTTTTTGAATTCTTCAATTGCTTTTTTTGTCGAGTCTACAAGAGTCACCTGAGCACCCAGATAAACTTCCAGATTTGTTATGTATAACTGATTAAGAATTTCATTGTCGGAAATGACTAAGATCTGGCTCATTTTTCACCCTTAAAACTAAGATATTGTCAGTTTATCACCAAAATACTTTCACGCTCAATTTTTCTTGATTAGGAATCTTTTTCAAACTAAATTAGTAGCCTATTATGAAATTCAAAACACCGCTGCACGAAGGAATTTTCCAGAAACGTTACAAACGATTTTTCGCCGACATCAAATTGGGCGAAGAAATAGTTGTCGCTCACACCGCGAATACCGGAACTATGAAAACATGTTTGGCCGAAGGATGGAAGGCCATGATGAGTTTTCATGACTCTCCAACTCGTAAATTAAAATATAGTTTCGAAATGATTCACAACGGGAAAACCTGGATCGGAATCAATACCTCCCTCACGAATGGACTAGCGATTGAAGCGATTAAAAATGGAGTGATCCCGGAGCTGCAAGGTTATAGCGATTTAAAACCTGAAGCAAAGATCGGACAAAGTCGAATTGATATTCTGCTTTCTAATTCTGAAACTGATCAGTGTTATGTCGAAGTAAAAAACGTCACGTTAATCGACGACGAAAATTACGCCTTATTCCCCGACTCTGTCACTGAAAGAGGCCAGAAGCATTTAAATGAGCTTCTAGAGCTTAAACGCAAAGGCATTCGCACAGTCATGTTATTTGTTGTCCAAAGAGAAGATTGCCATTCGTTCAAAGTTGAACAAAACATCGATCCTGTTTACTGCAAGCTTCTTAAAGAGGTTATGAGTGAAGGTGTGGAAGTTCTTGTGTACCAGTGCAAGCTTTCGCCGGAAGAGATTATTGTTCATAAAAAATTAACAATTGT
Source organism: Bacteriovorax sp. (assembly GCA_014378525.1). Lineage (GTDB taxonomy): Bacteria > Bdellovibrionota > Bacteriovoracia > Bacteriovoracales > Bacteriovoracaceae > Bacteriovorax. The sequence goes on from JACMNL010000092.1 coordinate 24,075, forward strand.
ATAAATAAAACAATAAGGCCCGTGCGATTAAGCACAGGCCTTATAAAGCCCCCAACGGATGTGACCTAAAATATCACGCCGCTTTTTTGTCTTTGTTAAAGTCATTCGTTGCAACAGTTGCAGTTACTGCGTTTTTGTCTTTCGATCCCTGCATAAGCTTCAAATGGTTTTGAGCTTTCTTTTCTTTCGTCGTAAGTTTCTTTCCGTGTTTACTCTTATTGTCGTTCTTATCACCCATGTGACTACCTCCTTCATACTTACACGTTTTCTTTATTGTACTATTCCTATCGGCTACTCTTTAAAATACTTTAGCTCTTTTCTTTGTTATTAACGCTTTAATCCATTTGAATCAATACCTTAAGACACATTAAAGTCTGGCCTTTTTGACCATTTTTTAAGGCTTACGAAGCAGGATTGGGCGACAAAAAGACTCCACAAACTTCGGTGATCACCTAATTCCCGACCATTTCAGTGCCACAATAACACTGAAAAGTTGGCATTCAGTCTGCACTTCATCGTTGCGTGCTAACAGTTATTCTCGGGGGGGAATCACAATGAACTCATCACTATCACTATTTTTATTCGTCACTTTAATGTTCTCTGGAAAAGTTCTCGCAAGAGAAGATGTCATCGCAACAATCACTAGTGACGACAACAAACAAGTTTACAATATGGTCGTTCAATCAGACGACGAAACAAACACAATCAAGTCTTTCTACAAAGACAACTATCTCAACGGTAAGAAAATCGACCGTGAGCTTCTATCAAGCGCTACGCTTGTCACAACTGGCGTTGTCCTTGATCAACGAGGGGAACGTACTGTCCTTAGCCTTAAGAGCGACAACTTCGATAACGAACGTGGAGGTTTGGTGACTATCGATACTCTGTTTAACGGAGTTAACGGTCAGAGAAAAGAATATGAAATGGAATTAACTCAATCGAAAGATGGATGGAAACTTTTCAAGGGAGGAAAGATTATTTCTAAGCTTCACATTTTAGTTAACAAAAAATTCTTATTAGGAGCAGTTGGGATTAAAGACATCGTAATGAAATAAAATTTTAATATAGGAAAAAAGACCGTGGCCTAAGCCGCGGTCTTTTTTACGAATTGTTTGTTCAGTTTTAATCTTTCAAATTCATTTAAATCAGCAATAAAATGATTTTTAGTTTTCTCTACCAAAGGTGCAAAGACATTTTTAAGATCAGTCTCATGTCCCGCTGGAAGCAGATCTTCATAACGGGCGAAAATGTAAAACTCTTCTTCAGCACTTCTCTTGGCATTATTCAAATTTCCGTAGAAATTTAAAATTCTCGATTCCAGTTTAAAAAGCATTGAGTCCTTTTCAATTGAAATTTCGTGCTGGTCGATTTTCTTAAATACATCTTCAATGGCCATGGCCTCGATTCGTTTGTACGGATTTACGGGTATCGACATCTCAAGCATGCTGGAATTTTTTATTTTGTTTAAAAAATTCTTGTCGCTGATCTTGAAGATAAATCCCATTTCCGACAGCTGATGAATCTCAACTTTATCCTGATAAGTTTGAACGTCGTTGTCCATCTTGAATTGGACAGGTATAGTCGCGTTCAGGCGGAAAGATCTAAGCGTGTAGTGCTCAAGAAGAATTTTTCTCATTACGAATTGAGAATAGATATCCTTATCGAGCCACTTCATTGAAGTCAGCGTGTAGTACGGCCCCTGTTCAGAGTCGTATGAAAAAAGAATTTCTTCTTTTCTCTCAAACCACGTTAAGCGTAAGCGGCTGTCCAGGTATGATTCATAAAGGGAAAACAGATCTGTTTTGATGACCTTTACTTTATTGCATAACCATACTGGTTTTGATTTCAGCTCTTGAAGCGCCTGATTCATTCTCAGAAGGTGAAAATTATTGTTGAAATTTTTGTAGTGTCTTCTTTGTGCCAGACAAGTCTGATCCCAGTTTGCCCAGTGAAAAGAAAGTTCTTTGGTTAATTTCAAATGCTCCGTCAGATCTCTTGATCCAAGATAATCTTTCAGACTTTGTGGATTAACTACGCCTCTTATTGTCATATAACTTTCTCCAATCAGTGTTCTTGTAAAAACATTTTAGATGGAAGCCTTGAAGAGATGTGGAGAAAAAAATGATTTTTTTATGCGGTTGAAATTACGGTTTTTTTGTAGAATTGAGGTTGTCCCAAGAGATGAAAAATTGGGTATTTTTTGAGGCACGTTGAAAAATTATTTAGAGTTATCCTCTTATTGCTAAATTTTTCCTAGCTTGCCTGAGTGGTGAGGGATATCTGATATACTTATAATTAATGAAAAACCCTTTTGATATTCTTGAGCAGAATGCTCTCAACTTTAAATTGACCCCTATTTCGTTCAGGGAGATCTTTTTTATAGCTGAAACTCCTTGTGATATTTATGCACAGGTCGATGGATTGTTGAAAGTTATCCTTCATAAAAAAGCAGAAATTAATACGCAGCTTTTGAAAGAATTGCTGCAGAAAAAAATGGCAAATTTATTTGTCATGCAGGATGACCGCAAACTTTTAAGACTGGCCCAGCAGGAAAACTTAACGAATGTTACACGTTCTCTTTCCATTGGAGATCCACTGGAAAAAGCGCGACTGCAAACCAATCTTTTAACATTGAACATGGGGTATCTTTACGAAGATCCTACAGACGACAATGTTTTGAACCTACAGGTTCAGAGTGCAAAGAATCTTGCGACTTTTCTTTTTAATAAACCACAAATTCATGAAACGCTTTACAAAGAATATATCAGACAAGGCCATCATTACATTTTTGCGCAGCCATTTCTTTCGACACTTTTTCTACTCGGAGTAATGAAGAACTCAAGACTTTATATTGATAAAGATATTGAACTTTTTTTTCTTACCAGTTACTTCAAGGATATCGGGATGTCGGCGATTCCGGTCGAAAAATATAACGATGAACATCTGACTGATGAAGATAAAATACTTTTAGCAAGCCACCCGACTCTATCGGTTAATATTTTGAAAGGCCGTGTGCCCCTACCACCAAATCATTTAAAAATTATTGAGAACCATCACATTTATAGTACGCTTACCAATCAGATGAACCTGTCTTCAAAAGATGACCCTAATAACATTTTTGGCTTTGAAACGATGATGATTTCAGTTATGGATACAGTGGCCGCGATGACAACAGATCGTCCGTTTCGAAAGGCCGAGTCTTTGTTCAAAAGTTTAGATTTAATCCGTCTTTTAATCGGTGAACAATACCCTCAAGAGTTTAAACTTATCGTTTTTTACTTCAAAAACTTTTTCAAAACGCTTTAATCAAATATCAGAGTAAATTCATCCAGCGTAAAATTCTTTTCAAAGTGTTTTTTGATATGAAACACTAAGCTTACTGTTTTTATAATTGCCAAGAAATTCTACGGAGGGAAATAATGGCGACAACTGATATTAGTCCGTTAACGGGCATCATTGCCGAAGAACTAGTCTATGTTGATTTTGGAGAGCACGAAGGAAAATCGGTGCTGGAAATCGCAGACACTCTGCCAGACTTCTATGAATTTTTGGTTGAAAGCAAAGAGGGTGGAAAATGTACAATCCGCCGATCTAAAGACAAGAGCTTTAGACTCTACGTTACGCAAACCGCTCACTAAGAAAGAAATCATGTGCGGGGAGCATCAATCCCCGCCCTTTTAACACAATCCTAACATTTTAGACTTTAAATATTGAGTAAAATTGTCGAATATAGGCCTATGATTAAATTGAAATCTAAGACCCAGGACGCCCTTCTTTTTTATATATTAAGAACGATCGCTGTCGTCGTCATTGCACTCCTCTTAGGAATCATTTTTGTATTATTACATTCGGCCTGGCCTTCGATAAAAGCAAACGGTCTGAGTTTTCTTTTACGCAAAGAATGGAACCCGGTTGAAGATAATTACGGTGCACTTCCCTTTATTTTTGGAACTCTCATCACCAGCTTCATCGCTTTATTGATCGCGACCCCTGTCAGTATTTTAATTGCGCTTTTTATTACTGAGTATCTTCCAAAATCTTTTTCAAGAATTATATCTCTTCTTGTTGAAATGGTGGCTGCCATTCCAAGTATTGTTTTCGGATTGTGGGGGATTTTTTATCTCGCGCCTTTCGTAAAGAATACTCTGGCACCTTTTTTAAAATTGCATTTTGGCTTCATTCCACTTTTTCAAGGCCCGAGTTTTGGAATCGGAATATTAACTGCGTCGCTTATTTTATCTATCATGATAGTTCCGACTATTTCTTCAATCTGCAGATCAATTTTCGAACTTGTCCCTGCTCACCAGAAAGAAGCTTCATATGCGCTTGGTTCAACAAAATATGAAATGATCAAGCTGGCGATTATCTCACCTTCACTTTCAGGAATCAGCTCTGCAGTTGTTTTAGGATTGGGACGCGCTCTGGGTGAAACAATGGCCGTGACTATGTTGATTGGAAATACGCCACTCATCTCAACTTCGGTATTTGCTCCTGCAGCTACAATGGCCTCAGTCATGGCCAACGAATACGCTGATGCCAATACTCCACTACATGTTTCATCTCTTTGTTACCTCGCTTTAATTCTCTTTTTAGTAACCTTTCTCGCAAACCTTTTCGCTAAATCGATAGTGAAGAGTTTCTCAAGGGGTTAATGATGAAGTTGAATTACAGGCTCTATAGAAAAACAAAAAATTTCGCATTCCTGGTTTTAACTTTGGGAAGTGCGATTGCTGTTCTCATTCCTCTTTTCATGATCATTCAATTCGTTTTAGTTCAAGGTGCAAGTTCTCTGACTCTCGACTTTTTTACTGAACTGCCAAAACCTGTAGGTGAACTTGGCGGTGGTATGAAACACGCAATTGTAGGAACGATCTGTCTCGTAATCTTAGGAGCTGCGATCGCTGTTCCTATCGGTGTGACCTGTGGAATTTATTTATCTGAGTTTAGAAAAAGTAAACTTTCAAAAAATCTAAAACTCACTGTTGATTTAATGAGTGGTATTCCATCAATCGTTATCGGTATCTTTGCTTACCTGATGGTTGTTGTGCCGTTAAAAAGTTTTTCGGCCCTGGCCGGTGGTATCGCACTAAGTATCATCATGCTTCCAATCATTATCAAAACGTCAGAAGAAATTTTAAAACTGGTACCGGATCATATCCGCGAAGCAGGCCTTGCATTGGGTCTTCCCCGCTGGAAAGTTATTTTGTTCGTCGTTTTAAAAGGCGAAATCTCAAATCTTTTAACCGGAATCATTCTCGCGATTTCCAGAGCAGCGGGAGAAACAGCTCCGCTTTTATTTACGGCATTCGGAAACATGTACATGAGCTACGGATTAAATCAGCCGATGGCCTCGCTTCCTGTTCAGATTTATACCTACGCCATTTCTCCCTATAAAGAATGGCAGAAACAGGCATGGGCCGGAGCTTTCGTTTTAATGGTCCTGATTTTATCAATGAATTTATTTGCACGATATATCCTTACAAAAATTAAAGACAAGAAAGGAATTTCATAATGACTGACTACAACCACGCCAAAATTATTCTTGAAGCAAAAAAGCTGGAAGCATGGTTCGGCGATTTTCAGGCAGTAAAAGGAATCACGGTTGATTACCGCGAAAAAACAATCAATGCGATTATCGGACCTTCGGGTTGTGGTAAGTCGACATACCTTCGTTGTTTAAACCGCATTCACGAAGAAATTGAAGGCGCACGTACGGCCGGAGAAGTTCTGCTTGAAGGCGAAAATATTTACGACAAAAAAGTCGACGTCGTTGATGTCAGAAGAAGAATCGGAATGGTTTTTCAAAAACCAAATCCGTTTCCCTCAATGTCGATTCTCGATAACGTCGTTATCGGACTAAGACTGCAAGGTATTTCAAAACGCTCAACTTTACTTGAAACAGCTGAGAGTTGTTTAAGAAAGGCCGCCCTTTGGGATGAAGTAAAAGATAAGTTGTCATCAATGGGTACATCGCTTTCCGGTGGCCAGCAGCAGCGTCTATGCATCGCCAGAGCACTTGCAGTGAATCCTCCGGTGCTTCTAATGGACGAACCCACGTCAGCACTTGACCCGATTGCTACCGCGAAAATTGAAGAATTGATGAATGAAATCAAAAAGGATTATACTGTTATTATCGTGACTCATAATATGCAACAGGCCGCCCGTATCTCTGACTTTACGTCATTCTTTCACTACGGAAATATGGTTGAGCATGGAATGAGTTCGAATATTTTTACCAACCCGAAAGAGAAGTCTACAGAAGATTATATCTCAGGAAGATTCGGCTAGGACCAGGAAGGGAGATTTTTATGGATATTTGTGCAAGAGATTTACGTGACCACGTTTTAAAGATGGCAAGCTTAGTTGAAGCTTCGCTTTCCGGCTCACTTAATTTAGATAAAAGCATGGAAGATATTTTTGCTCTTGAAAAAAAGATCAATGAATTTCACATGCTGATCGACGACGCTTGTTTTAAATACATAGCGCTCAAGAGCCCGACTGCAAAAGATCTTCGTACAGCAATTGCTGTAATGAAAATCAACGCTGATCTAGAGCGCATGGGAGACCAGGCCGTTAAAATTAAACGCCACCAGGTCATCATTAACCGCGAAGTTCTTCAGTTAAAAAATATGGCACTGGAAGTAAACCTTATGGTGAAAAACTGCCTTGATTCATTCGTCAGAAGCAATACGAAGATGGCGACAGATGTAATTCATCACGATCAGGAAATCAATGCCATGAACCGCGATATCGTTCGCCTGCATATCAACCAGATTAAAAATAATGAAATCAGTTTCGATGAAGGTTACAGCATTATCAAGATTTCAAAAAATTTAGAGCGCATCGGTGACCACGCGAAGAACATCGCTGAAGATGTTATCTTCCTTGAGTCAGGCTCGGACATCCGTCACAATCCGGAATATAAAACTGGTAAAAAGGATTAACAAGAAAATGGAAAACTCTACTATCGTCGTCGTTGAAGACGAAATTGAAATTAGTGAGATGATTCAAAATCAGTTGAAGACACTGGGACATAATATCCTGGCGTTTACTGACGGTAAAAAAGCACTGGATTTTATCCAGTCAAATGACGGGAAAGAAGCGGCAGGAACAAGTCTTTTTATTTTAGACCGCATGTTGCCTTCTGTGAACGGAATGGAGATCTGTAAATTCGTTCGCCTCTTCAATCCTACAAAAACCACACCAATCCTAATGCTGACAGCTCTTAGTACACCTGAACAGATTGTAGAAGGACTAGATGCCGGTGCTGATGACTACATGACAAAACCTTTCGATCTGGCGATTCTTCTGGCAAGAGTGCGCTCACTTCTACGTCGTCGTGAACTAAGTACTCAAACGCCGGAAAATAAAAACATTCTTCGCCACAAAGAACTCGTTGTCGATTTAGACCAGTGTAAAGTATGGATCGAAGGAGCTATACTTGAGCTGACTCTTTCAGAATATAAAATACTTTGTTGTTTCATGCTTTCTCCAGGGAAAGTTTTAACCCGTAACCAGCTGGTTGAATATATCCAGGATGGCCCGGTTCATGTCACAGACAGAACAATTGACACTCATATTTTCGGACTAAGAAAAAAACTTGGTGAGTATTCTTCGATCATTGAAACGATCAGAGGAATCGGCTACCGCGTAGTCGGCCATGATTGAGATTCGCTATAAAAAAATATTATTTTTCCAGGCCTTTTTCCTTTTTGTGCTGGGAACTTTTCTTTATAACTACTTTAAGCAGTCATTCGACGTTCAACATGTAAGTTCATCTTTCTGGATGACGTACCTTGGTGTGTGGTTTTTCTTCATCGTCTTCAACCTGCTGTTTATCAAATTTTTTGCCCTTCCCGCTCCAAGTCTTTTAAAAAAACTGGAATCTTCCACGACTCCGGGCGAAGACCTGAGCTGGTCAGTGATTGAAGACTCTCTTTCTAAACGAGATGTTCACCATCAAATCATTCAGTCAGAGTATGAGATTGAGAACTTAAAATATAAAATTCTTCTCGACTCACTTCACGATCCTGTTTGTATTTTTAATAAAGAGCAGATGATCGTTTATTCCAACCAGCCATTTGACCATTTATTTTCACTTCCTGCCAACTCTTCGAAAGCTTCACTTTTGGAAGTGACGAGAAACTTTTACTTCCAGGACTTTTTAAGCAAAGCGATTTCGACGAATGATGCACAGAAGCTGAATGAATTTTCTTTTAACCCGATTCAGGATTCATTTAAAATGTTTTTTGAGATCAAGGTCTTCCCTCTTAAGAATATCCAGAACTATCTGTGTATCATGCACGATGTGACTGAAAGAAAACTTGCCGATCAGATGCGTGAAGATTTTGTTTCGAACTTTTCACATGAAGTGCGAACGCCGCTTACAATTTTAAACGGGCAAATGCAGACATTAAAAGCGGATCTTGAAAAAAATCCTGAATTTCAAACCAAGTTTAAGCCGACATTCGACAAGATTGATAAAAACTCAAAGCGCCTGGTGAATCTATTTAATGATCTTCTGAGACTGACTTCTGTTGAAAAGAAAAAAGACCTCGTAAAAGAAGAAATTGAAATCGAGCCAATGATCGACGGATTATTTGAAGAGCTTGCTTTGAACTACCCGTTAAAGACTATTAAATACACTTTTGATTTCAGGACAAAAACTTTTCTGGTTGATTATAATCTGTTTGAGCAGGTTATGATTAACCTGATTGATAATGCCTATAAATACGTCGGGGCCCTTGGTAATATTTCTGTAGTCACCCGCACTGAAGGCCTAACAGACATCCTGGAAATCAGCGATGATGGAATGGGAATTCCAGAAGACCAGCAGCATAGAATTTTTGAAAGATTTTTTAGAGTAGATTCTTCGCGCTCCAGCGAAATTGAAGGGACAGGTCTTGGACTTTCAATCGTAAAACATATAATCCAGAAACATGATGGAAAAATAAAAGTCACCAGTCATAAAGGAAAAGGAACAACTTTTACAATCAGTCTTCCTGCTCATTAACTAACAAGTTTTAAAATCATTCCCGGAGCATCGTTGGAAATTTTTAGCATAGCTAAAGATGCACTTTGACCGATTTGAGTTTTAATTCTGTTGGCCGCTTCTGCTGCAACGTCTGTGTCTCTGATTTTAGAATTACTTGCCGAAGTGTTTTCTCTGTAAACCTGAAGGTTTTGAATCACTGACTGAACTCTTGTTTCCATACTTCCAAGTTGAGCACGTGAAGCTCCGATGTCACTCATCATTTTGTCGATTTTTGTCAGTGAGTTTTGAGCAGAATATTTTGTTTTTAAATCAACATTACCAATACCGAAGTTTCCATCGGCATCCATAACTTTTCCCATGTCATATCTTAGGCGGTCGTTTTGTGCTGTTCCGTTGATACCAACCTGAAGATCGTAAACGCTGTCGCTTCCCTTGATAATATGATTACCGTTGAAAGTTGTTGAAGCAGTAATACGTTTTACTTCCTGCTTCAGTTGTTGAAATTCAGAATCGATTACAGTTCTTTCTCCGTCGCCTAAAGTATCGTTGGCCGATTGCATAGCAAGTTCGCGAAGACGAATCCCCATTCCCTGCATAACTCCCAATGAGCCTTCTGCAACTTGTAACAATGAAATTGAATCATTTGAATTTCTTTCTGCCTGATAGTTACTGCGAATTCTTGCGCGCATTCCTTCAGAGATAGCGAGACCTGCAGGATCTATTTCAGCACGCGCAATTCTATCCCCTGAGGACAGTTGCTCATTTTGAATTGATTGCTCTTCAGTACGCTGTTGTACGTACCTCATTGCAGTCATCGAATTTGTATTCGTTGAAACTCGCATTGCGATGTTCATCCCTGAAGGTCATTTACAGATCTCAACCGTGAGATCCTGCTGACTTATCGGTAATATTTTCCTAGAACCTAAATTTGCCGGGTTTAATTAGAAAAGACGAGTGTAACACTCAAGCAACTTCTCAGTGGATTGCTTACGTGTAAACTTCTGAACGAAGTTATGTCCGCGCGAAATCATTTTGTCCTGCAGACTTACGTCGTTTAAAACTTTAAGGATTTTGTCGGAGATATCGGTTAGGGATAGTGGATCAATGTACTCTGAATCAGGGCCTGCGCTCTCGGGAAAACATGAACCAAAACTTGTGATGACCGGTGTTTTTGAAAAAAGTGCTTCAACAATCGGTATACCGAAGCCTTCAAAGTGCGATGGAAAACAAAATAAATCTGCAGTCTGATAAAAAACCGGAAGTTCTGAAAATGGAATGTTCGAGAGAAAATGAACACGCGAGGAAATTTTTAAATCCTCTACTTTCTTTTTACATTGTTCCAGATAAGATTTTCCATTACCAATGAGCACGAGGTCCTGCTCAACCTGACTGGCAATTTTTGCGAATGCTTCAATCAGCATCAATTGGTTTTTTCTTTCTTCGAAAGCACCGACATTTAATATGAACGGGCGTTCAAAATTATATTTTTCCATTAAAGATTTTTTTTCTGCAAAACTTCTTTCATTATAAAAAACCGGATCACAACTCTGGTAGTGAACAACAATCTTTTTTTCGTCGACTCCAAGAAAGTTAATCAGGTCGAGTTTAGTTTGCTCGCAAATGGCGATGACCATATCAGCATTGTGACTTGAGTAATTAAATTTCTTTTTATAAGTCACGCGGTCAATGAAAGGAAAAAATTCCGGGTATCGAAGAAAAATTAAATCGTGAATTGTAACAACTGATTTACATCCGGTAGACCCCACCGGGATTTCATGCGAGAGACCATGATACAAATCCAGCTGGTCTTTTTTGATATCATTAACGATAGAAAATGAACGCCACAAAGAAGGAACGGCCTGCTCCAGAATATTTCCGGGTTCTCTTAGTTGTAATCTTGGATTTTGATTTTCTTTAAGCCAGTTGAGAGCGCGCTCTTCAGTGACTTTGGGAGTATAGAGAAATAGCTCATCTTCAGAATACTCTAGAAGACCTTCGATCAGCCCGCGGGAATAATTCCCGAGTCCGCGAAAGTTTTGTGTTGCTCTTTTTCCGTCAAAACCAAAACGCATGATTTGATTGTCCTGCAGTGAAATTTAAAAACCTACGTTGAATTTTATACTAAAACTCACCGACCCTGCTAGTGACATCGTGCTTTTTGGCACAGAATTTATGACGATCTTCGGTTGAAGCTTAACTTTGGGATTGTTCTGGATCAATTCTTTCCAGTCTAGTTTTTCGATTCTAAGATTAAGGCATCGTCCGTCACATTCCAGCGGATGGATTTTTTTATCGAAATACACGAGACGAGTCATGCCGTTTTCATCAGGCGGATGATTTTTCAGAGGGTGTTCAAGGATCGCATAGATTTCAATCTTCTCGATAAAGCCCAATGAATCTCTTTTTTTAGCGTTATCAATCAGGGCCAGAAGTGAGTCCAGTCTGATCCAGTCAATGAAATTAAAATCGATTTCGCCCAGTGAATTCAGGTCGACTTCAATAGGATCCATGGGAAGGTCATGGCCACCTTTCGAAGCAATAGTTGAATTGGCAAGAACGACTGCGATCCCTTGAAATAGTTTGCCAAAAATCGGGAATTTCCCTGCATTTCTGGCGTACTCATCGATCTGGGTAGAATCCACCTTATATGAAAAATTGATGGGTTGATCATCCCTTAATTCATTGACGGTTTTGGCACTTACCATAGGCGTAAGCTTCTCTTTCCCGCAAGAAGCGAGAATCAGAAGCGATGCCAGAATAAGGGGCAGAAAAGAGGTTTTTTTCATTAGCAGAAGGATAACATGTGTATAAATTTTGTGGGGTAGTTTGTAGTTTTTTCACTAAACCTATTATCTTTTACAGGGCCATCCTGAAATCCGATAGAATCCTTGGAAATGAAAATAAAAAACCTCACACTATTAATCGCGTGCGTGCTGCCATTTGCTGTTCAAAACAGCTTCGCGGCTTCGTATGACACTCTTCCAAAGAATGTTAATACGTTCGTTTTTAAGCAAGTTACTACTTCGAAAATCCAGTCTAAATACAATTCGAAAAATGAAGAAGATACATTAAATTTGAAAGAAGAATTTACTTCAAGTAGACTCGAAGATATCAGCTCCGTGATCAAATCTTATTTCCAGGAACTAAGACAAATTTCTCCGGAAGCATATGATAATTTCTCACTCGGAGAATTTTCTGCTGATGTTGAAGCACATGTAACAGCTCAGGGTCTTGGTTATGGATTCGGTGTTACTGATCACTTGACTGTTTACGGGTCACTCCCTATTTATCACATCACGACAGACATTAAATTCAAACAGAGTAAAGATAGTAACCTGGCCTCGGTTCAGGCGACGATGAGAAACTCTAATCCGGATACGGCCATCGGGAAATTTGTTAAAGATTTAACTCTTCAATTGCCAAACACAAATGCAGAACTACTGCAGTCTCTGGTTGTAAATTACTACGGATACAAACCAATTGGTAAATGGCAGAAGGATGCTTTAGGTGACGCTGAAGTGGGATTCATTTACCGCTTAACAGATTTTTCAGACCGTGGAGTTTCTGTATCTGCCGGTGCTGTTCTTCCTACGGGAACTTCAGATGATCCTGATTCACTTCAGGACGTTTCAACAGGTGATGGTCAATATGATGCGTTTACTGAAGTTGCGACGGGAATTTCATTTTTTGATAATACATTTCAACTGGACTTGAAAGGAAGATACACTTACCAGTTCGCTTCGCAAAAAGAAGTTCGCTGGATTAATGATGCTGATCTGCCTTTATCAGGCCAGAAAAAAACTGTTAACCAGAAGCTGGGAAATAAAATCGATGCGACGTTAACTCTGACTTACAATCCACTTTACTGGATGAACTTCAATACATCTTTACTGGCCACCAACATTGCTGCAACAAAATATACAAACGTTGCAGACGCTAAAGTTAGAACGGCACTTGAAAGTAATACTGAAACCCAGACCAGATGGGTACGTGTGGGTATGGGGGTTTCAACAATTGAAGCTTATAAAAGAAAACAATTCGATTTACCAATGGACATAGGTATTTCAGCGCAAAGACTTTTAAATGCAAAAAACACGGCCAGCTATGACCGCTTCGATTTAGATTTCAGACTTTATTTTTAAACTGGCTACTGAATATAAGAATAAAAAATCTTGCCGCTTTCTTCGCTTACTAATTTGTAAGGATCGTCCTTAATTAAAAGACATCCATCCAGATCGTAGAAGTCCACTCCTCCAGCGATATTCAGAGCACTGGAGATTCCCAGACTCGTTTCAACCATACATCCGAGCATCGTTTTAAGCCCCAGCATTTTTGCCTGTCTCAATTGTTTAACTGCTCTTAGATATCCACCGGCCTTCATCATCTTGATGTTTACGCCGTGGAATCTTTCAACGTGATAATTGTTTACTTCTTCTTTGGTGACAGACTCATCGGCCATTAATAGAACTTGTGAATGTTTTTTTAATTCCAGTGCTTCGTCATGAGCATTACTTGGCAGAGGTTGCTCTAAAAATTCAATTCGTTTGATGTCCTGGAATTTTTCCAGAAATTGTAACGTTTCTTTTGCCGATTCAAAAGATTCATTGGCATCAATTCTTAGAGGAACATTTGTATGCTTTAATACTTCACCACAAAAATCGTGTGCGATTTCGCGGTTTACTTTAACTTTTAAAACTGAAAATCTTTGCAGGTTATTTTCTTTGATGAAACTTTCAATTTTTCCAATTTCCATAATGGGAATTGAAAAAGAAGTTTTCACGCTGCTCACAACATTTGTACCCATTAGCTGGGGAACAGATTTACCTGACAAAATTGATACGTAATGAACGAAACTTGATTCGATACCGAATTTTAAAGACTGAGGTAGCTCAGTTGTTTCGAGGTAGGCCACCAGACTCTCAACGCCGTTAAAATCCTGTGGAGCATTGTTTTTGAATTCTTCGAATTTCTCAATGATAAGTTCTCTGCTTTCGCCATAACGAACATTAAAGGCCACTTCGCCGTAAGCTTCAATGGAACCATTTTTTACTTTAACGATAAAGTTTCTTTTAATATCTGAGCTATTTCGTGAAATATTCCAGGTGAACTTCAGAGGCAATTCGATTTCTTTTATTGACCAGTTAAACATCTATACTCTCACCCTTCATGGAATTTTATTAAATAATATATCTGATTAATGATACTATATTTTATGCTTCTTAATAAAGATATTATCGTTCGTGTCGTTGTCGGCATCATTTTTTTTGTCATCTTTGTCAAAGTGGTGGGCCCTGTCATTTATGAAGTATTGAAAGGAAAAATTCCCGGCGCGCACAATCCTGAAAATGATATCGACAGTATGATCAAGAGACAAAAAGAACGGCTTAAAGCTCAGTATGGAATTACAGGCCAGAGTTTAGACTCAATACCTCCAGTTCATTCATCGAAGGAAGAATCAGAAGAAAAATCTACTCCTGCTCCCACTAAAGAAATAGAAGCTATTTATAAAGAAACACGCTGGGGCGGTGGTGAATTTGCAAAAAATATTCAAGCAGAGATTTCAAAAAATTATTCGTATACCCTTGCTGAAACAAAAGTTAATTCATTCATCATGCTCGCTGAAAAAAGACATTACCTTCGTTACCTGAGTGCAGATAACCAGAAAAATCCTGCGGCCATTAAAAGTTATTTGAGCCTTGTTATGTTGAACCTGATTCTCATTGATGAAATAAGTTCAAAAGAATTTAATCTACTGGATCGTGTGGCGAAAAAATGTCATGTAAGTACTACTGAATTTATGCTGGCGCTGCAGTTGAAAATTCTTCATTCCATTCACAACAAACACCCGATGAAAGAAGAGCGCTTATTTGTCGACTCTCCTTCTTTGCACCAATATTCGGAAGAAACAATTAAAGAAGCATTTATTTTTATCCTGAAAAAAGAGGCCAATCTCTGGGCAAAAGGTCACTCTCAGTACTTTGAAGAAATGTCTCTGCACTTAAGTTACGCTGATATTATTATACCTCTACCGAAACCTGAACACAAAAAAGACCTGACAACTTCCTATACAATTCTGAAAGCAGATGAAGATATGGAGACGGAAGAGATAAAAAAACTATATAAAAAAATGGCGATGGTTAAACATCCCGATAAAATCGGACAGATGAAACTG
>JACMNL010000093.1 GCA_014378525.1 Bacteriovorax sp.
TCCCAAGGTGCCACTAGACTTTTTGTAACCACATCGCGTAGTCACGATTGCGAGATAAGCAACATGTTTAATCTATAATACGCTTATTGTGCTCTATATTCATTGTAGTAGAATCCTTTTTTGTAATCATGGCAATCTCTTCAAGAAGAGATACAATTTTATTAATTTTCCAGTACCAACACAGCAACTCTCTACAAATGAAAAATACAACGATTGTACCAATTATAATAATTACTGGATAATTTGATGACTCCATTTTTATTCTCCTATTTTATTTTAAATTTATATATTTCATTTATTTCTGAATCTCACCCCAAACAATATATGCATTCCAGGCCATATGAAACAGCATTGAAAAATACAAAGTACTAGTCTTTTCACGAATGAATCCCAAGAACAATCCCATCAAAAAATGTGAAATGAATATGAATGGACTTAAATGCATTACACTAAAGCAAGCGGCCTGAATTATAAGTGCTTCTTTAACTTCAAAAATATCCTTAAGCTTTGTATAAATGATTCCTCGAAAAATAATTTCTTCCAAAATACCTGGAAAAACAGAAATCAAAATGAATGCGGACCAAATTGGCCAATGATGCTTTTTGATTGCACCTGTGATCTTAATTTCATTAAAATGAAATACTTTAAAACTGTAGAAATAAATCTTCAGAAAGAAAAATAAAAAGATTGCTATGAATAAAATTTGTAAAACATCTTTTAATGGTACTTTATGAAATTTAAATAAGTCTGAAAGATAATTACTATAATGATTTCCAAAATATATTGTTAAACAAGTAATTGCTCCCCAGACAGTTGATGTAATGGCAGGATTAGAATCCCTAATGAGATATGATATAAAAATAATTAACATCAACAATGAATAGAGACTCAAGAGAGGTTTAAAATCTAACCACACTCGAGTGATCTTTTCTTCAGTATAAAAATCTGTGCTAATTGATTTCTTCCTAATTTCTAAATCAGGATTAGATACAGATGTCCCACAATTAGTACAAAAGCTAACTCCGACTTTCAATTGATAATCACACTTTGAACAGCTAAGCACTTACTTTCAAGGCCCGCACTTCTAAAGCTGATTTTATGCCTTTATAAAGTACGCCTATAATAATAATCTTCATGTAGATCCCTTGAGCAATTGTTTCAGGACTATAAATCGCATTACCTACATTAATTACAAGATAAATTGCTGTCGCAACTAACAAGGCGGCCAAGGGTGCTTTCTTAGACCAAAAAAATAATCCAATCATTATGCATGCTAAAAAAACATTCATCACTAAGTTAGAATACCTTTCGATTAATATTTTTTCTTTTAACTCAGCAACTTTGTAATTTACGCCGTTGATTAGCAAAGTTTCATTAGCTTTATACGTCGCTAGTTTCTGTAAGGATTTATCGTAATTATCATTATTGATAAAAAACATAAGCACACCAAAGACTACAAACATCCCGGCAAGCCATAATAAAGATTTTGTGGCTTCATTTACTTTGCGATGACTTTCCATCACATTCATCGACGGAAGAGCTTCACCACATTTCATACAAAATTTATCATAAACTTTATTTTCAGCTGCACAGCCCGGACATTTAGGTAGATCTTTTGAATAAGGAACTATTAATTGGTTTTCAACAAACAAAGTTGCTTCAGGCTTCATTCCAAGAGCAGAAACTTCAACTCTCCCTTTTCGATATGGACCTAAAACAACATCAACATTATATTTGAATCCGAACATAGGAAATTTTGATTTAAATTCTTTTCCATTCACTATGACTGATTGATTTCCAAAACCTTTGCGTTGGTATTCAACAGTAGTTTGATTATCGACTTCCCATTTCCACTGAAACATAAACTCTCCAAAAACTCGCGATTTATTATTTATAAATAACAATCGGAATTTTTAGAAATTTCATAAATAAAAAAATCAAAAAT
This sequence comes from Bacteriovorax sp., assembly GCA_014378525.1. Taxonomy (GTDB): domain Bacteria; phylum Bdellovibrionota; class Bacteriovoracia; order Bacteriovoracales; family Bacteriovoracaceae; genus Bacteriovorax. The sequence continues at coordinate 1,946 of JACMNL010000093.1, forward strand.
ACCTGACTACTTCACGCTGATAACCCGACAGAATTCTTGCGCCCCATGGTTACAAAAAGTCTGCTGGCACCTTTAAGAATCAACCTATCTCTTCTGATAAAAACAACTACTCTTACCATCCGTAAACTTACGAAGACTCCCATCAGCTCCCAACGTCAGCAAACTAATCACAGTCTGCTTCACCTTCCCCGGCGGCACCGACCTCTCATCAAAGATCAACGAAACAGACTTAATTACATTCCCATCAAGAGTTACATTCTTCGAACTCCTGTTATCGCCAGTCACGATTTCACCTTTATTAATATTGCAAAATGATTCTGAAGCAGAATGATTGTTACGAACCTGAACGCCATCGCAAAGTTTTACAATTTGCAGGCTAGCCCCGCAGTCATCAGTATCCATGCGAACGAGATCATAATCGCCGACGAAACTATCTACGCTTGTAACAGTGAGTGGATCGCTGCCTTTTATTTCTGTAGCAGTTGCGGCACTTTCTTTTTTTCCGCAGGCCGAAAGTATTGCTGCCAAACTCATGATCAGGATAATTTTTTTCATCTATTCTCCCCCGAGAAAGTAGTTACCTTTTCGTATTGGAGCATCAAAGAATTGCTAATTCAAACCTCAGTCGCCCTGAGGATGTAATAGATGATGAATGAAAGAAATAAACTGAATATTCAGATGAATTGGTGTCATTGTGATAACAAAGGCTCCAATCTGAAATGCGCGATGTGGTTACAAAAAGTCTAGTGACACCTAGGCTGATTTTTTAATACGATCGAGCCCATCGAGAATAAACACACGAATCAAAACTTGATAAGGAATTCCATTTTTATCTGCAATGGCTTTTAGTTCATCGATAGTTTCCTGATCAAGTGCCACACTTGTTGGTTTCTTTGGTGAATCTTTAAACCTTCGCATTGCTTCGAGAATTTTATCTGAATCAAGCAATGAAGTTTTTTTATAGGTCTTTAAAGATTTTACGTATGTTTTCTTCATAATTTTTTCTCTCTTTCGTGTTGGCTGGCCTTGCACTTATAATTCGAATTTTTTCATTTCTCATGGCGAATGCTATTTGAAGAATTTTACCTTCGAATGATCTACCTAATAATCCGTATCTTTCCTCTTTAGTTCCTGAGGAACTCTCCTCGACTCCCAAAGGTAAAGACAGACCAATTCTAAACACTGATTCGGCTTCAGAAGTTGATACATTATGCTTATCTTCATTTTTTGACAAATTCCCTGAATCCCAATCAAACTCAAAGTGAGAAGTTTCAATTATCCAATACAATAACCAGTCGATAAAAATCCATTTCGCCATATATAACCTATCACACTATGATCATAGTGTCTAAACACTGTGAAGTTTAGATTGGTTATGCAAATTAACAAATAAGTTAAGAATTTTATGGTATTGAATGTATTAGTTTAATTTTTGATAGCAATTAATTATTGATTTTTTTAAACAACTTTAAGAATTAGTGAAAGTCCAAGCCCTTGAGCAATGTCGATAAGTCGATCGGTAGAAATCTTATTTAAGTTCCCATTTATGACTGCAGTAATTACAGTTCTACCAACTCCACATTTTGTAGCTGCATTTTGATGAGTGAGGTTCTGCTTTTTTAATGCAGCTCTAATACCGTTGACTATTTCCAGCCGAATTTGAAGTTTTGGAACTTCTGTTTCAGGAAGTCCTAAGAGACCACATAAATCTTCCAAATTTTTTGCATCTACTGAGGAACTCATCCTTACTCCAAAATTAACTCACCTACTACTTATGTCATATATATATGACATCTATGACAAGTGAGCAACAAGAGTTATCCTGCAGATTTGACGCTGGTGAGCTACCACAAGTCTGCTGGAACCTTTTTAGAAAATTAATTTTTGTAAAATTTTACTCCTCTATATTCAGTAACCTAAGTTTCACTTTTAGAAAATTTCATTGCCACATAGAATTCAACTCAATTGACAAAGTACTCAAATTCGAGTACGATAACCAAGCGCTATGTAATGGATATATTTCTAAGCAAAAAAGCTCAAAAAGACCTAATTAAAGTCCCGTTACATATAGGACAAAAACTTTTATTTTGGATTACATCAGTATCTACATTTGGCATGAAAAGAGTAAGACTTAGTAGCGGTTTACACGATGAACCTTTGAAAGGGGCAAGTGCTGGTCAACGCTCAATTAGATTAAATAAAGCGTACCGTGCAATATATCTAATTAAAAGTAACGGTCAGATAGAATTCATTGAAGTAATTGAGGTAAACAAACATGACTACTAGAAATAAAGAAACAATTAAATTCATGGAATCAATTACTGATGGGCCATTAACATTCGGAAAGATGCTTAGCTCACTAAGGATTTCTGATGATATTGCTCAAACTGAGCTTGCTAAAAAAGCAAAAGTTTCTAAAGGTCTTGTATGTGACATAGAAAAAGGAAGACGAGATGCAAGTATTGAACTTGCAATCAAGCTTGCTAAAATTATGGATTATCCACCTGAAACTTTTCTTTCGATTCTTTTTGAAGAACAACTTCGTAGAGCTAAATCTAAATTGAAAGTGAGGATTGAAGAGGCCGCTTAAAACTCTAAAATCCAGCAGACTTGACGCTAGTGAGCTACCACAAGTCTGCTGGAACCTTTTTAAACCAAGTCTTATAAATATAGTTTCAACAAAATTTTACTATTATACTACGCGGCTTTCTTAGGTATTGTTCTACTTACGTGCTCAATGAAATTTTCAGGATCATTAAGATTTCGAAGTGCAGGCGCTTTATCATTACCTACCATAATTTGAATATTACCAGACCCATACATTCTTTGAAGTAAACCTTGTTGCATTTCTATTGAATTTACTTTATTCAAAGGAAGATCTTTAAGATCTCTGCTAAGAATTCCTGCTTCAAGTCGGATTCTTTGATTTGTCACATAGTATCTTGTCGTTTTAAATTTTAAAAAAGCATAAGCTAATGGTGTTAAACCTATAACGAGGGTCATCAGTACTAATCCAATTGAGCCACCTTTATTTAAAGAAAAAAGCTGACCGAGTGCTGATAAACTAAAAAGCCCTGCCCATGCTATTGGGAAATATAATACATACTTATGTAATCCAGATTCATGAACAATTTCTTCGTTCTCATTTAAACGCATATTGATCTCCTTTAAGTTTTTCATTTCATCGGTCTGACTAAACAAAATCTTTAAATAAAATCGAAAAAGAATAACCACCCTCCTGACTATTTTACTCGGAATTAATATTCACTCTTAAATTAGGATCGATGCCCTCGTATATGTTTGCAAGTGAGGAGCGTTGTGACCACAATAGCCTCCTCGACTCTGCTATCCAACTCTTCTGGAAGAAAGGATACGCTGACACTTCATTGTCCGATCTCGAAAAAGCAACCGGTGTTAACAAGTCCGGCCTCTATTCCGAATTCAAAGATAAAGACGACATTTTTTACGAGAGCCTCAAGCGCTATCACGAAAGCAATCCGCTCTACGAACTTCTCAAGGCCGATTCACTTGGCTGGAAAAATATTGAAAATTATTTCAAGGCGAAGATTAATTGCAAAGGCCAGAAAGCCTGTTTCATGGCGTTTACGATGAGGGAGTATTCGATTATTCCTAAGCGTGTGAAGGATTTGATGGAGAAGAATTCGGCCGAGGTTTTTGAATTGTTTTTGGAGAATATTAAGGCGGCGGGGGGGAAGAATCCGGAGGTGAAAGCGAAGCATTTGCTGACGTATGCGACGGGGTCTTGTTTGAAGGCGAATGCGGAGAGGCCGGAGGTTTTGATTGAAGAGATGATGTCTTTCATAGATATGTTAAAATAGGTTCATCAGTACTTATCCTTACTGGATAAACGTTAAGTTGATCAATATAATCAGAAGA
>JACMNL010000094.1 GCA_014378525.1 Bacteriovorax sp.
ATTTTACCGGCCGCTATTAAAAATAGAATCGCTACACCAGTTGAGAAACTTACTTCAAGAATGTTAAAAGAAGGAATGAACTCTGCTCCCAAAATTAAAATCATTAACGCCATTGATATTTAATGATGAAAAATATATTACTGATTTTCTTTCTCACAACCCTCGCCTCCTGCGCACTCTTTAGTCCAAATCCCAATCGTGAAAGCATTCTTTCAACTGCACCAGTGGAATTAAAACCATTCACGACGGATTATTGTTCTGACTGGCCAAATGGCACCAGCGATGACCCCTACAAATGGGGAAACTGTTGCTTTACTCACGATCTTCATTACTGGATTGGTGGAACTGAAAGTGAAAGAAAAGATGCAGATAAAGAATTAAAAGCATGCGTGAAAAACGCCGGGGCAAAATCAGAAGCGTTTATTATGTACATAGGTGTGCGAATGGGTGGCCGGCCTGGGGATGCATCTTACTCCTGGGGCTATGGCTGGACAGTCAAACGTGATTATCAAAAAATGGACACCAGTGATCTGGAAAAGGCGAAAAATTTATTAAACACTTCTGAGTATCTTCAAAAAGAAAATACCCAGGCGTTAGTTAAAAAATTTATTGATGATGTTCTGAACAAAAAAAATTAGTGCCCGCCGAGATAAGCACTGCGGACTTCAGGACTGTTTTGAAGTTCAGCTCCAGTTCCTTCAATACGAACCACTCCTTGCTCCAGTACATAAGCTCTATCAGCAAGCTGAAGCGCTCTGTAGGCAAGCTGCTCAACCAGAAGTATCGAAGTCTGCCTTGTTTCTTTGATTCTTCCGATAACATTAAAGACTTCATCGATAACAACGGGAGCAAGTCCCATTGATGGTTCATCGAGAATAAGAATTTTTGGTTTAAGCATAAGTGCGCGCCCGATAGCAAGCATCTGCTGCTCTCCACCTGACATCGTTCCTGCTAATTGAGTCTGACGGTCTTTTAGTTTAGGAAAAATCGCGAAGACTTCATCGATCGTTTTTTCAATTTCACTTTTCTTTTCTTTTTTAAATCTTAAAAAAGCACCTAGAAGAAGATTGTCCATAACAGACTGCTGGCCGAAAATCTTTCTTGCTTCCGGGCAGTGAGCAAGGCCTAACTTCACTCTTTCATGAGCAGGAACTCCTGCGACATCTTTCCCGTCGATAAAAATACTTCCCTGATCCACATCGACCAAACCTGAGATGGCACGAAGTAGTGAAGTTTTTCCTGAACCGTTTGAACCAATCAGTGAAACAAGTTCACCTGGTCTAAGTTCCATTGTTACTCCGCGGACAGCTTTAATTCCGCCGTAACTTACGCCGACATTATTGACCTTAAGCATGTGTTGCTCCCTCTGACCCTAAGTATGCTTTTACAACTTCCGGGTTTTTCTGGACGTCAGCAGGAATTCCTTCAGCGATTTTCTTTCCGAAATCGAGAACTGTAATTTCATCTGAAATTTTCATCATCATATCCATGTGATGCTCAATCAGAAGAACTGCAATACCTGCATGTTTAATTTTTAAAATGATTTCGTTGAATTCGTTAATTTCCAAAGTTGTAAGTCCCGCGGCCGGTTCATCGAGAAGTATCAGTTTTGGTTTTAAGGCCATCGCGCGTGCAATCTCAAGTCTTCTTGATTGTCCGTAAGCAAGATTTTTTGCCTGCTCGTTTGCAAGATGAGCAAGGCCCACGAATTCCAGCAAGCGGTAAGCTTCAACTTGTTTTTGTCTTTCTTCTTTTGCTACTGATGGAAGTCCCAGGAGGACAGCGAGGAAAGATGATTTATAATGTTTATGTAAACCAACCTGTACGTTTTCTAAAACAGTAAGGTCAGCAAAAAGCTGAAGGTTTTGAAATGTTCTGGCTATCCCAAGTTGAGCACGCTCAAATGTTTTCATTTTTCCGATTGATTTTCCGAATGCAGAAACATCCCCTGCTGTCTGGTTATATAAACCAGTGATCACGTTAACTGTTGTCGATTTACCGGAACCGTTTGGTCCCATTAATCCGTGGATAGATCCGGGTTTAATATTCAGGTCAAGTTTATTAACTGCGACCAGTCCGCCAAATCTCATTTCAACTTTGCTTAATGATAACGGAGAAAGTTCAGTTGATTTATTATCGGTCATAAACTCTGCTGGAGCTTTATCTTCTTTCGTAAAAATCGGATGTTGTTTTTCAAAAAGTTTAGGGAAGTATTTTTTTAATAATCCAGCGAGTCCGTTTGGTAAGAAGAATAAACATAGAAGTAGTAAAATTCCGAAAACCATTAAACGGAAATCTTTAAACCATGTGAAAAGATCCGGAAGAATTACAACCAGGGCCATTCCAATGATGTTACCAAAAGTTGAACGTACTCCACCGAATATCAGGGCCATGAGTGCCAGAACAGAAAAGTCCATGCTGAATGTATTGGGAGCAATGTAGCTGTCGAGGTGACAAAAAAGTGCACCAGCAAGACCTGCAATACAAGCTGACATTATGAAAGCTGTTAACTTAAATCTTACTTTTGAAATTCCTGAACTCTCCGCTGCAATATTACTGAACTTAATGGCCTCAAAAGCCCGGCCCCAGAAACTTTTTGAAAGGTTGCTTTTTAAGTACATCACCAGAAGTAAAAACGGGTACACGATCCAGATAAATTTATTGTCATTAAAATTTACGCCGAAAAAATTCAGGCGTGCCATTTGAATTCCTTTTGTACCGTTCGTTAGTCCTTCCTGCTCATTGATGAAAGTATAAATAATCAATCCGTAAGCAATAGTTGTAACAGCAAGGTAAGGACCACTTGTTCTTAACGAAGGAAATCCCAATAGAAATCCAAAAAAACCTGTGACGATAACAGCGACAATTAATGATGGAAGGAAAGGCCATTCCAGAAATAAATGCATGGTAGATCCGGCATTAGCTGCTGCCGTGGAATTGAGAATTCCCATTGTGTACGCACCGACTGCAAAGAGTCCTGCGTGACCGATGGAAATATCACCGATGTATCCGACAACCAGGTCGAGAGATACAACGAGGATTGTATAGATGAAGATACGTCCTAAAATACTATGGACGTAATATTCGTTCTGCACCCATAACGGTAAAGTAAATGGAACAAGAATCAAAAGGAGTTGAAGAAGTTTTAAAGTTCTTTGCGTGCCTGTTAGTTGTGAATTTTCCAATGCTATACCTTTTTAATGATCTTCTTACCGAACAGTCCGTTTGGTTTGAAGAGAATAACGACTATCAGGAAAATAAATCCTGGCATCTCTTTATATCCAGTTGAAATATATCTTGCTGTAAGCGTCTCTGAAATTCCCAGAATCAAACCACCCACGAGCGGGCCGAAACCTGATTCAAGCCCTCCGATGATCGATACAGAATATGCCTTGATTCCCAACACTGTTCCCATGGTCGCGGCAACAAATGTAAGAGGAGCAACAAGGAGTCCGGCAATGGCCGCAATACATGCACTCATCATGAAAGAAATTGTGATGACAAATTTTTCAGGGATACCCATTAAACTTGCAGTTGCTTTATCTTCGCTGACGGCCTGGATTGCTTTTCCATAAATAGTTCTTCTTTTAAAAATTTCCACTCCGCAAACGATTGAGAGTGAAACGACGACGATCAGAATTTCCTGTGCGTAAATTCCGATTCCGCCAAATCTGATAACTTCATCACCTAATGGTGAGAGCATTTTGTAGTCACCTGTCGACCAGATTTGTTCAACACCATTTTTGATGATGATACCGACAGCGAGTGTGGCAAGAATCCATGTGTACTCAGATTTGAATTTGAGTGAAGGCTCGACAGCAGTTTTATGTACGACAGCACCTGCCAGAGCTCCAACCACCATAACGGCGAGAAGTGGAACAATGAAAGGCATGCCGGATAAATGTCCGCTGGTCATGTCGATGTAAAGAATATAACCAACAACTCCCCCGAGCATAACAATTTGCCCGAGAGAGAAGTTAATAGTTTTACTTGTCGAGAAAGTTAAGTTGTAACCAAATGCGATCAGGGCATAAATCATGCCCTGAATTGCACCTGAAATAATAAGTTGTAAAACTTCAGTCATTTTTTATTTTTCCGATGAAATAATTTTTCCGTCTTGAACCAGACCTAACATAACGTTAGCTTCTTTCGTTGCTTCGTGATCTGTAGGCGAGAATGGTTTTGTGTATGAACCAGTCACACCTTCGTACGGTGCAGAAAGACTCTCAAGAGCTTGTCTGATTTTTGTTCCTTCTGTTGATCCAGCTTGCTCGATTGCCATCTTAAGAAGGTACATTGAATCGTAACCTTGAGCAGCTGATACAGCTGAAGAGATCGGGGACTCTTTGAATTTGTCAGCGTATGCTTTGATGAATGCTAATTGCTTAGGAGATTTAGCAGCAGTTTCAATGAATGTTTGAGGCATCATTGTTCCGTTACCATTTTTACCGGCGTTAGTTGTATAGTTTGACATTGATAAAGTCCAAGAACCTAACATTGGAACTTTCCATGAAATTCTGTCCATTGAATTTGAAACAGCAGCAAGTTCAGGTCCGATTCCGTAAGCTAATAAAACGTCAGCTCCAGCAGCTTTTGCTTCCTGAAGCTGAGCAGTCATATCTGTATCTTTCAGTTTGAACTTTCCGATGTAAACTGGTTTTACACCAGCAGCAGCTAAAGCAGCTTCCATTTTTTCACGGCCATTTTGTCCGTAGTTTGTGTCATCACAAAGTAGAGCAGGTTTTTTTGCTCCTCTTTTAATTGCCTGGTTAACAATAACTTTTGATTGAACGTCATCGTTAGCAGCGATTCTAAAAATATAGTTTTCAGGAGATGCAGCAAAAAATTCGTTAACTTTAGCCCCTGCAGAAACGTTTACGATTTGCGGGATATGTTTTTGTTGTGTGTATTGAGTTGAAGCATTTGCAACACCAGTGTTTGCAGGTCCTAGAACCGCTACAACATTTTCTTTATCAAGAAGTTCCTGCATGATTTGTCCACCACGCTCATTCTTTGCTTCATCATCGCGGTCAACGATTACGAATTTTTTACCAAGTACTCCGCCTGCAGCGTTGATTTCATCAACAGCAATGCGAACACCGTTTCTCATTGAAACACCCATTGGTGCTGATCCACCAGAGAATGGCCCGTAAACACCAACTTTAATGTCTTCAGATTTTTTAGCACAGCTAAAAGTTGTTAAGCAGACAAGTGCTGCCAGGATAACATTACGCTTCATATAGACTCCTTGTGAATATTAAAGAAATAGAGAACTTGAAAAAAGTTTAAAGAAAGATGTGTTATTTGCACAGGTATTTTTTAAATCTCGAAATCGTCAAAACTTTTTTTGATACATTCGCCGGCCATAGCGATGAAGGCACTAAGCTTAGGTGTGACGAATCTCTGGGCAGGATAGACAAAATGTACAGGTGAAAGATTCGATCTCCACTCTGGTAAAATTCTAATCAGTTGTTTGTTTTTAACTTCTGCATAACAGAAGAATGTCGGCAAAAAAGTTATCCCGTTATCTAACACGGCCATTCGTTTTAATGCGGCCATATCGTTCATCATTATTCTTCCAGGTACAGGTACATTCAGGGAACCTTTAGATGAAGTCATTTTCCATTCATCAACTCCGACAGGAGTGAACTGCAGACACATGTGACTGCGCAGTTCGCGTGGATGAGAGGGAGTTCCATGTTGTTTTAAATATTTTGGTGACGCGAATGGTGCAAAATAAACTGCACCGACTCTTTTTGCAATGAGTGTTGAATCTTTCAAATCTCCTGCGCGAATGGCGAGGTCCACATTTTCACTAAGAAGATCAACTCTTCTGTCTGTTAAAATAATTTCTACACGCGCTTTAGGATATTTTTTTGTGAAGTCTGAAACGATGGTGGGAAGAATACTGCTTCCTAATTCTGTAGGTGCCGTAATTCTTAAAAGTCCCTGTGGTTCACCTTGGATAGAGGCCATTTCAGATTCGGCGGCCTTGATTTCTTCCAACCCCTGCATGCATCTTTTAAAGTAGGCCTGTCCTTCAGGAGTGATACTTAATTTTCTGGTTGTTGAAGGTCCCTCTGAAGAATTAAAAGATCCATGGGGTAATGCTAAAATCGGAGCTTCAGCTACCACAAAAATCAAACGCAAGGATTTTGGACTAACATGGAACGCAGCTCTTGAAGCAGGCGGATTACTGGTTGGTGACGATGTGAATATATCGATCGACGTACAATTTGTGAAAGCTGTTTAAAAATAAAAGGCCCTGACATATTTCATTGTCAGGGCCCCCAAGACGACCGGACTGAGTTCGGAGAAGAATATAAACCCAATCCTTTTTAACAAGATTGCGAGAAAAACATCCCGCTGTCTTGTTAAGATTCAGTCAGAATCACGTTGCTCTTATTAATTTATCAGGCGTGATCGGCAGCTCACGTATACGCATTCCAATGGCGTTATAAATAGCATTAGCAACTGCCGCAGCTGTTCCTACAATTCCTATTTCTCCCAGACCTTTAACTCCCATTTTGCTGGTCACATCATCTTTTTCGTCAATAAAAATGACTTCAATATTACCGACATCTTTTTGTACAGTGATGTGATATTCGGCCAGTGAGTGATTCATAATCCTTCCGAAGTTGTGATCGATTAGATTAGTTTCATGCAGGGCCTGACTTATTCCCCAGACCACACCGCCAAGAATCTGACTACGTGCTGTTTTAGGATTCAGGATTTTTCCGGCGGCCACCGCACTTACAACTTTAGTCACTTCCACCATGCCCAGGTCCTCATCGACTTTGACTTCGACGAAAACAGCAGCGTGGGTATTTTTTGAATAAGGCATTTGTTTAATCATACCCATAATTTTATTTTCACCGTCAGTCTCGGTGATTTCATCTTTCTTTTCATGTTTTAAAATATCAAGCAGAGAGACTTTTTTTGTCAGGTCAGTTTTATCGTAGACCCAGCCCTCCTTAAAAACAGAACCTTCAAAAGTAGATTTAGAGAGCGGAGAATTTTTCATTCCTTTTGCAGAGTCAAACAATGTTTTTTTCAATTTATCACAGGCGAAAATAACTCCGTGACTTAAAGAGGCTGCCGTCCACGACCCTCCTGACAAAGGAGCTTCAGGGAGTTTTGAATCACCTATCATCGCTTTTACCTGGTCGATATGAAGCCCGAAAGAATCGGCCGCCATCTGCGCCATGATGGTATAGGTCCCGGTTCCCATATCAGAACTGGCAGAAGATACAGTCAGCTTGCCTTCTTTATTGTAAGCGGCCATTACCTGAATCGCCTGACGATTGGCCTCCCACATTCCCCCGGCCATTCCGTAGCCTACAAATTTTCTTCCGTCTTTTAACGAACGCGGTTTTGAATTTCTTTTACTCCAGCCGAATTTTTCTGCACCTTCAATATAACAAGCTTTCAATTCATTGCTGGCATGTGGTCGGTGAAAGTGGGCCTGGTCATTTACTGCAAAGTTTTTTAAACGAAGTTCAATCGGGTCCATATTTAATTTTAGTGCGAGTTCATCCAGACCACATTCAAGTGCAAACATCCCCGAAGCGGCACCAGGTGCGCGCATATCTAGTGGAGTGTAAAGATTGACGTGCGCCAGTTTGTGATCGAGATCGACATTTTCACAATGGTAAGCAACACCTGACCAGCTGGCGATATTTTCAGTGTACTCTTCGAACATCGAAGTTTCCTGAACGACGTGATGATAAATTGAAGTGAGAGCTCCTGATTTATCTGCTCCAAGTTTAAATGTATTGATACTTCCGGGACGATGCCCGAAACTAAACATCTGCTGTCTTGTTAAAACCACTCTCACCGATTGTTTCATATCGAGGGCCGCCATAGTTGCAAGCATCAGTTGATACTGTGGCCGCAATCCTGAACCAAACCCACCGCCGACATATGGGGATAAAACCTGAACATCATCTTTTTTCAAATCAAAAATATTACAGACGTAGCCAAGTGAGTTCATCACTCCCTGAGTTTTATCATAGATAGTAAGTTTTCCCGGCCCGTGATAAATAACTGTCGAAGCAAACATCTCCATTGGATTGTGAGTGTTAATCGAAGTTGTGTATTCATTTTCAAACTTCACTTCGGCAGACGCAAAACTTTTTTCCGCATCTCCACGTGACTTTGGTTTTTCCCAACCCATTTTTCCCTTGTCGGGTTTTTTTGCTTCGAGCCTGGCAATTTGCATGTCGGTTAAAAAAGGTTCTTCTGAATATTTTATTTTTATAAGTTTTGAAGCATGCCTTGCGGCCTCAAAAGTTTCAGCAACAACCAGAGCAATTGGTTGCTGGTTGAATAATATTTTTTCATCATAAAAAGGTTTAAAATGCTCTCCATAAGGAGAATCCTGGTCCTCATGTTTTTTGTTTATATAATGAATAATGTCCGGGCGGTTCTTGTGCGAAAAAACTTTATGAACTCCTTCCACTTTCAAAGCTTCCGAATCATCAAGAGAATCAATTTTACCTTTCGCAATTTCACCTGAAACGACAACTCCGTAAAGTAATCCACTCGTCGTAAACTCTGCAGCAAACTTTGCCTGACCGGTAACTTTTAACGGTCCGTCCACTCTGTTGGTTGCTTTACCGATATAATTTTCTCTCATAACTGAACCTCGTTATTGATGGCCATTTCAAGTGCACGAACAACCACTCGTTTTGCGAGTTCGATTTTAAAATCGTTCTGCCCGTATCCACGCGCGCCTTCCAGAATAATTTCAGCGGCCTTCCTGAAATTATCTTTTGTCGGAAGTTTTCCCTTAAGAAAAATTTCCGCTTCAGTATTTCTCCACGGTTTGTGGGCGACACCACCGAGTGCAATTCTTACGTCACCTAGTAAATTATCATTTAACTCATAACCGACTGCGGCCGAGGCCAGTGCGAAAGCGTAGGAATTTCTTTCACGTGCTTTGACGTAAGCGTGATGTTTTGCAAATCCATTCGCCGGTAATTCAACACCGGTGATAATTTCATCATGAGCTAAAATATTATCCAGATGTGGAGTGTTGCCGGGAAGTTTATGGAAAGCCACAAATGGAATTATTTTTTCTGCTTTTGCACCTTGAATGTGAACCTTTGCATCGAGTGCAGCAAGTGCAACACACATATCCGAAGGATGAACGGCAATACAACTTTCACTTGCACCTAAAATAGCGTGAATGTGATTTACTCCAGTTTTTGCCGGACAACCCGAGCCGGGATTTCGTTTATTACAGGGAGTGGCCGTATCATAGAAATAATAACAGCGCGTTCTCTGTAACATGTTTCCCGCGGTCGTCGCCATATTTCTTATTTGAGGAGAAGCACCTTTTAATATCGCCTTTGATAATAGTGGATAATGTTTTTCAATTTCTTTATGATAAGCAAGGTCTGTATTGGTAACACTTGCTCCAATTAAAAAGCCACCATCTTCATTTCTTATAATTTTATTCAGCCCCATTCTGTTGATGTCGATAATTTCGTGGGAGTCTGTCATACCTTCTTTCATCATATCGAGTAGATTGGTACCACCACCAATGACTTTATTATCCTTGTGAAGTCCAAGCAGAATGACAGCTTCTTTAGGAGTTTTCGCTCTTTGAAATGAAAAATCACTCATCATAAAAGTACGCCTGTTTTATGGTTGATAACTTCTTTGACGGCATCAAAGATATTTGAATAAGCTCCACAACGACAAAGATTTCCACTCATCATTTCGCGAAGGTCGTCTTCTGTTTTTACTTTTCCTTCATTCATGAGTCCGACTGCGGAGCAAATCTGCCCGGGAGTACAGTAACCACATTGAAAAGCATCGTGTTCAACAAAGGCCGCTTGTAACGGGTGAAGATTTTCCAGAGTTCCCAGTCCTTCAATGGTTGTGATCTCATGTCCGTCATGCATTACTGCCAGGGTTAAACATGAATTGATTCTTTTTCCATCAACTAAAACGGTACATGCTCCACACTGTCCGTGGTCGCAGCCTTTTTTTGTTCCTGATAATCCTGCGTACTCGCGCAGTCCATCCAGAAGAGATGTCCATGGTTTAATTTTTAGTATTGTATCAGTGCCGTTTATTTTTAATATGAGTGAATGAGTTGGTTTTTCGGATAAGTTCATAGTGACCTCCGATATTTTAATTGCAAACCAGAGGCCTAAAAAAAGAGCGGCCCCGGAATATTATCCCGAGGCCGAACATACAATCGCATTTTTATTTAAATGCGGCTTGATCCTTTTGAGCTTGATGAGTCAGTAGAAGTTTTACCTGCTTTTGATCCCATTGATGATGAAGATGATCCGGATGTCGAAGATGCATCATTCGACATTGACATAGAAGTTGAGTCAGATTTTTTTACTCTGATTTCATTTTTTACATCGTCTACACCTGAAAGGTTTTCAATTGCCATTTCAGCTGCACGTCTGATGTCTTTGCTGTCTACAGTTCCTGAAAGTGTCACCATAGCATCTGAAACTTCAACTTCGATATCACTTGCATCGATGCGTGGGTTTCTTGCTAGTGTTTCACAAACTTCTTCTTTAATTCTGTCGTCAGAACGTTTATATCCTTTAGGCCCTTTACCGAAGTGGCTTTGCGACCATGATTGTGACTGAGATCCTGAACGAGATGGAGATGTGTGAGAAGCGTATGATTGTGAAGATCCCCAGTCATTGTTTCCAACAGAGTTGTCATATGACATATCAGAATCTGAATCCTGAGCTGACCAGCTTGATTGCCCCATTCTTCCCGGAGTTTTTCCAGAATTAAATGAGCGCTCTGAACCTGACCATGCATTCATGTTTGATGGATAACCAAATCTTTCTGAAGAGGAAGCCTGACGGTTTAATCCTCTGTCTCCCTGACTTCCAGCATATCTTCCGAATGAAGAATCGTATGAAGATCTGTTTTCATCACGTGATTGTGAAAATCTTGCTCTGTCATTAGAATCAACGTCACCGTAGTCTGATCCGTATGAAGAATCAGAACTGTAAGAAGAAGGTGATCTTCCGTTTAAGCTTGCTGATGTTCTTGATGATCCATAAGTTGATCCATCAAGATCGTAATCAGTATCTCTGTACCCTCTTCCTGTTTCATAGCTATCATCAGAAGAACTTAATCCACTTTGTAATCCTCTTTGTGAGCGTGATCCACTAAGATCGAAATCGTTATCGATTCCCTCAGTGTGTTGACCAGAATTTCTTCCGTATTGAGAATTTTGATTCATGCCAGTACGTGATCCTCTACTAAAAGAAGATTGCGTTCCTTGCATTCTTTGCGATTGTCCTTGTTTGCGATTCATAAAGCCTCCGTGTTTAAAGTTCTACTATTTAAAGCAGATTGCATGCCAAGAATTCCGACCTAAATAGAACGTTTACTTTATGAATCAAGGACAATTTTCCAGAATAGAAGGGGCGAAAAGCAGTTATCCACAATTTGATATTTCGAGTCATGCTTTTTGTTTTTTATAACGTATGATCGAGTCGTGATTAGACTTATACTTATTTTAGCTGCACTCTTGCTTTACACCTGTTTCAAGGCGATTCAATTATCTCCGCTGCAACCATACCTGATGATTTCGCTCACTATTGTTTTTTTTATTTCGATGGTGTCTTCAATGTTTTTTTCCAGAACAAAACCGGAATCATTCGATACTCCATGGTTTATCATGCTGACCTGGACTGGTTCAATGTTCATGGGATTCTGGGGATCGTTTGTGATGATTTCCATTCCACTCGACATTATAAATGTTGTGTGGACATTATTTAATCACGGCAATTCTCTGTTTACTCAAATAATTTGGATGACTGTTTTTGCAGTTTCAATTCTCATTACTCTCATCGGATTAGTTCAGGTTTTACTCGGCCCCAAAGTTAAGAATATAAATATTCCTGTAGAAAATCTTCCTGGTGAGTTAAACGGATTAAAGATTGCACAAATAAGTGATCTACACATAGGACCGACTATTCAAACCCGCTATGTAGAAAAAGTTGTAAAAAAAACAAATGCAACAAAACCTGATTTAATTGTCATCACAGGTGACCTTGCTGATGCCCACACTGAATCAATTAAAAAACATCTTCAACCACTGCGACATCTCACTTCACGTTTCGGAACATTTTATGTGACCGGTAATCACGAATACTACTGGGGAGTCGAAACTCTTCTTCCAGAATTAAAAGCACTAGGAATGAAAATTCTCATGAGTTCAAATATTGTCATCGATGTAGATGGTGCAAAACTTTTAGTGGCTGGACTTCCTGATCCAACCGGCAGATCATTTGCCAGCGATCACAAACCTGACATTGTTAAAGCGCGTACCTCAGAAATTAAAACGCAGTTTAATATTTTACTCGCTCACAGGCCTGATCCATACGAGGCCGCAGAAAAGTACGGATTCCATCTGCAGTTTTCAGGTCACACTCACGCTGGCCAGTTTTTTCCTTTCAGCCTTCTGATTCCCATCGCGCACAAATACTACAAGGGCCTCAATCGACACGGCAAACTCTGGCTCTATGTAAATCCAGGCACTGGCTACTGGGGACCAGCTAACCGCTTCGGGATCGCCTCTGAGATCACACTCGCCAAACTGACTAAAATTTAGTCACTGACCAATATTCCATTTTACAAGACATTGAGATCTCTGATAACTCCTTGGCACTGTGATTGCTCTATTAGCTAGAGTTAACCTATTTCAAAAAGAGAGACCTCATGAAAATGATCATGATCGTGACACTGCTTTGTTTATCAACTACGAAGCTACTTGCTGAAACTAAAATCATCGATCTACTTTCGAACAAAAGAGCAGACATTAAATTTGCTCCGCTGGCAAGCGATGAACGACAGGCCATCATTGATCACGCAAGACTTTTATTTTCAAAACTCTATGTAAACTTCGAACATAAAACTGCCATGTATGAAAAATTCCGCCCGATGCAGGACCTTTCGATCATCGAGCAGAATAAAAATGACATGAGTGATGATGAATTTCATACATCAATGATTAAAATTTTCAACAGCACTCATGACTACCACACCAATTATAATCTTCCTGTTCCCTACGCATGTTACGTGGCCTTTCTTCCATTCAACATGAGAAAGACGGGAACGAAAAAAATTCTTATCAGTACAACCAACCCGAAAGTTATAAATATTTTCCCGGAAATCACAAAGATTACTCCCGGTGATGAATTGATTTCATATAACAAAATGACTCCACAGCAGTTTATTGAATCGAGAAAAGATATTGTGGCAACTCCAACGGTGGACGCTGCACTTATGCAGGGTATGTTTGATATGTATTACCGTAACCTGGGTGGATCCCTTGTTCCGGACAGAGATGCTGTTAATTTAGTATTTAAAAAGGCCAGCGGATCATTTATGAAAATAAAAGTTCCGTGGATGGTTCAATACAATGATTCATGTATCAATCCTCAAACGCAAAAAAATGCAGGCAAAGCTGAAGGCAAAAAAGCTTCGAGACTGGCAGCTGACTCCGACATTCAGATGTTCAAAGAAAGACGTCAGTTCTTCAAGGAAATGAGAAAAAACTTTTTAAGTTTCTTCAACAAAAAGAAATCTTTTATTGCAGACCCTGCGGTAGAAACAGTTGACCTTTCAAACGCCAGCTCAACATTGCATCCGGATCTTTCGTATAAAAATATTCCGTGGAAAGGACAAAACATCGGATGGCTTCAGTTGACGAGTTTTGATGCACCTAAAGGAGTCAAGGCCGCCGTTGATGAAGTGAGAAAAGTTGTTTCACAAAAACTAAATAATACATCGGCGATTGTTGTCGATCTACGCGGCAACTACGGCGGGCAAATTGTTTTCGCTGAAGAGATGGCCGCACTCTTTAACCCGCGTCCGGTTAAAGTACTGCCTTTTTTCATGCGTGCCAACGATATCACACTGGCACTTTATAATTCGGACATGTCGTGGAGAGATTTGATCCTTCCACAATCAACTACGAATTCAATAGTTGGTCCTGGAACTGTGACAACTGAATCAGAACTGCTTTCTGTATCACAGGAATATTTTGGAAAAGTTGTTTTACTAACTAACAGTGAATGTTTCTCTTCATGTGATTTATTTTCAGCAGCAATGAAAGACAATAACAAGGCCATCATTTACGGTGTCGATCATTCGACAATGGGTGGTGGTGCCAACGTATGGCCGATGGAAGCGATCCTTGATGCTTTTACTGCAGCTCACTTGCCGACAAAACTTCCACAGGGAATCAGTACACGAATTACGGGCAGACACGCCCACAGGTTATCATCAGGAAAACTGATTGAAGATGCCGGTGTTGAAACTGATAAATTATTATTTGAAACAGATGCTGATATTATCGATCCTGATCACTCTTCAATCATGGCAAAAATTTTTAACGATCTGGTTGAGTCTCCGGGACATGCTTCATCTGAAATTAGTCTGGGACTTGAAGGTGATGAAAAAATCATTCGTCATGGAAACAGTCCTTTTTCTTTAATAGCAAGACCTAAAGTTGTTGATCAGATTGCGATTTTCAAAAATAATAAATTCGTCAAACGTGCGAAGCTGGATCAAAACAACACGATGAAATTTTCACTTGAAACTCCCGCAGGAAAATTCGGACAGGATAGTTTTATTATTTACGGCTTCAGCAAAGAAACTGCGACAAAATTCCCCATTTTGAGAAAAAGTATCTTAACAGAATCTCTTGGAGACTACGTTTCGATTGATCAGGTCGATGCAATCGCTAACGCAGTAATGATTAATAGTCAGCAGGTAGATCTTTGTAACTGGATAAAAAAAGAAAACTCACTTGTACTAGTCGGTCCGTATTGCGCCGATGGAAAACTTGAAGCAATTGAGTCTCTAAATGTTTCAAATGGCACTCATATCTTGTCATTTGACCTGAATCTCGATGCTGAGCCGACATTTGACTTCTTTGACATCAGAGTTGAAACAGAAAACGGCTTCATACTAACACTTATGGCCCCTGTATCAGACCCTAAGACAGGACATTTTGAATACGACCTGTCTCAATTGGCGGGACAAAAAATCGATATTAGATTCAGAATGACAGCTGATGAGGCCAGCTCTGGAAATGGCGTAACGATTTCTAATTTAAAAATTAAGTAAACCTTAATTTTGGTTCTAGTCTTGCAATCAATCTCATACAATGTTGATATCCGATAACCGGATGCAACAAGGAGATGAGATTGAAGTTTTCACTTGCCCTCTGTTTCTTGATTTTGCCTTCGATTTTATACGCCAAAACACTTCACCTGCTCGACATCCCTTTAAACGACGGATCGAAATTTTCTTACGTTGTTAACACGAAAGAAAAATGTTCTTTTAAAGATGTTGTAGAAATTGAAACACCAAAGCTCGACGAAAAACCAAAAACTATTTCTGGAAAAATTGATAAACTCCAGAGAGAAATTAATCTGGATGTTGATGATCTTATGATCACATCTGAACTCATCAGCTTTACGCTTACAGGCGCTTCCAACGTTGAGCTGGAATTTTATTTTGATGCAAAAGATTGCGACCTCATCAGAGTGATGAAGATCGATAAAAAGAAGTATCACGTAAAATCGATTGATGCAGAATATATCGATACATTTAAAACTCCCGTACTAAAGAAGATGACCTTTCATGCTGAAGAAAGAGATGTTGTTCTGTATCCCTGGGCCTTGCATGACAATGTGGCAATTTACGAACTACAGGCCGGAGCAGGTTTCGAGGTTCACTCCAACATTCGCTTAAAAGATCAGACCGCTTTCCATAAAACAGATCCTTCTTACGGACCGGTGGGAGTTTTCTCGTTTCGTTACGGACCGTTTTTCATTAACCGCGATGGTGTAGGATCTTTACTATACACTCACGACAACTTCACAATCCTCGGCATTGGGTTGCTCGAAGGAGAAAATTATAAAGGCGAAAATTTAAAAGAGAGAAAACTAGGTCTCTTTCTTGGAACGCTAATCAACTATGACTTTGTTAACTTTACCTTCTATAACGATTTCATAGACCATGAAAAAGGTCTTGTTCTTAAATTAGCTGTAGCTCCAAAATTTTATTATAAAACTGCCTGGATGTTTAAGCCCCAGCTTGCAGCTCAATACTGGAGTGATAAATACGTCGATTATTATTACGGAATTACTCCCGCTGAAACGATGGCAAGCGGACTCCGTACTTACAATGGTAAGCATACATTGAATTATGCAGCTAACGTGGAAATTCAGCATTACATTGGAAAGTGGACAATCGTGAGCGAATTGGCCGCTAAGTTTTTTGGTAAGGAAGTTTACACATCGCCGACTGTGACAAAAAAATCAGAGATAAAATTCACTTCGGGAATTGTTTATAAATTCCTTTAGCAGATAATTTCGGCCTTCCACAATTAATACATTATTTAATGTAAAAATAGGCCAGGGAAAAACAAATGTTTTATATTGAGCAAATGAAAAATAAAATTTTCTCTTTATAAAAAAAAAAGCTAAATTGTTTCTATGAGCAATGAAACAGATATCATTAAAGCGACCATTACATCCATTACACAGGCGACTAAAAGAATAAAAGTCTTTCGCCTTGATTACGAAAATCGCGACTTCACTTTTAAGCCAGGCCAGTGGATAGACCTGTATGCGCCGGTTGAAGGAAAAAATATAGGAGGGTACACAATTACTTCTTCTGTATTTGAAAAAGGGCAGATCGAACTGGCGATCAGGGAGTCTTCAACTCATCCTGTAACTCAATACCTGCATAATGACGTAACCCCAGGTTCAACTGTCATGATCACTGAAGGACAAGGTAAATTTTTTATCACTGAAGAACTTTTGAAAAGTCCTTTGACTTTTATTGCAGGAGGAATTGGACTTACGCCCCTTATTTCGATGTTTAGAAGTATGGATAAAACGAAAACACCACTTAAGATTTTTTATTCCGTTTCAAGTGACGAGGATATTCTCTTTAAAGATGAACTCGCTCCCTACACCGTATTTACCGCGACTAAATCACATACGGCCAATTGGGAAGGTGAAACAAAACGTATTGACCTTGAAATGTTAAAAAAATATAAGACGGATTTTTTTTCTGATTTTTTTATCTGCGGCCCGAGACCCATGATCGACGGGATAGTCAGTCAGCTGGTTCAGGCCGGAGTCGATAAAAATAAAATTCATTATGAAAAATGGTGGTAATTAAACGACTATCGTATCAATTTTCACATGACTTTCAAGTAGTCTGTGAATCGGACATTTATCAGCAATCTCCAGAAGTCGAGAGCGTTCAGCCTCACTTAAATCACCTTTAAAAGTAATCTCCCTGCTCATTCTTGTCTCTGGCCCTTCAGCAGTAATTTTTATTGTTACATCAGTTGATTCAAGCTTAATATTTTTTCGGTTTGCATACATTTGTACAGTAATAATTGTACAGGCCGCAAGCGAACTCTCCAGTAGTTCATGGGGATTCATTCCTTCATCATGTCCACCAAGACTTTCATTAACTCCTGCTAAAACAATATGGTCTCGGGCAGTAAGTTCTGCAACCAGTCCTTCTTTTCTTTTTGCTGTTATCATAACTAAACCTTTCCTATGTATTCGTTTAAAACTTTTTTAAGCGACGAATGCAGCATGATGAAATCTGCATCGTTGTTCAGATGATGCTGATATCGGGCGCCTAAAGTTGACTGAGTGTCCTTAAAAATAAAATCAATTTGATCCCTGATACAGATTAAATCATTCTGCGAAATTTCTTTAGCTTCAGAAACAAACGCATCGATCTCTGCGATCATTGCCGAAAAAGGCTGCATCCACGCAAAGTTTTTATCCTGAGTGAGCATTAATAAAAATTCAAATGGTGCGATCTTTCTCTGGAAATGATCTTCTGCCTGAAGACGCTCTTTTTCCAGAAAACGTTTATGAACATCTTTTAACTTGCTGCTTAAATTTACGACTTTTTCTTTCATGATTTTTCCTCACTTGAAGAATAAACTTTTAAGAGACTATTTGATAATACTTAATTATTATCAACATGATAAATTTTTCTAAGGCCAATATGTCGACTAATACTGATCACCCGCATCTTCCACCAGGCGTTCCTTCATGGATCGTCCCACTTCTCGCTGTCTCAGTAGGTGTTATCGCGGCCAATCTTTATTATGCCCAGCCATTGATTGCTCTGATTGCAAAGTCCCTCAAACTGTCTCCCAGCGTGGCAGGACTAGTAACAACTCTTACGCAAATGGGTTATGGGCTTGGAGTTCTTCTCATTGTTCCGCTCGGTGACCTGCTTGAAAATAGAAAATTAATTTTAACGATGCTCTCGCTTGCAGTCGTTGCACTTTTAGGTCTCGCCTTTTCCACGCAACTTGTCCCTTATTTCATCGCCGCTTTTTTAGTTGGTGTTGGTGCTTCTGCGGTTCAAATCATTGTTCCTTACTCGGCCCATCTTGCTCACGAATCAGTCAAAGGCCGAGTTGTTGGTAACCTGATGAGTGGTCTGATGTTGGGGATTATGCTCTCGCGTCCGATCGCAAGTTTTCTGACAGATCTTTTTTCATGGCATGCTGTTTTTCTTTTATCAGCAGGTCTGATGTTAGTACTCACAATAATTCTTTATCGTTTTCTTCCTGCAAGAAAACCTGCTTCTACAAATCTGAAATATAGAGAACTGATAGCTTCGATGATACATTTGTTGCTGAACACTCCTGTCTTAAGAAGACGTGCAATTTATCAGGCATTTTTATTCGGAACATTTTGTCTCTTCTGGACTTCGGTTCCACTTTATTTATCAGGTCCTGCATATAATTTTTCTCAAACAGGTATTGCGTTTTTTGCTCTCGCTGGAATTGCAGGAGCAGTCGTAGCACCACTTGCCGGAAAGTATGCCGATAAAGGAATGATCCAGCAGGCAACCACTGTCGCGATGATCAGCGCTTCACTTTCGTTTTTACTCACACATATTTTTGCACCGGGATCGACGATGGCACTCGTCTTTTTAGTAATGGCCGCTATTTTACTGGATGCCGGCATCACAGCGAATTTAGTTTTAGGCCAGCGAGCGATCTTCTCACTTAATCCTGAACAAAGAAGCCGTCTCAACGGTCTCTACGTAGCAGTTTTATTTGTCGGTGGTGCATTCGGATCCATGTCAGGTGCCTGGGCCTATGCACACGGTGGATGGACTATGACTTCCTATATAGGATTCGGTTTACCAGTGTGCGCGCTACTGTATTTTTCTACAGAGTTCCTGCCATACCTGATTAAATCATCACGGGAATAAAACTCCTCAATTGTTCCGGTGCCGAACAATAACTCATATAAATAAATCCTCATGACGATATTTAATCAAGAGGGTTTTTTATGAAAAAATTAGCAAAGTCGATTCCACTATTGTTCATTCTTGTTGTTTGTACAAACTGCTCAATGAACCACGCCAATAAATCTACAACTGAAGTTGATAACAACGACCAGTTTTTTGCAGATACATTAAATGATGCTGCACCGGCAACTACTGAATTCGGAGCTCCGGTTACAGAAGTAACAGAAACTCAGGTGGCCGCACCAGTTGCACCAATTCAGGAACCAGCTCAATATGAACCTGCTGTTTCAGAATTAGCAAAGACTGAAGCATCAGTTCCTACACCGGAAATTCAAAAACCAGAATCAAAAGAAGAAGTCGCAGTGAATGTTCAGACCCCTGTGATGCACGAAGAACCGGCGTTTGAAGAACAGACAGAAAATAAAAATGAACTTACTTCGTATCAGGTAAAAAATGGTGATACATGGATGATCATTGCTCAAAAACTTTTAGGTAATCCGTTAAAATGGAAAGAGCTGCAAAAATATAACAAGCAGTTTAAAAAATCGACTGAACTTACTCCGGGTGTAACTCTGACTTACATGCCACCAGTGGAACCAGTTATTCAGCCGGAAGGACTTCCCTATTTAATTAAAAGAAATGATACTCTTCCAAAAATTTCATATAAAGTTTATGGAACAAAAAGCACTTGGGATGTTATTTATTATAATAACAGACAGACGATTAAAACTCCTGACGTTATCTATAGTGGATTCATTATCTACACTCCTGAAAAAGATCAGGTGGGGACTGTGAGAGCTCAGATGGCAGCAGTTCATTTCGACATGGATTCTGTGAGAAAACCAGCTTCAGTCAAAAAACATTTCAAAAAATAAAATATGGCCCTAAACATTAGGGTGTTCAGGGCAGGAAATTGGAACCAGATTTTTATTTAACGATACATTCAAAAGTAACTGACGCTTCTTCTTCATCGTATTGAACTGATTCTTTCGAACAGCTCACAGAATTATCATGTCTCACGATCGTCTCGATTTTTAATCCCGAAACACTTGCACCTGATTTATATTCAAACTGGTTTTCTAGTGAGTTGAAAGTTTTTTCTGCAGCAGCACCGTTAAGTCTAACTTCAGAGTGAACTGCAGTTACTGAAAGTAATACTGAAAGTAATACTGAAAGAATGATGAATAGATTCTTCATAATGACTCCTGATTGGTAATTAGGTTCATTATGCACGGGCCTTAAAGCCCGGGGCGGACTTTTGAATAATTTATAGTAGGTGTATAGATTTAAGACATTAGATTAAAGCTGGAAATAATAGTTCTGGGCATAAAAGTGCATATGGCCATATGCCATTCCTGACAGAACCTTGTTATTTTTACACTAATTGTCGTGAGAATCACTTTTTGCCATACACTTTTTCCATGAAAACAATTCCAACCCTACTTTTACTTTTAAGTGGTGCACTGACTATTACATCGGCTAATGCAGGTGACTGTGCACTGAAGAACAATGGTTCAATCATCGAAGCTTACAGTGAACAGGCTTCAGGGCAGATGAATTGTGAATACGTCTCTGGTGTTGAATCAGTCGTAACCAGTATTCAAAAATTCAGCGAAGAAAGTGTGCCTGTTAATCTTTTTGTTCAACATCAATTTGATAATGCCAGCTTTGATGGCGGAACAATTATAGAAGTGCCGGAACAGCTTATCTTTACCAACGACTACGGACAACAGTACCCCACAGATGTCGTCGCCAACCTGACTACAGTGGCGCATGAATACGGCCACGCTCTTTTGGAAAAAAAATTTGAGCAAACTCTTTTAAAACAATTCCCGAAACAAGCTGGTTTTATTCCGGCCAATCAGGAACTATCTAAATTAAAAATTCAGGCCATAAAAAATCCCACAGAAGAAAATAGTAAACTACGTCAGGAAAAAAATTCTGAAATTCTGGCGAATGCAGATTATATCCGTTTTGCCAGAATCACGACCGGCTATTCGGAATTGTACGCCGATGTCGTTGCTGTTTATGAGTACGGTGAAAAAGATGCAATCTTCAAGGCACTTTATTATGATCAAATGAATGACTTTCAGTTCAAGATGGTTCAAACCAGAGATTTTGGAACTGAATTCGATGCACGTTACAGCAAGTTCATGACTGAAGAGCATGGCTACTTTGCACTGACGAGAACATACATCGGAAAAAATCTATGGCCGTCAAACAATGCCCAGAAAAAAGTTATGCTTAAAAAAATCGGCGACGCTATCGTTGAAGAAGTAAAAGCGCTTTTGATTTCCGGAAAAGATCTTCCTGAAAATGCTCAGGCCAATAAACAATTAATTGAAAGACTGAAGAAAAAATAATGAAAATACTAACAACAATCGCACTATTTCTTGGAACGATGTCATCTTCATATGCAATTGTGAAAGGCCAGCACGTTAAGTATGGGACACCGATTGCACAGGCAACTGTCGCTCTTCACAACTCCCAGACAGGAACATTCTGTTCAGGAACATTAATTGATTCCCACTGGGTTCTGACTGCGGCCCATTGCTTGAGCAAAGAATGGAAAACGTTAAGCGGAAATGTAAAACCCCGGGATATAAGTGTTATCTTCGGTGAATTTGATGCAACAAATGTGAGCGGCATTACTGCAGGGTTTGTCATCAAGCATCCTGAGTTTGGTGAAGCGGCCAGAGTAAAATATCCGGACAGAAATGATGTTGCGTTGGTGAGATTCGATTCTAAACTTCCTCGCGGGTTTGTTCCAGTGCCATTGTTGAGTGAAGAGGATTACGAAAACATGAAGCCCGGTACTGAAGTCATACTTGCAGGGTTCGGAATGACTTCACTCCGTGATCATTCAACAGATAAAAAACTATTTTCTTTCGCGACTACATATCAGTCCTCGGATGAAGAGTTTCGTGTGGCGAGACTTGTACCTCATGAAGGTAAACCTGGCGGGAACTGTCCGGGTGACTCAGGCGGACCTGCGTTTTTAAATCTTGAAGGAAAACTTTATGTATTCGGTGTAGCGAGTACAGCAGAAGTGAGTTGTGAAAAATTTGGTGAATACGGAAACATTGCGCACTATAAAGACTGGGTTACTCAAACGATAGAGCAGAATACAAAATGAAAAAAATTATTGGAATACTTTTATTGTTAGGATTAACTTCACAGGCCTTTGCTTATTCAATGCAGGAGCTGGAAGGAAAGTATAGAGTTTCATCAACGGCCTTAAAGATGAAGAACACTCTCATCGTTGATAAAAAAGGAAAACTTACTTTGATCGAAGAGTTAAACAGATTTACCTGTTCAGGGAAATCAAAAATCGATCGGGCGAATATGGTCGATGCCAGCATTAAATGTGAAAAGTTTTTTGGGAACAGAGTTTTTACTTTTAAAATCGACATGACAAAAGTTCAGGACTTAAATAATTTTAAAGCTCCTCTTGTCTTCCCAATGATTGGCGAAACCATCTGGACCTTTGAGCGTTTTGAGAACTAACTCACCGCCACAGGTGTTCTACCTTAAGAAATCCTCATTCCACTGTCCATTTGACCAAACGCGAATGACTTCAAAAAAATTCCTGTGATATAAATCCTGCGATCACTTTATAAATCAACAGGAGTTCACTATGAAAAAAATGTTAATCGCTCTGGGTCTTGTACTTGCTTCAACAACTGTATTTGCAGCTGATAAAAAAGCTGACGTAAACTTCACTGAGCAATGGTTTTGCTCAGGATATGGAACTTTGAACATTGGTGGCCCTGCTGGTTCAATCACTATGCCGGTTCAAGGTCGCGGAGAAACACAACTTGAGGCAATGTCGAATGCTCAACAAAACTGTTTTTCACAAGGTTTGCAAATGTGCATGATCAACAACTGTTACAAAAGATAATTAAATTTCCGGCAGACTTGTTTCAAACAAGTCTGCTTTTCTACTATTCCAAACACGACTTGATTTAATTCTTTTTATTCCTTGGATTCTTTTATCGTTTTGACCGATATTAGTATTATCAGGAGCAATCAATGACATCTATTAAAGGCCACTGGAATCCCTCACAATACGAAAAATTCAAGGATGAGCGTTCTCAACCATTCCTGGATCTGATGGGTCTTATAGAACCTGTAGAGCACTCTAAAGTTGTCGATCTCGGTTGTGGTACTGGTGAGCTCACACAATTACTTCACAGGCACCTAACACCTCTGTCTACACTGGGAATTGATACATCTAAAGAAATGCTGAAAAAATCAGAAGAGTACCGGACATCAAGTCTCTCTTTTGAGAAGGCCGATATTGAGACATGGACTCCTTCTGAAAAATTTGATGTTATTTTTTCCAATGCAGCTCTTCAGTGGTGTGGAAATCACGAACAGTTATTTGCTCATTTATATGAAGCACTCAAAACTCACGGACAGCTTGCGGTACAGATGCCGATGAATCACGATTACCCTACCCATGTTCTTGCACAAAAAATAAGTAACGAACCAAAGTGGAATAAATTATTAAACGGCGAAGCTTACGATAAGTACTCTGCCCTTTTATCTCCGGAAGATTATGCGGCCCTTCTTTTTAAACTTGGTTTTCGTGAACAAAATGTAAACCTAAAAGTTTACGGCCATGTTCTTGAATCACGCGCTGGTGTAGTCGAATGGGTTAAGGGTTCGATGCTAACTTATTTCAAGTCCAGATTATCTGAAACTGACTACAATGATTTTGTGAAAGAGTTTCAGGAAAGGCTCTTTAAGATCCTTCCCAACGAAAAACCATTCTTCTATCCTTTTAAACGAGTCCTCTTATGGGCGAGAAAATAACCATTTGCAACTTGCTTCCTGTTTAAATTTTAGACAGTCTTATAATCGGCCTGTAATCATTTCATAACCTCTGATTTAAACGCATGAAGGTGAGATTATGGATAAAACCCCCTCAGGAGATTATATGAAAGCTCTATTATTACTTTCCCTACTTGCAACTACCGCTACTTTTGCTTCAACAACAAAATCTTCTACAGAAGCTAAAAAAGCTACAGAAACAAAAGCATTATCTTTAAAAGAAATTGCACAAAAAGCTCAAAGCACATCAACTCTTCTTGAAAATAATAATTCAAATTCAACTTTATCAGTTGATAACTCGAACCGTTTAAATACTAAAGAAGAAGCTCTTAAGCTTTCAGCTGAAAACAATAAGACAACTACAACTAAAAAATAATTAGTTTGTTGTCGGGACAGTTATTGATACTGATTTAATAATGAAACTTTATAAAATCTAATTTTTAAACTGATCAAATTTTTTATTGAATTGTTTTGTGAAAGCTGAGACATCTGCTTCCCAGTCACCCGGATTCAGATGTTCCAGCGCCTGTTTATAACCTTTAGCATCGACAGTTTTTGAATGAATACTCCCTAAAATATAAGCTTCATAAATGATCAGATCTGTTTCTGAATTCCCGGATAAGTCACTGGCCAGATTCACTCCGATGTCTCCATAAAATTTCGGACGAAGTAACATCGTCTTTCCATTAACAACAAAGACATTATAAAAATGTGAAACGTCTGCACCTTGTTCTATTTTTGCAGTCTTCATGATTCTTAACGACTGTTCGGGAATTTTTTCAGTTGCAACGATGGCCATCCCCGGAGTTGTTAACTCTTTGAGTTCAAGATGAACAAGGTTTCCATTCGCACGTGAGCATAAAATTTCATAACGTAATAAACCACCGGATCCGCCGCCAATTTTTGATGTGGAAACAATATCGATGACCTTGATAGCTTCTATTTCAAAATCTTTTGATGAAAATAATTTCTGCAGATCACTTACGATTACATTCCGTACTTCTCCTGAAACTTCATTCATTTCTTTTTTACGTTTCAAGCGTTCGCCATCGAGGTCTTTTGGATTGACAGCTTCACCGGATTTTTTTCCTGCGCTCAACAGGTTTTGGATTTCTAACGGTGCAGAAACAACTTCTCCACTCAATCCTTTTTGATATGAACTAACAAGAGAGCTGATATTTAATTTAGGCATATAAAGTTTTGAACTTACCGCCAGTCTTAAAAAATCCCAGGCCACAGGACAAGGGCCGGAATCATCCATATCATTAATTGAAAAAATAATATTTCCATTTTCCTGAATTAAAGTTCCAAAATTTTCCGGATGAGCATCCCCTGCACACCAGCCTGAAAATCGAGCGGCTTCAGTTGCCAAATGAAGTGATTTTAAATTGGCAGGAATAAGGTCGTAGTAATAATCAACGAAGCTGCGTAGAAAATGAAATGAATCTGCACTGGCATCCAGCTTGGTCTGGTCAAAGTGATAACTCACGTCGACCAGATTTTCTTCCAGGTCTTCAGTGGCCCTAACCGGCAGTACAGTCAAAAAACTCATCAATAGCAATAAAATTATCTGTTTCATCATAGGCCAAACTTAGTCCAGTAAGTCATGAAGTGCAAATTTAGAGAACGCAAAAATCTTACAAAAGTTTACATTTAAGCATTTTTTAAAACATTACCTCCTTGTAATGAAATCCTGATAAAAGTGCACTATCCAGACCGATGGAGACAATCTAGATTTAGGTGTAATTTAAACCTGAAATGGGTGATCAAAATGAAAAAGGTACAGTCAAAGTTTTTACTTTCGTGTGTTTTTCTCTCAACGATACTATTGCAGACTAATGCCTTTGCAGAAGTCGAAACCGTCATCGGTGCACCACTTAATAAAAATGAAAGTCTTGTTCTAGAGATTCCAAAAACAAGTGCTCCTGAAATCATTCTTTCCCGCGCTCAATATATTATCTCATATAATAAAGTACGACGTACTCCAAACTGGGCCGCATGGAAACTTGAAATATCGAACATGGGTACCTCGGGCAGATCAAATGATTTTGCAGTTGATGCTGATTTAAAAAATTACCTTGATAAAAATTCCACGAACAAAACTGCAGTTGATCCTGAAGATTATAGAGGAAGCTGTTTCGACAGAGGGCACCAGACTCCTTCTGCTGACAGAACTGATACAGAGGCCAACAATCAGGTGACATTCCTGATGAGCAATATGATTCCACAAACTGCTTATCTAAATCGCATTGTCTGGGAACACCTTGAAGCTTATTCACGCACACTAGTTAAACTTCAAAAGAAAAAGCTTTATATCGTAGCAGGTCCAATTTACGATAAAGACCTGGGAGCTATTGGCCCGGAAAAAGATATTGCCGTTCCTTCAAAAAATTTCAAAGTTGTTTTTATTTTAAATGCTGATCAGGACTATGCTGACATCAATGCAAGTACCGAGCGTATTGCCGTGATCATGCCGAATATTTATCAGGACGGGACAACTCCTGGAAAGAATGCTCCTACCGTTTGTCCTGAAATTGATACAACTCGCGAAAATAAATCTGATTGGGAAAAATACAA
This sequence comes from Bacteriovorax sp., assembly GCA_014378525.1. Taxonomy (GTDB): domain Bacteria; phylum Bdellovibrionota; class Bacteriovoracia; order Bacteriovoracales; family Bacteriovoracaceae; genus Bacteriovorax. The sequence continues at coordinate 26,731 of JACMNL010000094.1, forward strand.
GACAACTATTGATGAAGTTGAGAAACTTTCAGGAATAACGTTTTCTTATGTACACAATTTGATTAAGTAATCCGCTTTAAAGTTTTCACGTGTTATATGCAATGACACAGATAAGACACACTAATTTGGTCGTTCATAAAACTTAAAAAATTCATCTTTGTTGACGTAAGGTTTTTCATAAATTTAAAATCTCAAAATGAAAATCACTACATTATTTTTGTTGCTCTATCCATTCATTTCTCAAATTCACGCTCAGGAAGTTGAGCCGGTAAAATTAAAAAAAGAAATTATTCTCTGCTCATCTGATGATAAGAGTGAATGGGAAGCAAAAGGCTTTGCAAGCGTTATCGATTTTTTAGGGGATGCCACAGACCAGTGTGTGAAAATCGCTCCGACTGCCCGTGGAGACACCTATAAAGTCTTTACCGGACCTGCTGCAGATAAAGTTACTACAGAAAGAGCAGATATTTTTCTCCACTCAAGAAGAACTTCTGTTAATAAAATTGCGTCCAGCGATTTAGCGACTCTTACTCCAACGTCAAAAGCTAAAAATCACCCCTCTGACCTTTTCGTTGATATCTCTCCCACTGGCATGAAAATCCTAAAACTCTTCGTAACCTATAAAAAGCAGCAGATCATACGTGCCGATATGGATGTGATTTTCTGGGCACCGAAGATTGAGACCACCGGCACCATGTAATTTAGTTACACCTTTCATTGCCTGTCCGGTTTTATGGTAAATATTCTCTGCTTTCCATTAAACCAACAAGGACATAAAGATGAAAAAAATTCTTCTTCTTAGCTCACTGATTCTTTCAACTTCAGCTTTCGCTATCTCTGACGACGCTCTTACAAAAGCATGTCTTCAAACAGGTACAGAAAAACTTCAGCAGACAGCAATCAGAAGTCTGTGTCTTCTTGATGAGTCTACTGTTTATGCTTCAAATGTTGATAACGTTTTTTATAATCAGACTAAAGGGATTACATACACTGGAACAATGAATTGTTTATTGTCTGGAGATAAAATTATTTCTCAACCAGTTCAGTATTTTAAAGGATCTTGTAAATAATATTTCAAAAAGGGAGACTTTGGTCTCCCTTTTTTAACCAGCATTCACTCTAATCGGTTTTTCATTTACCAATTTCTTTGATTAAGTCGGTGGCACTTTATCAACCAGCGTGTCCACGCAAGGATCTAAAAGATCCTGAGTAAAATTGCGATTCAGCATCTTGCAGCTCTAAACTTTTGGCACTTCAAATGCAGTTACATTTTTCATGCAACTATAAATTATAAAAGGAGACTACAGGATGTGGTATTTTTTAAAGTCAGTAAGATTTAGTTTTGTTCTCGCAAGTTTTAGTTTAATGCTCGCTTCATGCGGAAGTGGTACGAGTGGAACTAACATCAAAATTCCTGGTGTAGATAAATTAGGAGTATCAGTTGTTCAAGACAACATGCTCATCTCAATGGTGCTTACCAAACTCAATCTGACAGGCGGCCTTCGTTATAATATTCCCAATTACCCAAACTCATATCTGGAGCTCTCACCTGATTTAGAATCATCTGGAACGTTGCTTGCTATTAGTGTTTCTATAGGCGACACACTTAATACGAGTTTACAAAAACTAGACCCTCTTACTCTACCAGGTGGAAGAGCATTGCCTGGAGTAGCAGGCGGTCGCATACCTGCTGTCTCTTTTTCAGTTTCACAATTTAAAAATATGTCTTTTTATCTTGGCCCGAAACTTTTTGGCATTTTTATTCCGGTAAAAAGTCTGGCCGCAATCAATGCGATCATTACTTCGCGCTACTATAGCGGCTCAAAAGCAGTGGGAAATATTTCATTGGTTGGAAGTGATGCTAGTGGTGAAAATTCCGGAATCCTTTTAATGCTCGACCTGACTCCTACTGTAAAAAGTAAACTTCTGTCGATTGCAAAAAAATACTCGTCTAATTAATTAGTGGTTCCACCAGACTTTTTGAATCGCTGTCGCATATGTGCGCTGTGGTTACAAAAAGTCTAGTGGCACTTTTTTTCTTTTTTTGGCTTTTTTGGATTGCACCTTTGGAACCTTTATAATATTTTTTATTGTTGCAGAAGTAGCTTAACTGAATCACTTTCGATAAATTTTGTCCAAGACGATCCGTTGTAATAGATATAATCACCCTGATTGGCAAAAAGCGGCGAACCCAACTGTGAGGCTCCGTCATAATAAAAAAGAGCATGTTCCCCAGCTCCAAAAATCGGTAAATTGGCAAACACAGAATTGATAATCGAACCGTAAAAAGGTGAAAGCGCAATATCAGCGTTTGCTGGGTTAATGTCGACAGACATGGCAGCGCGATTAACTATTTTCTCACCGTCTCCATGCTGGAAGTAATATGAATTGGGAACACCCGTACAACCTGCAACATCACCTGTATTTGTATTTCCACTGATACTTGTTGTTCCTGCTGTTGTTGTAACGATAGATGAACTTATTCTTCGAATCGTCTGGTTGGTAGTATCTGCAACGAGCAGATCACC
>JACMNL010000095.1 GCA_014378525.1 Bacteriovorax sp.
ACACTTAATAAAAATAACATTTTTTCTAAAAAACCCCTATAAAAATCAATTCCTGACTAACCAAATCTAATAATCTGTGTTAGTTTTACCAATCATTTTTTTATTATAAACAGTTGAATTTCTTATTGAGGAGTTTCCATGAAGATCTTGAAAAGACCGCTTATTGGCCTTTTACTTGGACTGGTTTGTCTGTCTGCTTTTGCTGAAGATAAATTAGGGTCAAGAGAAAACCCAGTTAAAATTTTCTTCACGCCATCAGTTGATTCGAACACGATTACGACAAACTCTGTGGGCTTTTTAAAGTTCATGGAAAAAGAAACAGGATATTTTTTCAAGTCTGGAGTTCCATCAAACTACGTAGCAGTTGTTGAGGCATTCGGATCAAATAGAGCTGACGTTGCTGTTATGAACTCGTTTGGATACTTACTTGCAAACTCAAAATACGGGGCAGAAGCAAAACTTAAAGCTCTTCGCCACGGTAAAGATTATTACGCTGGAGCAATCTACGTTTCAGAAAAATCGGGAATCAAAACGCTGAAAGATCTTAACGGAAAGAAATTTGCGTTCACTGATTCTTCATCTACATCTGGTTACCTTTACCCTTTAAAAATCTTCAAAGACGAAAACATCAAGCTTGGAAACACAATGTTCGCAATTAAGCACGACAACGTTATCACTATGATCTACCAGGGTCAGGTTGATGCCGGTGCAGCTTTCTACTCTGACGCTTTCGGCGGATCGATTAAAGACGCAAGAGAAAGAGTTCTTACTCAGTTCCCAGACGTAGAAAAGAAAGTAAAAGTTTTAAAAATTACAGACAAAATTCCTAACGACCCATTCGTATTCAGAAAAGGAATTGCTCCTGAAATGAGTGCAAAAATCATCAATGCTCTTGTTAAGTACCTTGGAACTGAAGAAGGAAAAACTGTATTCAAAAATATTTACGCTATCGACGGAATCGTTCCTGCGTCTAACAAAGACTACGATTCACTTCGTGCTGTTATCAAAGCAACAGGTGTAAATTTAGGTGAACTGGTTAAATAGAAAATTATTTTTTAAGGAATAGATTGATATGTTGGAAATCAAAAATCTGGAAAAAGTTTACCCGAACGGACACCACGCTTTAAAGAATATTTCTTTTTCCGTGCCTCAAGGGGAATTTTTAGTAGTCATCGGCTTATCAGGTTCTGGTAAATCGACAATGCTTAGATGTATTAACCGTCTTCACGACCCGTCAGGAGGAGAAATCCTTTTCCACGGTGTGGATACGTCAAAATTAAAAGGCCATGCATTAAGAAAAATCAGATCAGAAATCGGAATGATCTTCCAGCATTTCAATCTCATTCCTAGAAAAACTGTTTTAGAAAACGTACTTTCAGGAAACCTGTCCCGCACAGGAATCTTTGCAAGTATCTTTGGAATTCACTCAGCAGAAACAAGAGCACTAGCTCAAAAATATATCGAGATCGTGGGTCTTAAAGGGAAAGAAAAAAACCGTGCAGACAACCTTTCAGGTGGACAACAGCAACGCGTTTCTATCGCCCGTGCATTAATGCAAAACCCGAAAATTTTATTAGCTGATGAGCCGGTGGCATCTCTGGATCCTGCTACATCTCACTCAGTTATGCAGTACCTGAAAAAAGTTAACGAAGAGCTTGGCGTAACAGTTATCTGTAACCTGCACTTCTTATCCCTTGTCCGCCAGTACGCTCACCGTGTAGTTGCTCTTAAACATGGAAAACTTATCTATGATGGTAAGCCTCTTGAGATCAGCGAAGAATGGTTTAAAACTATTTACGGTGAAGACGCTGTTGAAGTGACAATTAACTAATTATTTACTAGAGATTTATATGAAACAACTTGTGCACAAAACTCCAAATAAATACGTTCAAAGCTTTAAAGCTTATGTACTAGATACTCTAAGCTGGGCCTACATGGCCCTGATTGCTTATAAAGTGATCTACGAAAAAATTATCATTAGCGAGCGCTATCCCGAGTTTTCTTGGAGCCAGCCGCTTTTATCTCTCTACATAGGCCTTGCAGTTGCAGCAGTTTTATTTTTTACAAAACTATCTCTCGGCCGTGGACTATTTGGACTTATCAAGTACGATGAAAACGAAAGCCCTTCTTCGCAGCCATTTGCCTACATCGGCTATCTGTTAATTGCACTAACGTTTCTGACGGGATTTTACGTTTCAGAAATTTCGATGAAAGAATTTTTATCTGACAGCGGACTTGAAGGAGCTAAGAGAATTTTCAAGGCACTTCTACACCCGAACTGGGGAATCTTCCAGGAAGGCTTATTTGCTGCGATCGAAACAATTTACATGGCCTTCATCGCAACAGCGATTGCTATTCCTATCGCTTTCATATTAGGATTTTTCGCTGCTAGAAATTTAATGAATGGAACAAAACTTTCTTTTTTCCTCTACAATCTTTTAAGAGCATTCCTGAACATCTCGCGCTCGATTGAGCCGTTAGTTTGGGCCATTATTTTCTCTGTTTGGGTTGGTATCGGACCTTTCTCTGGTATGCTTGCACTTTGCATTCACTCAATCGCATCTTTAACGAAACAATACTCAGAGCAGATTGAATCGATTGATGACGGACCGATTGAAGCGATCACTGCTACAGGAGCTCATCCGATTCAGATCGTATGGTTTGGGGTTGTACCTCAAATCGTACTACCATATCTTTCTTATACAATTTATCGCTGGGACATCAACGTTCGTATGGCAACTGTCATCGGTCTAGTTGGTGGTGGTGGTATCGGTAACCTTCTAATGCAATATCAAGGTCAGGCACGCTGGAATGAAGTTGGGATGCTGGTTATTTTGATTGCTGTTATCGTGTGGACAATGGATTGGGCGTCTTCTAAGCTTCGTGAAGCATTAAAATAAAAAAATAAAAAGGCCCTCGTAATGAGGGCATTCTTTTTTTATTTAACTTTCCAGTCATTAAGACCGTATTTCAAAAGAATTTCTTTTAATCTACCACTTTTTCTTAACTCAATCATTCCTTCATCAAGGATCTTGGCATACTCTTTCGACTTAGGATTTGCCGGTGAAAAGGCTATAAATAAATCGGGATCATTAGCAACATCTTTGCTCGAAACTTTAAACATACTTTCCTCTTTTTTCATTTTTTTCAAGGTATAGGCCAATACAAGAGGGTTTTCTACGAATCCATCAAGGCGCTTATTTTCCGTCATTTGAATTAAACGATTCAGTGGTTCTTCGCCAGAAACTATTTTTAAAGAAGAATTTTTTTCTTTCACAAGTTTGTCGATTTCATCACCATAACTATAGTCATTGATGATGCCAATCTTCACTCCCTTTAATGAATTCTTATCTTTGTATGTCCACGCATTATTTTTTAATGTGTAGTAATAACTGGTTGTCACACCAGTTGGAATTTCGGGAATAACAAATCCTTCAGCGTCGGCTTTATTACAACCGAGGAGACCGTCATATGTTCCGTTTTTTACATCGCCAATCGCACGGGCCCAATTCATAATATTATAGTCAACTGTATAACCTTTTTTCAAAAAAATTTCCTTAGCGACTTCCACCATAAAACCAGGACGCTCTGATTTTGGATCACAAGCATAAGGACACCAAAGATCAGTTCGAATAGTTATTGTAGTTGCATGAAGACTAGAAAAATAAAGAATCGCTAATAGTAACAATAATTTCATAAACCCCTTAAGCCGTTAACTTGCATTCTTTACATTGTCTCAAAGTAAAAATAAATTGTGTATTTTGGTGAACATTATTATAAATTAAATCTCCACCATGCTCTTCAATGATGCTTTTTGAAATAGAAAGTCCAAGACCTGTTCCTTTATTTAAACCTTTAGTTGTAAAAAATGGACGCATGACCTTTTCTTTTATAGATTCTGGAATTCCATTCCCACTATCCGTAATTTTAAATTCTACAATGTCATTTTTGCCAACAATATCGACATTAATCCACTGCTCACCAGGATAGGTCATAACGGCATCAACTGCATTTCCAATGAGATTAACTAAAACTTGTGAAATTTGAACTTCACGTCCTTCAGCATAGATGTTTGGATCGCTAATTTTAATATCAAAATGAATATCATGAGTATTAACTTTCATTTCAACTAACATTTTTACATCTTCAATCATACTTGAAACAGAAAAAGGCACGAACGGATCCGATTCTCCATCGCGAGAAAGCGATTTTAAACCTTTGATGATTTTTACAATTCTCTTAATCATTATTTGAATTTTATCGATAGAATTCATTGTTTCTTGAGTTAAATTCCTATCTGGTTCCTGACGCTTTAGTTTGGTAATATGAAGATCAATAACTGTAAGAGGATTGTTTATTTCATGGGCCACATCTGCGGCCATTTCACCGATAGCAGCCAATCGGGCAGTGTTTAAATTTTTTGCCATCTGTCCTTCTAGTTCAGCGGTTCTCTCTTTCACCAGTTCTTCTAGATCATTCGTGTAATACTTAATATCGTTGTTTCTTTTTTCAATAACTATTGCGGCCTGAGTAAGCGCATGCGAAATTGATTCCAGCTCTTGTGGAAGACCTGTAATCTCACATACATCATAATTCTCGTTTTCAATTTGCTTTACCTGAGCAAGAATTTTATTCATAGGAATTGTGAGAGTGTGATGGAAGTAATACCGAACAAATTGCATAAGAGCAAAAAGAAGTAAAAGTGAAGTCACAAGAACTATTATAAACTGATGTCTGAAGGCCTCAATATAACCGAAGTTAGTCATGGCCAAAGAAATTAGCCCAATTTGCTGATTACCCTTATAAATTTTAATTATTCTTGATTTTGAATAAGGTAAATTTGCGATGGCACTAAAATCTTTATCTTTTAAATTGTCGCGCTTTTTTTCATAAAGCAATTCGTTATCGGCCGATTGAATTTTTAGGGCACTAATATAAGTATACTTGTCATTTCCAAGAAGCGAATTTCCAACTTCGTTGATTTGATATTGGTCGTAAGTCCATATAGGCTCAATAAAACTTTTTTTAATGAATTCTGATTTTTCATTTAGTTCATTGTAAAGAAACATATTTCCGAAGGAAACGATTATTAAGTAAACAATTCCAGTGATGAGAATCATTGTACTCGCAGAAATCGCAACAGAAGCGACTGTTAACTTACGTGCAAGGCTGTAAGGTGCAAGTTTACTCATAAAGTCTCATTTTAACACCAAAGGGTTCAATACCAACATATCGGACATTTTTTGTAATTTATTTAATGAATTTGTATATTTTCTCAAGAAAAAACCGACCAAATCAGTTGTCATTAGGCATCTGGTATTAAACAATTAGGTAGTAAATAAATTATTATCTCTAACCAACGAGGGTTTGTGAAAACTATTGTTTTATTATCACTTTTAAAGATCTTGCTTCCAGCTCAATCTTTTGCAAAAAGTTTCGTGTACTGTTCTGAGGGCTCACCGAGCTCTTTTAACCCACAACTAGTGACTGACGGAACATCAATTACGGCTTCTTCTGCCAACATCTACAACCGTCTGGTTGAGTTTGCTCCTGGAAGTACAAAACTAATTCCTGGCCTTGCAACTTCATGGACTATTTCCAAAGATAAAAAAGTTTATGTTTTCAATCTACGATCAGGCGTAAAATTCCACACGACAAAATATTTTACTCCAACTCGTGACCTGAATGCTGATGACGTAATTTTCTCTGTTGAAAGACAAAGAAATAAAAACCACCCGTTCCACAATGTGAACGGCGGGAAATATGAATACTTTGATGGTATGGAAATGGGAACGGCGATCGCAGATATCAAAGCTCTTGATCCGATGAAAGTTCAAATCACACTTGCTCAACCGGATGCAACTTTCCTTGCCAACATGGCAATGAGTTTCATGAGTGTTTTATCTGCTGAGTACGGAACAAAACTAGCTGCTGCCAACAAAAAAGAAGAAATGGATAAAATGCCGGTGGGAACTGGTGCTTACATGTTCGTTTCATACCAGAAGGACTCTGTGATTCGTTACGAAGAGCACAAAGGATACTGGGGTAAAAAAGGAAACGTTGATAAATTAATTTTCGCTATCACTCCGGACGCTAACGTTCGTACACAAAAATTAAAAACAGGTGAATGCCAGCTGGCAACAGACCCTGCTCCTGCCGACATTCCTGAAATGAAGAAAAATCCAAAGCTTACTGTAATGGATGATTCAGGATTAAATATCGGCTTTCTAGCAATGAACGTAACGAAAAAACCGTTTGATAATCTTTTAGTAAGACAGGCCATCAGCCATGCTCTTGATAAAAAAACTTATATCAATGCAATTTACATGGGGAACGCGACAATCGCGAAAAACATTATTCCTCCTACTATCTGGTCGTATAATAATTCAGTAAAAGATTACGATTACAATGTTGAAGAAGCGAAAGCACTTCTTAAGAAAGCAGGTTTCCCGAATGGATTCGAGACAGAACTATGGACTCTTCCGGTAGCTCGTCCATACAATCCAAACGGAAAAAAAATGGGTGAACTAATGCAAGCTGACCTTGCAAAAATCGGAGTGAAAGTAAAACTTATCTCTTACGACTGGCCGACATACCTTGAGAAATCAAAAACAGGACAACACCAGATGATTCAAATGGGATGGACTGGAGACAACGGTGACCCGGATAACTTCTTTGGAGTTCTTCTTGGATGTGCTGCGATTAAATCAGGAAGTAATTATCCAAGATGGTGCGACCAGAAATTCAATAAACTTATTGATGATGCAAAAACGACAACTGACGTAGCAGCGAGAACAAAATTCTATATGGCCGCGCAAGTGATCGCTCACGATCAGGCACCAGTGGTAAACATCGCTCACTCGAGAACTTTTAAAGCTATGGCAAAAAACATCAAAGGATATAAGTTAGATCCTTTAGGACAAGATTACTTAACTAACATCGTTGTTGAGTAGAATTAAAAAATGAAATATATTTCCAAAAAATTACTGGACCTGATCCCGACTTTGCTCGGGATCACTCTGGTCTGTTTCTTTATGATTAGACTAATTCCCGGCGATCCGGTTTTAAACCTTATCGGTGAACGCGGGGCCGACCCTATAAAATACCTTGAAATGAAAAAGTCCTTAGGCCTTGATAAATCAATCACGCAACAGTTCGTGGTTTATATCAAAAGTATTTTTAGCGGCGATATCGGTACATCGATTATTTCCAACAACTCTGTATGGAGTGAATTCATCGAGCGCTTTCCTGCGACTCTTGAACTGGGAATGGTAGGTCTTATTGGTGCGACTATCTTAGGTATACCGATGGGTATCTTTGCAGCAATCAAAAGAAACAGCTTCTTTGACTATTTCCTGATGAGTGTTTCTCTGGTTGGTTACTCAATGCCAATATTCTGGTGGGGGCTCATTCTCATTTTATTATTCTCGGTAAAAATGGGAATCACTCCGGTTTCTGGAAGAATAGATTTTATCTACGATATCCCGACTTACACTGGACTGTATTTAATAGATACACTGAGACCTGCAGTCGTTTCAGTCGAAGGATTAAAACCATTCTGGAGTGCTCTACAACATCTTATTTTACCTGCAACTGCACTGGGAACAATTCCTCTTGCGGTGATCGCGCGTATGACAAGATCGAGCATGCTGGAAGTTTTAAACGAAGACTACATCAGAACTGCAAAAGCAAAAGGTATGAGTAGAAAAAGAATCATCTACATCCATGCTTTAAGAAATGCCCTTATCCCGATCATCACTACACTCGCTTTATTATTCGGATCAATTATTACCGGAGCGATTTTAACTGAAACAATTTTCAGCTGGCCGGGTATCGGCAAGTGGCTGGTTCAAAGTATTACGGCCAGAGACTATCCTGTTATCCAAGGTGGAGTTCTCATTATTTCGTTCATCATCGTGCTAACCAACATTATGGTCGATATTATTTATTTTCTTCTAAACCCCAAAATGAGGAATTAAAGATGAAACAATTTTTAAAAGACTTATTTTTTGAGTTAAAGAAAAACCGCGGAGCCATGATTGGTATCGTGATCATTCTTATATCGCTGATCATTGCCATTACTGCACCGGTGATCGCTCCTCACAACCCGACTCTGGTTAATTCAGAAAGTCTAAGGTTGCCTCCAAGTTTTTCACCCGGTGGATCAAAAGATTTTTTCCTGGGTACAGATGATTTAGGCCGCGATTTATTAAGCAGATTAATTTACGGTTCACAGGTTTCACTATCGGTGGGATTTGCCGTCGTTGTTTTATCTTTAATCACCGGAACATTTCTGGGAGTCATCGCCGGATTTTATGGAGGTTTCCTCGATAAATCCATCATGCGACTGACAGATCTCATTATGTCCCTGCCAAGTATTTTATTTGCGATCGTCATCGTTGCTGTCCTGGGACCTGGAATCGTGAATGCGATTGTGGCCGTGAGTATTGTTGCGATTCCAAACTTCGTAAGAATTATCCGCGCGCAGGTAATGGTTGAAAAAAACCGCCAGTATGTTTCTGCGGCAAAACTTTTTGGTGCAAGCAATTTCAGAATTATGTTCATCGAAATACTTCCCAACTGTATGGCACCTCTTATAGTTCAGGCCTCACTTGGTTTCAGTGATGGAATCTTAAACGTAGCGGCCCTGGGATTTTTAGGTCTCGGCGCACAGGCACCGATGTCTGAATGGGGAACAATGTTATCAGATGCCAGAAGTTATATCGAAAGCTCTCCGTGGATGGTGACACTGCCCGGGCTTTGCATTTTAGTTGTCGTATTATCATTTAACCTTTTAGGTGATGGACTGAGAGATGCTCTCGACCCGCGCTTAAAGAAGCAGAATTAAGATGTCGCTATTAGAAGTTAAGAATTTAAATATTCATTTTAAATCAGACCGGTCAAAAGAACCTATTCATGCTGTCCGCGATTTAAGTTTTTCACTTAAACAAGGTGAGATGCTTGGAGTGGTCGGTGAATCAGGTTCAGGAAAAAGTATTACGAATCTTGCTTTGATGGGAATTCTCGCAGATAGTGCGATTGTTAAAGCAGACGTTGCAAAACTAAACGGAGTTGATCTTTTATCTTTAAAAGAAAAAGAATGGCAAAAAATCAGAGGCCAGGAAATCTCGATGATTTTCCAGGACCCGATGACTGCACTCAATCCATTTTTATCAGTGCAGTTCCAGATGGTGGAAACGATCCAGACTCATTTGGGTCTTTCAAAAAAAGATGCCATCGACAAGGCAGTTGAACTTTTGGGTCTTGTAGGAATACCTTCGCCTAAAGACAGACTCAAAGCTTACCCGTTCGAACTCTCAGGCGGTATGGCCCAGAGAGTGATGATCGCAATGGCGATTTCAACCAATCCAAAATTATTAATTGCAGATGAACCTACAACCGCACTCGATGTAACAATCCAGAAGCAGATTTTAAATCTTATTAAAATGCTTCAGGAAAAAAATAATATGTCGGTAATCTTAGTTACTCACGATCTTGGTGTCGTCAGTGAATACAGTGAACGACTGCAGGTTATGTACGCTGGAGAAATTGTAGAATCAGGAAAAACAACTGACCTTATCACTCACCCGCGCCATCCTTATACTCATGCACTTCTAGCAAGTCGCCCTGGTGCTTTAGTTGATAATTTAAAACGTATGCCGAAAACTCCGCTTCCTTCCATTTCAGGAATTGTTCCGGCCTTCCATCAAAGACCGATTGGCTGCCAGTTCAATCCACGTTGTGAATTCGTTACACCTGAATGCCAGAGAAGTCCGATTGCCATTGAAGTGATGGAGCCAAAACACAGAGAGTTCCGTTGCATTCACCCTATTCAGTCAGGAGTGATCTCGTGAATAATATTTTAGAAGTTAATTCAGTTAATAAAATATTCCCTATCAGAAAAATGTTTAAAAAGCCGCTGGATTTAAAAGCGCTTTCTGATATCAATTTTACACTTGGATCCAACGAAACTTTAGGTATTGTTGGTGAATCAGGTTGCGGGAAAAGTACACTCGCTAAAGTTTTAACAAAACTTGAATCCCCTACGTCTGGTGATATCGAACTCTTAAAAATAAAATACCCTGACTACAATCCAAAAGATTTCCATTCACATATCCAGATGGTTTTCCAGGATCCGTATCAGTCGCTGAATCCTAGAAAAAAAGCTTTCGATATTATCGCTGATCCTCTTCGAATCAACACTGATAAATCAGAAGCAGAAATAAAAGAACTGGTTTATGCCATGATGAAACGCGTGGGACTTAGAGAAGAGTTTGCTCTTCGGTACCCTCACCATTTCAGCGGTGGCCAGAGACAAAGACTGGGAATTGCGCGTGCTTTAATGTTGAGACCGAAAGTTCTCATCTTAGATGAACCTGTTTCAGCTCTTGATGTTTCTATTCAGGCCCAGGTTTTAAATTTACTTCTGGAACTTCAGCAGGAATTTTCTCTTTCATATTTATTCATTTCTCACGACCTCTCAGTCGTACAACACATCTCCGACAGAATTCTAGTAATGTATCTGGGAAGAGTTGTTGAGTATGGATCGCGTGATGAGATTTTTAATAATCCAAAACACCCCTACACTCAAATTCTTTTGGATAGTGCTCCGAAAATCGGGCTTAAATCGATAGCGACTAAAAATGATGTTGCTCCCGGTGAAGCACCGTCGGCGCTTTATTTACCAAAAGGATGTGCTTTCGCTCCACGCTGTCCGAAAAAGACAGCACATTGTGAAGAATCAATTCCTCCACTGGAAGATAAATACAATAGAATGGTTGCTTGTTTTAATGCTTAACTAAAATCTGTGGAAATAATCGTTCCAGATTGAAACTTTTTTTCATGACGAAAGACCCCGTTATTTACACAATATGTATTCTCATATTAAAGTCAGGTACTCTGATTTGTAAAATTTAACTCAAGGTGACTAATGGGCCTGATGTATATATTTCCTGTGACTGATGATTCAAGCGAAGGCGATCGCGTAGAAATTAAAAACGAAGAACTCACTTTAAAAACATACGGATTGCCGATGATTTTCTGGGGCTATCTGGCCGCGGCCGTTTCAGTTGTGCTTATCATGTGGCTAGCTGCTCATTCTGTCATTGCAAAGCTTCTGACCTACACAGATGACCCTTCAATGCTTTTTCTGGGTAACCTGGTCAAGTGGACTCTCATCCTTGCACCATTTGTTATGCTGGCATTTTTCTTCTACGAAAAAACTCTTTCTAAAAAAGACCGTACTGTCACTGTTGCTCATAAATTATTCTTCATTCCATTTTTAATAAAAAAATACCAGTTGATGGATAAGACTTCAGTGGTGGTGGAACATTTTATGGATTCGCCGAACATGGCAAAGATCAGGGCCCGTCAGGGACTGCCTTCAATGGAAGCGATGGAGATGAAGGGATTTGAGAACAAAGGTTACTTTGAACTTAATGTAGTGACCGCTGATGGTAAATCAGTAAACATTGACCGCCACTCTCGTAAAGCTGATCTTGTTAAGATGAAAGATTTACTGCTTAAGTACTAGCGAAAGAATTCTTCAAGTCCCGCGATAACCTGATCACGATTCACATCACGATCCATTAGTACTTCATGTTTTGAAGTCGGAAGAAGAGTTCTGTTGCAATGAGGAGCTTCTTCACACAGACGAATCATTTCGCCCGGCTCAGAATAAAGCTCGTTGCCTGCGTGGAAAACGCGAAGAGGAATTGTGATATCGCCGTAGTGCTTACGGATCGTGCGCGTTGTAGACATCACTTCATTCAACCATTGATTAGTCACTCCCCCGAGTTTTGCTTTGGGAAATAAATCAAACGTACTCATCGCCATTTCATAGCGTGCAGATGATGTCGTAAAAGCGTTGTTATCAAAGTCTCTTGTTGGATTAAATTCTTTTTGTCCGACAGCAAATTTTTTCGCGCGTCCTGCGGCCATCGATGCAAGAACAATAGTTCTCGCTACGGCATATGAATAGGGTGCTGTTAAAATTTTTAGCATCGGAGACGTTAAAGCAGCACGGTCAAAGTACTCAGGGTATCTTTGAAGGAAATCAACTGAAATCCCCGCTCCCAGTGAGTGTGCGAGAAGAAGTTTTTCACTGCAGTTTTTTTGAGCAACAACAGTATCCATAAAGATTTTAATATCGTCAGCATAGTTTTCGAAATGATCGACATAACCTTTTTGATAGTCAGATGAATCGGAAATCATTCTTTCTGAAGAGCCCTGCCCTCTGTGGTCCATTAAAAAATATGTGAATTGACCGGCAAGTTTCCCTGTATCAAGTGACTCAACAACTTCAGCGTACTTTTCAATTGGCTCAGTTCTCCCCGGTAAAATAACCAGACAGCGAGTTGATGTTGGGTTCGTTGTATATGTAGCGTAGTGAATGGAAATTTTATTGCGGCCTTCGAATTCACCGTACTGATACTTATGTAAAACTGGAACGATTTTTTCCTGATATTCAGCTGCGTAATTAGCTTCGCTGATAGCAAAAACTGAAGGAGATGTTGAAAGCAATAAAGCAATAATCAAACTCTTCATAAATCGTTCCTTGAGGATCACCCTCGAAATTTTTTAAAGTCCTTATCCGATTCAGGAATCTCTTTGCTCTTTTGAACAAGTTCCTTATCACTCTTACGATCATTCTTTAGTTGTTTTTCTTTGGCAAGTCTCTCGTCTTTAAGTTTTTGCGACTCAGCAGAAAGAGGACGTGTATAAGTGTCTTTTTCGTAATCTACTTTATCAGTGTCAAAGAACTTAGGACGTTTCCCGCCAGCAAGCTTCTTTGCCTCATTGATCGGCCCTTTTTCTTTTTCCCAGTGATTCTTCCAGGTATCCGACTTCTCTTTTTGCTCAGCTTCGAATTTTGCCTGCTCGTCGAATTTATCCTGTCTAATTTTTCCGATATCCTGTTCTTTTCGGATCAGGGGTTTTTTGGTTTGCTTTTTTTTTGAATAGTTTGAAGTTTTGTTTTTTAAACGGGCCTCATCAGATGCTTTGTCATGTTTTGAAATATCAATCGTCACATCGCCTAAGATCATAGTCTGGCAGGCAAGACGCTCTTTAGTGATATGAAAAACGTTTCCAAGAAGTTTTAATTCTTCAAATGGTGGTGGAGTTAAATTGTCTTCACCTGAAACGATTTTGATAATGCAATCAGTGCATGTCGCGTGTCCGCCGCAGCTTGATTTGATATAAGTGTCAGCTTCACGAAGAGCAACGAGAAGGTTTTTACCTTCTTCAATCTGCACAACTTTGCCTTCAGGTCTTAGTGTTACTTTATGAGTCTTCGACATATCTTCCTTCTAAATTATAAATTCTTGCGGATCTGCCCTTCGATCTTCTCTAAAATTTTATTCTTCAGAGGTTTTAATAAGAACGAAAGATCTAAATCCACGTCACAGTGATCAGGCAGAAAACAAAGTGTAAGCGTGAAGCCAGAGCCTTTTGCAGTTACCACTTTTTTTGCATCGTCATACTTAACGTCTGCTTTAACCTGAAATTTTTCAACATACTCCGGAGTGATCAGCGTTTTTACTTTTGCGTACGCTTCATCCGAGTTTGTAATTTGTTTGTATTCAATTTTCAGACCCATCCCTGAGCTCCCTTTTTTATTGTCTTCCAGTAGAACCAAATCCACCGGCACCGCGTGCTGTTTCAGACAAATCATCTGTCGAGACAACGTACGTAGCTTGAGTCACCGGCGCCAAAACTAATTGAGCAACACGGTCACCGTGATTTATCACTTCATCAACCTTTCCAAGATTTCCTAAAATAATTTTAACTTCACCACGGTAATCTGAATCGATTGTCCCTGGCGCATTTAAAACCATCAGACCTGTCTTAAACGACAGACCAGAACGAGGTCTCACTTGCACTTCGTATCCATGAGGAATCTCCATAGATAGACCTGTAGGAACTAAGACACGTTCACCTGGCTTAATTAAAAGTTTTTCTCCAGAACCTAGAGATGCGCGTACATCAGCACCCGCAGCTCCAGTAGTTTCATATGTTGGAAGAGCGAAGCTCTCATCGTAATGAGAGAGCTTCTTAACTTTAACTGTGATCACTTATTTTCCTTCTTTCTTCTTTAAAGATTGAACTGCTTTCGCCGACAATTTGATTCTTCCCATTTTGTCGATTTCCATAACTTTAACTTTAATCATGTCGCCTTCGCTCATGAAGTCAGCAGGGTTTTGAACGCGCTCATCAGAGAATTCCGAAACGTGAACTAAACCAGAAACTCCGTTACCGATTTCAACGAATGCTCCGTATTCTTTAATCGAGTCAACGCGTGCTTCATAAATTGTTCCGATTTCCGGCCCATTGATTTGCATGTTGATCGTAGCGATTGCAGTTTTAAGAACTTCCATATCAGAACCAAGAACTTTAACCATACCTTCTTCAGTGATCTCGATTGTAACAGCGAAACCTTCCTGAAGTTTTTTGATGTTCTTTCCACCAGGTCCGATTAGGGCCCCAATTTTATCTGTAGGAATCATAACAGTCATGATTGTTGGAACACCTGGCTTGAATCCATCACGTGAAGTTGCGATCGTTTTTGCCATCTCTCCAAGAATGTGCATTCTTCCTTTGTACGCTTGTCCGATAGCATCTTCGATAATTTGTGGAGTTAATCCTGTAATCTTGATGTCCATCTGAATAGCTGTTACACCATCTTTTGTTCCGGCAACTTTAAAGTCCAGATCCCCTAGATGATCTTCATCACCTAAAATATCTGTAAGAATTTTGTATCTTGATCCATCAGTAATTAATCCCATTGCAATTCCTGCAACCGGGTTAACGATAGGAATACCAGCGTCCATCATCGCCATCGATCCTGAACAAACAGAACCCATTGAAGATGATCCGTTTGATTCTAAAACTTCGCATACGATACGAGTTGTGTAAGCGAAAGTTTCTTGAGGTGGCATAACTGCTTTAAGAGCGCGTTCAGCTAGATTTCCGTGACCTAATTCTCTTCTACCCGCTCCTCTCGATCCTTTTGCTTCACCAACTGAGAATCCAGGGAAGTTGTAGTGTAAGTAGAATTTTGAGTATGATAGCCCTGTGATACGGTCTTGCATTTGATCCCCAAGAGATCCACCAACAGTTACTGTGGCCATTACTTGTGTTTCACCACGAGTAAATAAAGAAGATCCGTGTGGGTGGTTAAGAATGTTAACTTCAGTTTCGATTTTACGAACCTCATCTAACTTTCTTCCAGCAATACGTTTTCCTTCATCAAGGATATCTGCTCTCATCATGTCATATAGAAGACCATCTACTGCTTTGTAAGCTTCTTTAGATGCGCCTTTGTCGTCTTTTAATCCGAATGCAGCAGGGTTTAATTTAATTTGTTCAGCAACCGCTTTGTTTAATGCACGAACAGCGTCCTGACGTTGCATTTTATCGTTGATTCCAAGAGCAGATCTTGCTGTAGTTGTGAAATCAGCTTTTACTTTTGCTGATAAAGTTACGTTAGCTTCAGCTGAAACATATGTACGTTTTTTCTTTCCAACTTCTTTTTGCATTTGATCGACAACAGCACAGAAAGTTCTGATTTGTTCGTGACCAAAATTGATAGCTTCTAGAACTTCTTTTTCTGGAACGATCTTAGCTTCACCTTCAACCATTAAGATTGCATCTTTCGAAGCAGTGATAGCGATTTCGATATCAGATTTTTCCCATTCTTTGAATCCTGGGTTGATAACGAATTTACCATCAATACGACCAACTTTTAATGTTCCTAGAGATGCTGAAAATGGAATGTCTGAAATAGCGATAGCAGCACTTGCTCCTAATCCAGCTAGAACTTCAGGGTCACCGTTTTCATTGTATGAAAGAACTGAACATGTCACAACAGTGTCGAACATGTAGTCACTTGGGAACATCGGGCGTAATCCACGATCGATAATTCTACAAGTTAAAATTTCTGCAGTTGACGGGCGGTTTTCACGCTTAATGAATCCACCTAGGAATTTACCTGCTCCGTAAAATTTTTCCTGATATTCAACTAAAAGTGGAAAGAAATCCTGTCCGTCTTTTAATTCTCTGGCCGAGCAAACAGCAACCAGAACTTGCGTTCCGTTACAGCTTACAAGAACTGAACCATCAGCTTGTTTTGCAAGTCTTCCAGTTTCGATTGTGACTTCTTTGCCACCGTAATTGAGTTTGTACTCTTTTTTGTTTTCGTTCATTCGTATCTCCATGAATGACATCTTAATTGATGCCGTTATATGGAAAAGAATTTTTAGGTTTTTGGTTTTTGAATTTTAAAAGATATTTCAAGATAGTGGGCAAATCGAACACTAACTTCAAATATCCTTCAAATTCTCACCCAAAAAATTCGAAGCTCTTTTCCTAGTAATATCTTAGCGCTTTAAAACAAAAAGGGAACCTCTTGGGTTCCCTTTCTGGTAAGTTTTTTTACTTTCTTAGACCTAATTTCTTAATTAGTGCCTGGTACTTTGGAGCATCTGTTCTAGCGATATAAGCTAGAAGTCTTTTTCTTTGTCCGATCATCTTTAAAAGACCACGGTTTCCAGAATAGTCGTGCTTGTTAGCTGCAAAGTGAGGAGCAAGGTTGTGGATTCTAGTTGTAAGTAATGCAACTTGAACTGCAGTACATCCAGAGTCTTTTTCGCTTGATCCGAATTCTTTTCCAAATTCAGCTGTAATTTTTTTTGATTCTTCTAAAGTAATCATCTTGGTTCTCCTTGCCAGTGTTCGAGCCGTGAGATTTCTCACAACCTGAATAAAGGTGTTTTTTAATAGTTCCCACGTTTTAGCGAATAAATTCCGACATGTAAACTTTTAAATTACCAATGAGACGCTCTTCAATCTGACGGATACGCTCACGCGATACGCCATACTGATCAGCAATACTTTGAAGCGATGCAGGAACCTCTGAAAGAAGGCGCATCTCGAAAATCTCGCGATCTCGCTCTTTTAGACCACCTAAAAAGTCATTCAACTGCTCTCTTAAAATCTCCACACCCTGTAAATCGCCCAGGCGCTCGTCAATAGAGAGTTCATCTTTGTCAGTCAGGACGTCAGCTAAACTAGGTCCGTTTTCATCAAGGCGGGCCTCGAGAGACAACTCTGAGCCACCACTTGAAAGCCTTCTGTCCATGACGGCCACAGCTTTTTCAGAAACGCCAAGAGATTCAGAAATCATTTTATTGTCCGGATTAAAACCCAGACCAATTAAGCGTTCTTTTTCTTTCATCAAATTAAAAAATAATTTTTTCTGTTCATTCGTCGTTCCGATTTTTACAAGTCGGAAGTTATCGAGAATAAATTTTAGAATATAAGATCTGATCCACCAGCTGGCGTAATAAGAAAGTTTCGCACCTTTGGATCCATCGTATTTTGAAACGGCCTTCATTAGACCGATATTCCCTTCCTGAATCAGGTCCATCACGTTCTGCCATGCTGATCTGTACTCGATCGCAATTTTTACAACGAGTCTTAAATTTGCGAGCACTAATTTTTTTGCAGTTTCAATGTCGCCGGTTTCCTGAAGTTCTTTTAACAGATGTTCTTCTTCTTCCGGAGTTAAAAGTTTATAGCGCCCGATCTCACGCACATATTGCGTAAGCGGATCGATGACAGCAGGAGTATTGTCATTGTTGTGACTTAAAATATTTTGAACGACAGACACTTCTTTTCCAGTCGATGGAACTACGAGTGAGTGTGAGTCTTTTTCTGAATTTTTTGTCGCTGCTTTTTTGGCCATGGAGGATTTTAAACTAGATCGGCGTCGTTGTCATCGTTTTGGCCGCTTTGTTTTTTTCCTGACTTTTTTGCACATTTAACTGGTGATTAATGTACTTTAATGCGAATACACCATAGTTGATTTCTACTTCAATTTTTCTTGTTCCTGGCTTCGTGAAATCAAGGTATTTCTCTGGAGTGTCAAGAATCTGAGAGGTGATTTCAGTAGCGATAAGTCCTTCAAGATCTCCTTTCCAGGGTGGAATAAGAAATTTTTCGCGCGCAAGCTGAACATCTTTTGTCAGCTGCAGTCTGAAGCGGTTCTTTAGACGTGCCTTTTCAGCGGTATCTTTGTAGTCACTATTTTTTAAGGCCGTGCGGTAGAAATTCAGGAAGCTGTTTTGTACCTCAACATTAAAACCTACTTTTATTTTTCCGGCCCTTTGATTGATCCGGTCAAACTCTCCGAGGTTCACATCGAAAGCAATTTTTAATTCTCCTGATCTGAAATTATAATACTGATTGCGGTCAACAAGCTCAAGCATCAATGGCTCTTCAAAAAATAATTCTCTCGTAAAATTTTCACTCTGGGTTTTCGCCCATTTTGTCCATGTGTAATCTACACTTGATCTGAAAACATCAGCGCCAGAGCTGAATTTTTCTCCGCGAAGAAGAAAATCCGGAACACCTGTGATGAGAGCAATGAACTGTGAATTAATAAAGTTTTCATCATCGGCCGTCGTGCTTTTCATTATTTTTGCCAGACGTGGATCACTTTCATTTGGTTTGTAATCGCTGTTGATAAAATCTTCACAATAAAGTCGTTTATAATCTTCGCTAATGCTTGTGCCACCGACTGAATAATAAAACCTGTTAAGAAATTCATCGCGGGCAGTTTTTCTGCAGATTAAGTTTTCACACCATACCTGCACAGTCTGTTTGTCTTCTTTTAAATAAAGAGTGTTGTCGATGTCTTTCCAGCCAATGCTCTGGTTGCTCATTTGTCTTGCAAAAAAAGACATTAGCGAACTATTTTTTAAGATGGGAACTAAAAGTCCAGGATTGCTTGGGTTTCCGTTCCATGAACACAGTGATTGAAAAAGTTTTACTGTATAGAGAAATTCCTGTTCCAGTGCTTTTTTGGGAGGCAGATAAGTATCAAGATTGTCAGGGTAATAAGGATTTCCTGCAACACTTGGAAGCTTGAAATTATTTTCTTTATCAAACTTCAGCATGAAGTTGTTGGTGAGTTCGCGTCTACTGATAACCGATAAATTCGTTGAACAATAATTACCTACCAAACCTTCTATCATATTGTTGTATTCATCACGTGAATACTCAAGTGCCTTGGCATACTGAGGTAATGCTCTCGTCGTTAGGTCAAGCCCGATATACTGAATGAGTGACATCATAGAACGTTTCACCTGCACTTTTTCCCATTCAGTTGCATAACGAACCGGACGATTTTCCTTACAATAATTAATGGTATTTTTACCTTCTTCATAAAAACCGCGATAGATTGCCATCTCTTTTTTTAATTCAACAGACATGTTTTTTACAGAGTTATCGCGGGAGAAAACATAATTGAGTGGATCACTCCTGGTTTCATTGTAATCGTCAGAAAAATTTCCAAGGACCAGACTTTCTACTGGTGCGAGCGCCCTTACATTCCCTGAAAATAGGAGAATAAAAAGCATGCTTAAAATTTGAAGGTTTCTCTTGTTCATATTACTTAAGTTATCGGGACAAAGACCCGAAATATTAAGCATGAAACTTACGTGTGCTCTTTTATTCCTGAGTCTTTTTGTCGGTATTGGCAAGTCACATGCTGATGACGAAGAATTGTTAAAAGAGATAACTCTCGAAAGTGAAGATTATAGTCTTGAAGCTTCTTACGAAACGAAAATCACTCAGGACAGCAATCAGAGGCGAATTGATTTATTCAATCTACAAAAGGCAAAATTCAAAATCATCAGCGGCGATTTAACGACAGCAGCTTTTTATCTCAATCGCATCAGTGAAAATGAAAGTATTGTAACGGGAATTAAAAAACGTTACATGGCGATGATTTACTTCATCGAAGGCCGGTATGCTCAATCAATTAAAGAATTAAATGATAAACGAGTTAACAATAATAACTATTACACGCAGACCTGCCTGCTTCGTCTGATTAATTTCATGGCGGTCAATGATATCTACTCTATCGAGCATGAAAAAAAATCCTGCCAGTTTTATACAGCGAAATTTTCTAAAAATGACCAGTTCTGGCTGGATGCCATGATCAATTTAAAGATCAACGATACGCAGAGGCTAAAAAGGCTCTTAATGTCTGAGGACGTGGTCGGCGATGATGAGGCCTCAAAACTCTGGCTGAAAACCGGACTGTATCTCAACAAAGAAAAACAACTTCTGGAGCAGCTCGCTCTTCTGTCTGAATCTTCTTATCAGTCTAAAAAACTGCGTGAGATTGTGGCCTTTATGTATCTTCGCCAGGGTGAAACTAAAAAAGCACTTTCATTCGTTGATGATATCGATACGGCCAACGCAGAAAATATAAAAGGGAACGTAAATCTTGCCAATAAAGAATATGAACTGGCCTTCGGACATTTCAGGCTGGCCTTACAAAAAAAACAGGACTCGGCCAATGCTCTTGAACGTGCCATCCCTCTGGCATGGCTGTTGTCACAATTTGGTGACGGACTTTCAATGTTGAGCAATGTCTCAAATAAAAATCTTGATCCTAGAAACTCACAGGCCACTAAGATTGCATTTTTAATCAGGGAAAAAAGATTCCTGGAAGCACAGAGAGAACTTACACTACTAAAGATCGCCTTTCAAAACGAGCCGCCTTTTGAAGTCAGCATTATGGATACGTATGTAAACCTGATCTTAAGTTCGAATGATAAAGCTTATGACAAAAGAAAAATTGAAGAGTCTGCGGAAAAATCCTGCAAGGCCTTTGATGGCATTAGCTGCTGGATTTCTCTTCAGTACATTCAATGGGAAAATCTGGGTAAGACTTTAGAGCGCGACGATCCAGTTTATTCTGATACGACAATGACAGTTGAATCACTGAAAGAAAAAAAAGTGCTTGAGCCGTTGATTGAAACAAAAAGCATCGATCAATCAGATATTGAAGAGCTTGACGGAGAAACCATCAAGATCTCTCCGAAATAAATTCTATAAATCTACAATATATTTAAGTTCGAATCCACGGTCTTCTCTTTTTTGTTCGTTAGGCCCGAAGCTGGTTGCAACAGTAGAATTTTCTCTATTCATAAAAAGTCCAAGCCCAAGTGATTTTCTTTCATCCAGAGCATATTGTGGTGTGATCTTTAATCCGAATCCAGAAATTTTAGTAATCGTCAGATCGTTATATTTTTTTCTAAATCCGAAAGTTCCCGTTAAATTTCCCATCAAAGAAAATCGGTTAGATCTGACAAGCTCTGCGTCCACTCCAAGATTTAATTTTGTTACGACGACTCTCTTAAATCTGTATGTATCAGGCAATGTTGATGTCTGCCCTGCATAGTGACCTTGATCGAGCGACAAAAATGAAACTAAATCCACACGTCTCGTAAGTGCATATTTTGTTCCGAAAGCAAAAGCGAAAAGTCCGCTGGAATCCTGTGCATCACCGGAGTTAATCAGGTCTTTCAAACTAACTTTTGAATAAGTTAGTCCAAGGATGGGAGAGAATCTGTTGGTAGATGCAATCTGCCAAAGTACATTAAGCTTAACGGCACCATTGTCTTTCACATCATGATTATTATTTTTTAACTGCAATTCCTGAGTACCAAATGAAGCCGTAAAATAAAGTCTGTCGCGTATAAATTTTTCGCGAAGTGATTTTGCATCGATAACAACTTCTCCATCGAGATCACCGACAACTCTATCGCGGGCAATCGAGCGGTTCATATCTTCTCTCATCGCAAGAAGTTCCGGTTTAACGTCAGCGTTTTGAGCAAGCACGAAACCTTTTTTTGAATCGAGAACCAGGCCGGCAGGTGCAAAATAGTCACCCGTATCGGCATCGAAGTTACCAATGTTTTCTGTTACAGGAGCAATATAGAGACCGGTATTCTGATCGATAAATCCTCCGGCCTTCGGAGCAAAGTCACCGTTCTTCGCATTGTACATTCCTTCAGCAGGAGCTTTTTGCGGGGCCGCTTGAAGATCAAGTTTTTGATCTTTTAAATCATTTCCTGATTTTAAATTCAGAATATTTTTTTCTTTGAACTCTGTATTTTTATAAAGCGCATTTAACTGCACTGGAGAAATTTGAACAGGTAGTGAAGATTTTTTTAAGGCGTCTGAGGCAAAAGAGTTTTGACCTGCGGGAACCACTACAGTATTTGTTCCGTTTAAAACTTTTACCAGTTCTTCTTTTTCGCCGACTTGTTTTTCTGGAATAACTTTTATTTCACGGACAGTGTTGTCGCTGTCACGGATGATTTCTGTATTGCTTTCTTCAAGACGCTGATGAGTCTTTTCATCGATTTTTGCCATCGCTACTGCACCTTTATAGGTCAGAAGAGAAGTCATTCGGTTATCGGGGTTATAAATCGTCTGAAAGTCTGTTCCACGAACACCCATCGCTGCTGTACGAGTTCGAATGTAAAATTTATTTTTATCTTTTTCTGCCGGATTCAGTGTTTTTTGAACTTCAGTTCTGATACGTCCTTTTAACAGTGAAATTATTCCTACAGAGTCAGTTCCCATTTCAGCGATAACGATCTTACTATCCGGCCCCATGTTGAGTTCTGAGTTGTCGACGAATTTAATTTTAACGAAACTTTTTGGCCCTGTGACTATTGATGTGTCTTCAGGAAATTTATCATCTGCTGTAACTGTAGATGCGACAAGTTCACCTGGAACAAGTTTTGTGACTGTTCCTCTCATCTTGATTACGGTTGCAACATTAGGTCTGGCCGCAAAGGTATTCTGGGAAATAAAAAAAGCAAGACACAGAAGACCTGATGATTTAAAAATGCGCATGAAATTCTCAGTGAAAACGAGTTAATATTTTTTATTTATTTTACTCGTTTTCACAGTGAGATCAAGAATCTTATTTAGTTTGTTTGAATTCTTTGCCGTCAAAACTAAGAGTGATCGTCTGCTCTTCCTGTTTTGAAACAATATTGACTGGTCTTTTCCAGAGCGCGAAAAGATTTCTTAAGGTATCCGAAGCGTATCCAAAATCCAGGTCTACTCCACGGTGAACGTGGCGAAGAAGAAGCTCTCCTCTATTGGCAAAGTTTCCGCTTTCCACTTCAATCACAGGAGAACCAAAGTTTGAAAGCTGGTTCAGAAGTTTATTTTTAATATCCTGGAAGTCTCGAGTTTCAATTTCATTTCTTCCCGTTCTCGGGTTGAATTTGTAAGTGAAAAGCTGCTGGCGTTCGCAGAATTCAGGTGTAAAAAATTCATCGATAAAACTTACGTCGTTATGAGTTTTTCTGACTTCAAAGATTTTTTGTCTTCCAAGACCTAAATTTTTATCCCACTTGTGTTTTTCATGCATATCTTCGCAGTCGTTGTACTCTTTTCCGAATCGCCCTGTGTTCCAGCGGTATTCGATGTCTCTATATAACTCAATTCCGATTTTATACGGGTTGATGTTCTGTTTACTCATGGCCATAACACCTGCGTGGTGATCGGCATAATCGATGATCTCACTAGCTTTAAGTGCTCTTGTCGTCATGATGTGTGAGTGCCAGTAACTTGCCCAGCCTTCGTTCATAATTTTTGTTAAACGTTGAGGAAGGTAATAATAGGCTTCATCTCGAAGGATCCCGAGAATATCTGATTCCCATTCTTCAAGAGGAGCATTTTCTAAAATGTAGTGCATGACATCTCTTGGTGATGTCACTTTTTTATCGCGAAGATCTTCAGTCTCAAGCGGTTCAGTCGGGCCGATATTTTTTCTGTCCTTTGATCTCATGAAAGATTTTAAGGCAGATGAACGGTCGTCAGTCTGATTGGCGATTTCTTCTCTTGCTGTCGTCATACGTTCTTCAGATTGTCTTTTCGAGTCTTGTGTCTCAAAAAGCATTCCGACATCAATTAAATTTTCGATAGAGTTGACTCTGTCGATAAATTCTTCAACTCTGTTTTGTCCGTATCTTTCCATGTAACGACGGATTTTTGTTCCGTGATTGGCCATAACGGCAAGCATGTTTCTGTCAGTGTTGGCAAACCATGCATTGTTTTTGAAAAAATCCGCGTGGCCGTAAACGTGGGCCATAACGATTTTCTGGTCAACTAAATGGTTGGCGTTCAATAGATAAGCGTAACAAGGGTTAGTATTAATAACCATCTCGTAAATTTTTTGTAATCCGTAAGCATATCCTTTAGACAGCTGATCGTAGTCCATTCCAAAACGCCAGTGAGGGTAACGTGATGGGAATCCGCCTTGAGCTGCAAGGACGTTGATGGTGTCGTAGTCACACACTTCAAATCTTACTTCGTGAAAGTCGAGTCCAAACTCCAGAGCGTATCCGTGGATCTCATCTCTGATTCTTAGTAACTCGCCATCAAGTTGTTTCGTTCTTGACATGAATATTTCCTATTTTCCTTTGCCAAGGAAGTCTTTGATCGAATCGAGAATCGCTTCTTTGTTTTTAATTTTTGAGAGAATAACTTTTTCATCATCTTCACCGTATCTTCCGGCAAGATCTTTGTAGAACTGGCCTGAACCATATCTACTTTCAACCTGGCCGTAACAAAATACGTTCGATGCTGGCAACAAATGCTGGTCTAATAATTCCAGACACAATTTTGTATCGTCAGCTGACCAGTTATCACCGTCTGAAAAGTGGAACGGGTAAATGTTCCATTCAGCAGGATCGTAATCTGCATCGATGATTTCTTTGCAAAGTTTCAGTGCACTTGAAATAAGTGTTCCACCTGACTCGCGCGTTTTAAAAAACGTATCCTGATCCACTTCTTTAGCTGTGGCATCGTGGATAATGTATCTCACTTCGATGTCTTTATACTGTGACTTTAACCACAGGTTGATCCAGAAAGATTCTGTGCGTACAATTTCTTTTTGCTCGTCACCCATCGATCCGGAGACGTCCATCATGTAAATAACAACGGCAGAGTTTTCAAATTCAACTTTCGCTGAACTAGCTCTGTACCTGAAGTCTCTTTTGTGAGGAATAACTCGCGGATCATTAAAGTCATAAGTGCCGGAAGAAATCTGGCGCTTCATTGCTTCTCTATAAGTGCGTTTAAAATGTTTAAGTGAATTAGGCCCGGTCATACCGATCGAAGTATATTTATTCGTCACAGAAGGCATGGCCTTCTTTCCTTTCGGTTCGATTTTTGGAAGAGCTAACTCTTCGCCGAGAATACTTGCAAGTTCTTCCAGTGAAAGATCCACTTCAAGTTCTTTATTCCCTGCAGAGTTTCCGACTTCTTTTCCTTCTCCGGGACCCTCGCCTTCTTCGCCGTCAACAGGATCACCGGCCTCGCCGTTACCCTGTCCCATGCCTCCTTGATTTTTTTCTCCGAATTTAAATCTCGGAGTGTCGATCGAGGGCATTGGTATTTTAAATGTCCCATCTCCTTTCGGAGATGGCATTTCACCTTTTGATACGTACTTTCTCAAATTGTCGCGGATTCTTCCTTTGACGATTTTTCTAAAGCGCGCGTGGTCTCTTTTTATTGGATGATCCATCTCTCACCTTAATTTATGACTTAGCTGAATCACCTTTAGCAAAAATCGAAGCTACGAAATTCAGTGCATCTGTTGCACAAATTTCACAGTAACCGTGATTCTTGATTAAGCGTGACTTAACAACATCAATTTTCTCTTGAGTTTCTTTATCTACAACTTTCGAAATGATCGTCGTAAGTTTGATTGAATCTTTCTGGTCTTCAAAAAGTTTCAGTTCAAGAGCTCTGTGCAAGCGCTCATTCATTTTGTAATCGAAAGTTTTCCCTTCAATTGCAAGTGCTCCGATGTAATTCATGATTTCTCTTCTGAAATCGTCTTTGCGGGACTCAGGGATATCAATTTTTTCTTCGATTGATCTCATGAAACGCTCATCAGCGTCTTCCAGTTTATTAGAGTATTTGTTCCTGATTTTTTCTTTTTGCGTATAGGCCTTTACGTTGTCGATGTAGTTAGCACATAACGTTTGAATCGCTGACTCATCAACCGAGATTGCCTTTTGCACGTCATTTTTAACTGTATCTTCATATTCCTGACGAGCGATCGCCAGCATCTCTTTATAGTGATCTAACTGCTCAGGTGAGTTGATTAGACCGTGGTGTTTTAATCCCGATTCAAGTTCGTTGAAAACCATGAATGGGTTTAAACAACCAACGTGGCCGTTTTTAACCAGAGAGTTTGAAAGTTTATCCTGGATGTAACGAGGAGAAATACCTTCTAAACCTTCACGGATCGCTTCTTTTCTTAATTCCTTAACGTTGTCTTCATTGTAACCAGGAAGAGTCTTACCGTTATAAAGTTTTAATTTTTGAAGTTTCGTTAAGTCTGATTTTTTCGGTTCTTCAAGACGAGTTAAGATCGACCAAGTCGCTGCCATCTCAATAGTGTGAGGAGCGATATGCACGTGAGGGATTTTTTCAGAGTTAAAATCTTTTTGATAGATTTTTACTTCCTGATCTAATCTCGTGATGTATGGAACGTCGATTTTTACAGTTCTGTCTCTTAGAGCTTCCATGAACTCATTCGATTGAAGTTTTCTGAATTCCGGCTCGTTTGTATGGCCTAAAATAACTTCATCGATATCAGTCTGAGAGAATTTTTTCGGTTTAATAGACTGCTCTTGAGAAGCACCAAGCAGATCGTATAAGAAAGCTACGTCTAGTTTTAACATCTCGATAAATTCAACGATCCCGCGGTTGGCGATGTTAAACTCTCCGTCGAAGTTAAAGGCACGCGGATCTGAATCCGATCCGTATTGAGCGATTTTTCTGTAGTTGATATCACCGGTTAATTCTGTTGAATCCTGGTTCTTCTCATCTTTTGGCTGGAACGTACCAATCCCTATTCTGTCTTTTTCCGACAGAAGAAGGCGCTTCACGCGAACGTGATTTAAAACTTTTTTCCAGTCGCCGTTATATTTTTTTAAATAAGCAGCAAGGATGTATCTGTCGGCCGGACAAACTTCAGCTTTAATGTTGATTTTGTATCCGTCTTTTTTACCTTTATTCACTTCTTCTAAAAACTGCTTACGAACTTCTACCGGAAGAAGCTTAAGTGGCTCTTCGTGCATTGGTGAAGGGAAAACTTTTGCACCACCAAGAATGTCTGATTCAGTTTCATCAAACCATTCAAATGTATAAAGTGCTCCAAGGTCTGTGCGCGAATAGTGCTCAATCCCTTTTTTAATCATTCTTGAAATTGAAGATTTTGCAGATCCAACCGGTCCGTGTAGTAAAAGAACACGTTTTTCAGTTCCATATCCTGCCGCTGCAGATTTAAAGAAGTTTACTAACTTCATTAAGTGAACATCAATTCCGAATACAGCATCTTTTCCGTTTTGAATCGGATCATCAAAGAAGTGGTATCTTAATACTTCTTTTTTATATTCTGTGTAGTTAGTTGAACCATATGACATGATCATATCGTGAACACGTTGAAAGGCATTTCTTGTTACGCGAGGATTTTCCGCTACCAGATCTAAATACTCCTGAAACGTTCCAGTCCAGTGTAAATGAGAAAAGTCTGAAGCTTTATAATTCTCATCCATGAACTTATTGATATCTAATTTCGACATTAGTCCCCCCATCTTTTTATACGAATTTCACTTTTAATTATGACATAGTTTCAAAATGTTTCCTAAAAATTTAAGACAGAGCAAAACACTCCGGTATGAAAAATGAAATTGACAAAAATGGGTGCCCCTTTAACAATAGGCATAGACACAAAATAATTTTTACTGGATCCAACCTTCTATGGGATTAATCGCCGCAGCTAACACAGACATCGGAAGAAAAAGAAAAACGAATCAAGATTCGTATTTTCTAAGTCTGGAGAAAAAACTTTTTGTCGTCGCCGACGGAATGGGTGGCCATAATGGCGGAGATATCGCTTCGCAGATGGCAGTCAAGGCCCTCCCTCAGTATGTTATTGAGAACCAGGACATGGAACCCGCACCTTTGATGGTCGGATCGATTAAAGAATCAAACCGGGCCATCAAGAATTTCGGAGAAACTCATCCCGAGCTGGTGGGAATGGGAACAACTATCGTCAGTTTTTATTTCAAAGGCCAGAATATTTATGTCGGGAATGTCGGTGACTCACGCGCCTATCTCGTTAATAATAAAAAAATATTTCAACTGACACGCGACCACTCTCTCGTGCAGGAAAAACTAAATTACGGTGTATATAACCGTGAGCAGGCGGCCCTTGATCCGCAGAAAAACGTTTTAGTTCGCACCGTCGGATTTGAGGATGATGTCGACGTCGACGTCTTTACTTACAAAGTTGTCAAAAACGATATCTTTTTTATTTGCTCGGATGGACTGCACGGAAAAGTTTCTGACGAAGATATGCTATACATCATAAACAGAATGATACCAGACCCAGCTGTTGCAACTCAGGCCGTGGCCGACAAAGTCATCAAAGCTTTAATCGATCAGGCGAATGAAAATGGCGGCCAGGATAACATCACGGCAATTCTTGTCATAGCTCAGTAAAGAGCGAAAAAATGCGTAGCATTTTTACTGGTTATCTTTCGAGTTCGCTCTTTCAAATTTCCATTGCATTCTCTCCCCTTAAAACTTACAATTTATTAGTACAATTTTTCGCAAGTCTTTAAATGGAGTTTCCATTGGATCGCTATTATACATTGATGATTATTCCGGAAAAAAATAAAGACGTCAGATCGATCAAGATTCCGCGTCTGGTTTTTAAATCTCTGGTTTTTCTTTTTATCACATTCACAATTCTTTTAGGGATTCTGACATACGACTACTGGAATGTTTTAAGCCAGGTTTATGAAAACAAACATCTGCTTGTTGAAAACCGTCAGCTGAAAGAACAGGTTCAGTTATTCCAGATGAAACTCAACTCAATCACTGACGACCTTGAACGTATCAATGTGTTTGAGCGAAAACTTCGCGCGATCACGGGCCTTGAAGCAATTCAACCAACGACTGTTGATGCCGGTTCAAGTTCATACAATCAGACGAAGGGATCGAGCGACATGATCGGTGAACCCGACCGCGATTACAATCCCGGCATGATGATAAAAATCTTTAAATCACAGCCGAAGAAAACTGCACAGAAGCTGGAGCAGTTTGAAGACGATAAAAAATATCAAGAAACTAAAAAAGCTTACGAAGAAAAAATTTCGTCAGCTTATTTGCAGTACAACGATTTTACTTATTCGAAAGAATGGTCGTTCATGACCAGACAGAGTTTAAGTATGGCACCGATGTACGCCGAGTTTGACTACAAATATGAAGTGGTCACAGGTTTTTTAAGAGAAATTGAAGTGCGCGTCCATCAACTCGATCAGCACTTACTGGATAAAGAATCATTTCTTCGCTCGACTCCTACACTTATGCCGACGACCGGACATCTCACGTCTACTTATGGCCCGAGAATGTCTCCTTACGCCGGAAGAGTTAAATTTCACGAAGGCATTGATGTTGGTGCACCTATTGGCACGGCCATTGTTGCACCAGCTGACGGCATCGTAACTTTTGCAGGACCGAAACCTGGATTTGGTAACTTCGTTCAGATCGACCACGGTTACGGGGTCGAAACTATTTACGGTCACGCCTCTGCTGTCATTGCTAAAAAAGGACAAAAAGTCGCGCGTGGCGATCGAATTGCTATCGTCGGGAACACAGGGTACTCGACTGGGCCACATGTCCACTACGAGGTCCGTGTCAACGGAACGCCCGTTGACCCACTTTACTACACACTTAATTAATTAAATTTTTTACTATTTTTATTTCTCAGGAGCTTGAACGATGTTTAATCCATTACACATGATTTTCGGTACGAAATATGACCGCGATTTAAAGAAACTAAAACCACTGGTAGAAGTGATCAATGCACTTGAACCGAAAATGAAACAACTTTCAGATGAAGAACTAAAGGCCCAAACGCCAAAGCTGAGAGCACAACTTGCTTCAGGTAAAACTGTTGCAGATATTTTACCGGAAGCATTTGCCACAATCAGAGAAGCTTCAACTCGCGTATTGGGAATGAGACACTTCGACGTCCAGATGATGGGTGGTCTTGCTCTTTACAACGGTGGTATCGCAGAAATGAAAACCGGAGAAGGAAAGACGTTAACAGGAACTCTTCCACTCTACGCTGTTGCTTTAGAAGGCAAAGGTGCACACGTTGTAACCGTCAACGATTACCTCGCAAAACGTGATGCTGATGAAATGGGTGTTCTTTACGAATGGATGGGATTAACTATTGGTTGTATCCTTTCTCAAATGACTGATGAAGACCGTCAGGTTGCTTACAAATGCGACATCACATACGGAACGAACAACGAATTTGCTTTCGACTACCTTCGCGACAACATGAAATTTTCTCTTGAGGAATACGTCCAGAGAGATCACCACTTCTGTATCGTCGATGAGGTGGATTCAATTCTTATCGATGAAGCGAGAACGCCGTTATTAATTTCAGGGCCGTCAGAAGGTGATGCTTCACTTTATTACGTAGCTAACGATATTATCCCTCAGTTGAAAAAAGATGTTCACTACACTGTGGATGAAAAAGCTAGATCAGCAATGTTCACTGAAGACGGTGTAGTAAAAGTTCAGGAACTTTTAAAAATTGATAACCTTTACAAGGTTGAGCACTCTAACCTGCTCCACCATTTAAACCAGTCACTAAAAGCGCACAGCCTTTTCAAACTGGACGTGGACTATGTTAACCGCGACGGACAAATCATTATCGTTGATGAGTTCACAGGAAGATTAAAAGAAGGTTCGCGCTGGTCTGACGGACTTCACCAGTCTGTTGAAGCTAAAGAAGGCGTGAAGATTAAATCTGAAAACCAGACGCTTGCCTCAATCACTTTCCAGAACTACTTCAAACTTTATAAAAAACTTTCAGGTATGACGGGTACTGCTGATACTGAAGCAGAAGAATTCATGACGATCTATAAACTGGACGTTGTCGTTATCCCTACGAACCTTCCAATGGCACGTAAGGATGAACCGGATATCATTTACAAAAACCGTGCAGCTAAATACAAGGCCGTTGCAGAGTTGATTAAAACTCTTCACGCTAAAGGACAACCGGTTCTGGTTGGTACAATCGCCATTGAAACTTCTGAACTTTTATCTCAGGAGTTAACTAGAGCAGGAATCAAGCACGAAGTACTGAACGCTAAACAACATGAACGTGAAGCGGAAATTATCAAAAATGCCGGACAAAACGGTGCGGTTACAATTGCAACCAACATGGCCGGACGTGGTACCGACATAAAGTTAACTCCGGAAACAAAAGCTGCGGGTGGTTTATACATTCTTGGTACTGAAAGACACGAATCACGCCGTATCGATAACCAGCTTCGCGGACGTTCAGGACGTCAGGGAGATCCGGGGAATTCGAAATTTTTCTTATCACTTGAAGATGATTTAATGAGAATTTTTGGTTCTGATAAAATCGCAGGCCTGATGAACACATTGGGTATGAAAGAAGACGAGCCGATTGAACACAAAATGATTTCGAACGCGATTGCAAAAGCTCAGCAAAAAGTGGAAGCACATAACTTTGATATTCGTAAGCATTTACTTGAGTACGACAACGTTATGAACGAGCAACGTCGTATCATCTATAAAATCCGCCGCGATATTTTAAATGACTCTGACAACGCCGGTTTCGTTTCAGAAATGGTGGAAGACGTTGCAGTGGATTTTTTAGCGAATTACAGACCTGAGAAAAAAGCTCCGCTTGATTCATGGGACTGGGCCGGCCTGAAACACGGATTTAAAACGATGTTTAATACAGACTATGATGTCTCATACAACGAGCTGATTACATCTTATGATAGTGAAATCGAGCAGTACTTCGGTGCAATCGCCAACAAAGTTCTTGAGAAGAAATTTTCTCAGTATGAGCCGGAACAGATTGTTTACGCTTTAAGAGAGATTCTTCTTTCAGCTTTCGATCAGCACTGGAAAGACCATTTACTTCAAATGGACCACGCTAAAGAAGGGATCAACCTTCGTGCGTACGCTCAGAAAGACCCGTTAACTGAATACAAAAAAGAATCATTCCTTCTTTTCGATGCAATGAAAGGCGAAGTTAAGAAATCGATTGTTAATAATTTATTTACAGTTAGACTTTATACTAAGGCCGAGATCGAAGAGCTTCAGAAGAAACACTCTGAAGAATTAGAGGCCCAGCTTGAAGCACACAGACGCTTATTAGAAGCTGAGACAGTGAAGGAAGAAGCAAAACTAATCAAGAGATCAAACCCGAAAGTGGGACGCAATGATCCTTGTCCATGCGGCTCTGGTAAAAAGTATAAGCAGTGTCACGGGACAGATGCTTAAAAGGTAGACATGGTTAAAAAGAAGGATGAAGAGAATAAAGACTTAACGAGAATCGAGGATCTTTCCGAGTTTTTACACTCGGAAGATTCTGATCTCGATATGCAGTTTGATAACTTTTCTCCTGATCAGAATAAAAAAGATCTATCATCAACGGGCATCAGTCTTGATGCCTTAGATGAAGGTGATGCGCCACCTGAAATCCCCTTTGAAATGTCTGAAGAAGTAACAACTGAAGAAGTTCCCGCCTTCGAAGTCAGTTCTCTCGATGAAGTATCATTCGAGCAAAGC
Source organism: Bacteriovorax sp. (assembly GCA_014378525.1). GTDB lineage: Bacteria > Bdellovibrionota > Bacteriovoracia > Bacteriovoracales > Bacteriovoracaceae > Bacteriovorax. Next base: position 32,530 of record JACMNL010000095.1, read on the forward strand.
GATGAATCTCCTTCTGATTTTACATTCGAAAATAATTCATTCGGCGACGACTCAACAGAAGAAAATTCTTTTGAAGGCTCTATCGATGAATCTGATGACGAACTGTTGTCAGAAAATCCAATGGAATCGAGCAGTGATGCATTTGCGTTTGATACCAACGATCTGGACGACGTAGAAATCATCCCGATGGTGGAAGAAACAATCGCCTCTCATGAAACTTATACAAATACTTCTGAGCGTTTTGAAGACGTAAAAACTTTTGCCAATAATTTTTCTTACGGACAGGTTCAGGGCGGAGGAAATCCTCCTTATAGTATTATCGTCCGTCACATAAAATTTAAAGAAGAAGCTGACGATATTGTCAATCTGCTCAAAGAATTCGGCATCGTCACAGATACCAATGAAAAAGATACTCTGATGGCCATAGAACTGGGGTCATTAATCATCCCTCAGATCAGTGAGTATACGGCGATCATACTCGCTCATAAATTGCGCCGTTTCGATCTCGATCTGGAAGTAGGCCTATCAGATGAAGTACACCCGTCAAAATCAGGTGAATCAAATCCACGTGGATTATTGAAAAAAGACAGCTTAAAACAAAACAGAACTGAGAGTTTAAAGCTTTCGGAACTTGATAACACAATCCAGGATATCATCGTGACAACCATGTCATCGATTCAGGGTTACAACGTCGAGAGCTACATCGGAGTACAGACAACTTTTTCAATAGTTGAAGAAGCGGAGCTTGAAAAACTTCAGTACGTTCAAAGAACCAACAGAGAGCACTCTGAACTTTATGATTTCGAAAATACAGAAACGTCGGAAATCACCTCTGAAAAAGCATTCAAAGACTATCAGAATTCTTTTTCACTGATCTATGATGACCTGACTCAACAACTAAAACAAAAAGCGTTCGCCCAAAATGCCAACGCACTTTTGGGTTTATCTTTTCAACTTTCACCGCTAAATTTTGAACGCTCTCATAACCGTGTGAGTGCTTATCAGATTACGTGTAGTGCCACTCTTGCGATTATAAGCAGGGAGAATGCGTGAGTATACCGGCAGATAAAACTCAATTTAAAACCGTCATTGTTGGCGGTGGTATTGTCGGTGCCGGAATTTTCCGCGACCTCGTTTTAAACGGTGTTGAAACCCTTCTGGTTGAGGCCGGAGATTTTTCCTCACAAACGAGCGAGCGCAGTTCAAAAATGCTTCACGGTGGAATCAGATACCTTGAGAATATGGATTTCCCATTGGTGTTTGAAGCTCTTCACGAAAAAAACCTGTGGCTGAAACTTACTCCACATCTCGCCAAAGAAGTTCCTTTTTATCTTCCGGTTTATAGCGATGCAAAACGTCCGCTCTGGATGATCAGGATTGGCCTTTATTTATACGATTTTCTTTCGAGCTTTAAAAACTCTCCCTACAGTATGAAATCAAAATCCCAAACGCTTCAGGACATCATTGGATTAAATCCTGAGGGTCTGACAGGTGCCGGAGTTTATTTCGACGGAATTATGGACGACGCAAAAATCACTCTGGAAGTTATTTACGATGCACTTGCCGAAGATCATGCTTACGCCTTAAACCACACAAAAGTTGTGAACGTAAGAAAGATCAATAACAAAAATACACTGACGATCAAAGACCAGTTTACTGGTGTTGAAACAAATATTATTGCTGACCAGGTGGTTTATGCCCTTGGCCCTTTCACTGATATTTTTTTAAAACAATATGATTTCTATAACTGGCAGGACGTTCTCCTTCCTTCGAAAGGCTCACATATCTGGATTAGTGCCAGGGATCTTCCTATCGCCTACCCGATTGTTATGACTCCTCAGGATGAATTCGGTGACCGTGTAATATTCGTTATCCCTCACGGTGATAAAGTCCTCGTTGGTACAACAGAAGTCCCAAACAAAGATGATCTTTTTCACGTAACACCTACTGATGAAGAAATTAATTACCTGATTAAAAATTTAAATTCTTATTTCCCTAAACTCGACATCAAAAAAGAAAAAATCATTGGTAGTTTTGCTGGAATAAGACCGCTTGTGAGAGAAGGAAACTCAGCTGGTGACAGAGGAAAAACTTCACGCGAGCATAAAGTTTTTCAACCGAGCTCTGATACCTATGTTATCGCCGGCGGAAAATATACAACATTCAGAGTCATGGGCCGTGAAGTTACCCAGAAAATATGTCATCGTTTTAGAGTGAGCTACAATCGCGATAAAACTGAAACGCCACTCCGACGTCCGTCTGTCATTGAACCGTTTGAATGGAGACTTCCATCAGAAGCTGACCTGGTTCACATTTGTGAAACGGAAATGCCAAAGACCTTTGAAGATTTAGTGATGAGAAGGTTGTCGATTTCTACGAGAGCGATCTGGAAAGAGAATACGTCGGTGGATTTTGATGAGTACTTTACTAAACATCAAAAGACGTTAAGCAAATATTTTCATGTTTCAAATGAAAATATTAAAAATTTCAAATAATTATTAATTTTTAGAATCTGTACGAAAGACCAAACTGAACTCTCGGCCCCGCCAGAGTTCTCTTCGTCGTACTGTCTTCAAACGAATAAGTTTCCGTTGTGTGATAATAATCAAGCACAGCACGAATCCCAAAGCCATTTGTTAAAACATACTTCGCCCCAAGTCCACCGGAGAAAAATGATGTATCACCTTTCAGTGACTCCGTCGTCGAAACACCGCTTACAACTGATGTCGATGCAACAGTTGAAGATCCTTTCCCTATAGTTCCTGTCACAAATCCTACAAGTTTATTGGTAGAGGCCGCAGAATTATAAAAGTGATAGTTCGCGCCGGCACCATATTCAAACAGGTCCGTTTTAGATTTAATCTGGTCACCATTTTCAACTGAAACTTTGTGCAGAGTAAGGTTCAGGGAAAATTCCTTTAAGAAGCCGCTCGATTTAAGAAAATATTTTTCAATCCCTGCAGAAAAATCAAGAGATGAATTTGAGGCACCTGTAGATGTTGCTTCACCAGTCGTTGCATCAGTTCCGCTATCAACTGTACCTGTAAGCGAATTCAAGGCCAGTGTTCCCCATACTTCCCATGTCTTCGAATTATTATTCGGAGAATATTCAGGTACTGATTCTTCCATTACTGTCGAATTATGTTTTGTTGCAGATTTTCTGCCGCTGACAATTTTTGTTTCTTTCTTTTTTGGTTTAGTTTTAACAGTTGAAACTTCTTCATCGCTTCCACCATCTTCATTCATGCCGAGATCTTTCATCTCATTTTTATCGGCATCATTCATGATCTGATCAGGATCATCG